>JAPPHC010000003.1 GCA_028821145.1 Gammaproteobacteria bacterium | reverse complement strand
CCTGGGCCTGCCAGTTGCTGGCCGACATGGGCGCCGACGTCATCAAGGTGGAACCGCCCTACGGAGACTCCAACCGGACTCTGGGCGCTTCCCACAACCCCGGCATGGCCGCTCTTTACCTGACCTGCAACCGCAACAAGCGGGGCGTGGTCCTGAACCTCAAGAAGCCTGCCGGAAGAGAAGCCGTGCTGCGCCTGGCGCGCGATGCGGACGTGCTGGTTCACAACAACCGTCCCGGCGTGATGACGCGCCTGGGGCTCGAATACGATGACCTCCGGGCGGTCAATCCGCGGATCATCTACTGTGGAACCTACGGCTACAGCAAGGACGGGCCCTATGCGCAGCGCGGCGCGCTGGACGACTCGATCCAGTCGGTCAGCGGCTTTGCCATGCTGCATGCAATGGTGCAGGGCGAACCGCGCTACGCGCCCAGCGTGGTGGCCGACAAGACCACGGCGATCACGGTGGTCTACGGAGTGCTGGCGGCGTTGTTACATCGCGAACGGACCGGCGAGGGGCAGGAGCTGGAAGTGCCGATGTTCGAAACCATGGTGTCTTTCGTGATGGCCGAGCACCTGTGGGGCCAGGTTTTCGATCCGCCGCTGGCAACGGCCGGCTACAAGCGGCTGATGAGCAAGCACCGCAAGCCGTACAAGACGCTGGACGGATACGTTGCAATGCTGCCGTACCTGGACCGGCACTGGGAGCTCTTCTGCACCCGGGCCGGGCGGCCCGAACTGATCGAGGACGAGCGCTTCCGCACGCTGTCGGACCGGGTGAGCAATATCGACGACACCTATGCGGAAACGGGCCGGATTCTGGCCACCCGCACGACGGCCGAATGGATGGAAATGTTCGAAGGCAGCAGCGTGCCGGTCAATGCTGTGAATTCGCTAGACGACCTGCAGAACGACGAGCACCTTGAGGCAGTCGGCTTCTGGAGCGAAATGGACCACCCCACCGAAGGCAAACTTCGTATGCCCGGATTCCCGGTGAATTTCTCGGCCACTCCGGCCGATATCCGCCGCCATCCTCCCCAACTGGGCGAGCACAGCGTTGAAGTGCTGAGCGAGGCGGGTTATTCACGCGAGCAGATTCAGGAAATGCTCGCCAGCGGCGTCACCCTGGCTCCCGAATAACGAACTCAAAAAAAGACCTGCCACACGATACGCGCGGCAGGTCTTTTTGGTTTGATTCCGGCTCGGGCTAAAAGTCCTTGCGGAAGTTCACGGTCCAGGTGCGCGGGTCCTGAAGGTAGAGGCCGATGAAGAACGACGTGCCCTGCTCGCGGTCCGAGCAGTTCTGACATTCCGCGCTGATCGACCAGTTCTGATCCAGGTTGCGCAGCGTAACGGCCGCGGTAATCACCGAGTAGCCGTCATTGAGCGCGTTCGGCGTGCCGCTGGAGCCGACGCTGTGCTTGCCGAGCTGATAGACGTAGGCGCTCGGGGTGAGCTCCCAGCCGTCGGCAATCGGGATGTCGTAAATCGCGCCCGCCGTGAGCGTGTATTCCGGCGACCGGACAGGGTCGGCGATCTGCCCCAGGTGGTTCACGACGCCTGCCCCGCAGAAGGGAGTTGCCGTGTAGGCAATGCCCGCCGCCAGGTCCGCGTTGCATTGATCCTGCTGCCGCACGATGGAGGGGTTCAGCTCGGCGTACTCCGCGTCCTGGGTTCCAAGGTTCACGAAGACGGTCAATCCGTCGATCAGGGCCGCCGTCAGTTCCACCTCTACGCCCTGGTTTTCGAGCGACGCGTAGTTGCGCGTATTGAATGTGGGGACGCCGGAAGCGTCGTAGACCGCCGAGGGCAGTTGAAAGTCGGTCACGTCCGCGCTGTATGCGGTGACATTCAGGCGAACGCGTCCGTCCAGCCAGTCCGAGCGCATCCCGAGCTCGTACGACCAGACCTTTTCCGGCCCGAACACTTCGATGAACGATGCGGCCGCGCCCCGGGCGTTCCAGCCTCCGGACTTGAAACCGCGGGTCGCTGATGCGTAGAGCATCAGGTCGTCGTTGACGTCGTATTCGAGCGCCAGCCTTGGCGTGCTGATCTTCGAGTTCTGCTCCAGCGGATATCCCAGGGCGGCGATGTCCGAGGAATTGAATCCGGTGGGCCAGCCGGGATTGGCGGAATAGCCGACGTCCTTGGTCTCGTCAGTCCAGCGCACGCCTCCGGTAAGCGTGAGCTTTTCGGTGGCGTTGTAGTCCACCTGCACGTAGGCGGCCAGGGCGTCCGTGTCATTGAAAAGGACGCGGTCCCTCAGGATGAATCCGAAAATGATGTCGGCGAAATCCGTCTCGTTCTCCTCGCGGATGTAGAACAGGCCCGCCACGTAATCCAGCATTCCGTTGTCCGTGGAGCCGGTCAGCTTGATCTCCTGCGTGAACTGATCATGCTCGCCTTCGTTGGCGATGGTGAAGCCGCCGGTGGGAATGGGAGTGTTCAGGAAGTCGAGAGTGAAGTCGTGGTCCAGAAACCGCTGTCCGGTAATGAAATTGAGCGTACCGAAGGGTGTTTCAGCTTCGATATTGGAGTAGATCGAAAGGGAGTTGACCCAGTTGCCCAACGGTTTGCCGGCCTTGGCGCCCGAAATCGGAACGGCCCAGGCGGGCGGAGCATCGGAGCGCAAGCCCGTGAGCGTATACCGGTCGTCCGTATCGGGATCGTTGAAATTCAGCAGGTTGGCGTGTTCCTGGTCTACGTATGAAACGGCCGCATCCCAGGTCACGACTTCGCCAAGCCAGCGAACGGCCGCGCGCACGCCGACGTTCTTCTCGTAGTTGATGCCGTCTTCGTCGGTGGTGCGGTTCTCCACGAAGCCATCATCGTCGATGGCATAGGCCGACAGCTTGACCAGCAGGTTGTCCTGGACGGGGAGATCGACGCTGCCGCGGAAGCGCACCTGGCTGAACCGGCCGAAGCCCAGCTCCACGTAACCGCCGAATTCCTCGGCCGGCTTCTTCAAAATCACGTTCACGGCGCCGCCCGTGGTGTTGCGGCCGAACAGCGTGCCCTGCGGGCCGCGCAGCACTTCGATCCGGTCGATATCGAACAGCGCGTAGTTGTTGGCGTTCTGGCGGCTGATGAAAACATCGTCGATGTAGCTGCCGACAGGGGGATCGAAGGTGGGAATGGACTCCGTATTGTTGAGGGCCCGCAGCGAATACACATTCGCCGATCCCAGCCCGGTGTTGTTGCTGCCCATCAGGTTCGGCACGAGCCGGGTCATGTCCAGTCCTTCCGTGACCTGCAGTGTGCGCAGCTGCTCGTCGGAATACGCGCTGACCGCGATCGGAACTTCCTGGACGCTTTCCGCGCGGCGCTGGGCGGTCACGATGACTTCCTCGATCATCTGGTCGTCCTGAGCGAATGCCGGCGCGAGAAGCGCGCAGCCGATAACGGCGAATGTGAGTTTGTGAATCGATTTCATAGGGAGATGTCCCCTGCGTTTCTGAAGGAATTGGCGCCAAACGCGCGAAAGCCTGCTCGTACCGTCCCCGAAGGCTATTGGCGGGCCAGCGCTGGATTATATACAAGCGGCGAATTCTTGTCTTTCCGGCGCCTGGAGCGCCCCATAACGGGCGGCCGGCAAGCGCGGTTTGCATTGCCGGGGGCTTTGTGCCAGTATTCTGCGCCTGCTGCCGGACAGCGGGGTTCCGGGGATTTGCCCCATCTTTGTGCCCAGGCAGCGCGAGCGGCGGTATGTTCGCCGCAATCCGGAAAACCATGGGAGGCCATCACGTGGCGAAGAATCTGATCGAATACGAGAAATCCGCCGAGGC
>JAPPHC010000055.1 GCA_028821145.1 Gammaproteobacteria bacterium | reverse complement strand
GCCGGCCCTGGAAGCGGCCATGGTCAAGGACATGGGCACCCGCTTCGAGCAGTCCCTGCCGCGGCTGGCCCAGGAGATCGTCGATCTGCCGCCGGACGGCGCGGAGGACGCGCTGCCGTACCAGCAGGCGCTGCACCTGATGACGGTCCTGGCGCCGTCGTTCTCGCTGCGCGGGGGCAGCGGTGAAATCCTGCGCGGCATCATCGCGCGCGGCCTGGGTCTTCGCTGATGCGCGCCGACCCGCTGCTGGTGGAAACGGTGGAGCGCATGTTCGCCGAAAACCTGGCGCCGGAGAATCTCGCCGAGGCGCACCGCTCCGGTGGCGCCGGGTTCACGACGCTGGCCCGCGAGATGGGCCTGGATATGGTTCTGGTGCCGCAGGAACATGGGGGCTATGGCGGGGGATGGCCGGACGCCTTCGTCATCGCCGAGGCCTGCGGACGCTACGCCGCTCCGGGTGCATTTCCCGAAACCATGATCCGTCGCGGGCTCGGCCAGAGCGCCGAAGATGCCGCCGCCGGCGCATCCCCGTTGCCGATGCCGGCCGGGGCGCTGCTCCGCTCGGCGCAGATGGCGGGCGCCGCGCAGGGCCTGGTGGAGCGCACGGCCGCGTATTGTTCGGAGCGCAGGCAGTTCGGGCGCCCGATAGCGAAATTCCAGGCGGTGCAGCAGCAAATGGCGGAACTCGCGGGCTACGCGGCCTGCATGCAGGCGGCGTCGCAGCAGGCCTTCGCGGCCGTGCAGAAGCACGGTATGCCGGAGTCCGAGGAGAGCCCGGCGTGGCTGGCGGTCGCCATCGCCAAGTGCCGCTGCTCGGAACTCGTGCACCCGGTCACGCAGATCGCGCATGGGGTGCATGGGGCGATCGGGTTTACCGAGGAGATGGGATTGCAATACTTCAGCCTGCCGCTATGGCGCTGGCGCGCTGAGTACGGCCGGGATTCCGACTGGGCCGAGGCCGTCGGCAGGCGCGCCATCGCCGCCGGTCCGGGCGCGACCTGGGCGGCCCTCACACGCTAGACCGCCTGCGGGCTTCCTCGCCCTTCCTTCGCCCCACTCCTCGCGGGAGACGCCATCCTGGCTCGATTCTCGCTGTCCCTGCTCCAACGCTCCCACGAGGAGTGGGGCGAAGGAAGGGCTTTAGTCGGCACACCAACTAAGGCAAATATGCGGGCTGGCGGCCCGTACAATTCAGCGCCATGACGTCGTATCCGTTTGCAGAAATCGAACTGAAGTGGCAAGCGCGCTGGGAGCGTGAAGGAACATTCAGGACGCCGGTCCGGCCCGATCATTCGCGGCCCAAGGCCTACATCCTCGACATGTTCCCGTATCCCAGCGGCGCCGGTCTGCATGTGGGCCACCCGGAGGGCTACACGGCGACCGACATCGTTGCCCGTTACAAGCGGATGCGCGGCTACAATGTCCTTCACCCGATCGGCTGGGACGCCTTCGGCCTGCCGGCCGAGCAGTACGCCGTGCGCACCAACACGCATCCGCGGGTGACCACGCGCCGCAACATCGACCGGTTCCGCACGCAACTGAAGTCGCTGGGGTTCTCGTACGACTGGTCGCGCGAGTTCAGCACCGCCGACCCGGACTATTACCGCTGGACGCAGTGGATTTTCCTCAAGCTCCACGAGCGCGGGCTGGCCTACCAGGACGAGCAGCCGGTCTGGTGGTGCCCCGAACTCGGCACCACCCTGGCCAACGAGGAAGTCGTGGAAGGGCGTTCGGAAGTTGGCGGTTTTGCCTGCGAGCGCCGGCCCCTGAGGCAGTGGATGCTCAGGATCACCGAGTACGCGGAGCGCCTGCTGGACGGGCTGGACGGACTGGACTGGCCGGAATCGACGCTGGAGATGCAGCGCAACTGGATCGGCCGTTCGGTGGGCGCGGAGATCGACTTCGAGCTGATCGGGAGCGAGGAAAAGATCCGGGTATTCAGCACCCGCCCCGACACGATCTTCGGCGCCACTTTCCTGGCGCTGTCGCCGGAGCATCCGCTGGTCGAGAATCTCGCGACGCCCCAGCGTATCGACGGGGTGCGGCGCTATTGCCTTGATGCGGCGCGCAAGAGCCAGCGCGACCGCGCAGCCGACGCGCACGACCGCAGCGGCGTGGACACGGGAGCGCGGACCCGGCACCCGGTCACCGGCGAGGAAGTACCGGTGTGGGTGGCCGACTACGTGCTGATGGGCTACGGCACCGGGGCGATCATGGGCGTTCCCGGCGAGGACCAGCGCGACTGGGAGTTCGCGCTTGAGAATTCGCTGAAGGTCGTGCGCACCGTTCAACCTCCGGAGGGCTACGAGGACGCCGCCTTCAGCGGCGAGGGCGTGGTGATCAACAGCGATTTCCTGAACGGCATGCGCATGGAGGAAGCCAAGCAGGCCGCGGTGGACTGGCTTGAGCGGCACGGCCGGGGCCGGCCGAGGATCGCCTACCGCCTGCGCGACTGGCTGTTCAGCCGCCAGCGTTACTGGGGCGAGCCGTTTCCGGTCGTGTTCGTGGACGGCGTTGCGCGTCCCCTTCCGAAAACCGATCTGCCGCTGACGCTCCCGGACCTTGAGGACTTCCGGCCCAGCGGATCTCCGGAGGGGCCGCTGGCCAAGGCTGCGGACTGGCTGGACACGGTCGATCCGTCCAGCGGCCGGCCGGCGCGCCGCGAGACCAACACCATGCCGCAATGGGCGGGTTCGTGCTGGTACTACCTGCGCTTCATCGATCCCCACAATCCGGGCCGCCTGGTGGATCCGGAACTGGAGCGTTACTGGATGCCGGTGGACCTGTACATCGGCGGCGCCGAACACGCCGTGCTGCATCTCCTCTACGCGCGGTTCTGGCACAAGGTGCTGTACGACGCGGGCCTGGTGTCCTGCGACGAGCCTTTCCGCAAGGTCGTGCACCAGGGCGTGATTCTCGGCGAGCGCGAATACACCGCCTACCGGGACGATGGCGGCGCGCTGGTCTCGGCGGAACGCGCGCGCCGCGTGAGCGGCTCGCAACCGGCGGCCTACGTGGAGAAGGACAGCGGCGAGGAACTTGAACCCGTGGCCGTCAGCGAGGATGACGTGCTCAAGAGCGGCGAGAATTTCGTTCTGACCGCGGATGCGTCCGTAGTCCTCGAATCGCGCGCCCACAAGATGTCCAAGTCGCGCGGCAACGTGGTCAACCCCGACGATGTTCTGAGCCACTGCGGCGCCGATGCATTTCGCATCTACGAGATGTTCCTGGGGCCGCTGGAGAAATCGAAGCCCTGGAGTACCCGCGGGGTGGAGGGTCCGCACCGGTTCCTCAACCGGCTGTGGGCGCTGCTCGAGCGCGGGGTGGCCGAGAAGGACCCGGACGCGGAGCAGATGCGGCTTTTGCATCGCACCATCGCGAAGGTCACCGAGGACATCCGGACGCTGCGACTGAACACGGCCATCGCCGCATTGATGGAGCTGGTCAATGCGGCCGCGCGCTGGGACGAATTGCCGCGCGGCGTCGCCGAGCCTCTGGTGCTGCTGGTCAGCCCCTTCGCGCCGCACGTGGGCGAAGAACTCTGGGAACGCCTGGGCCACGCCGCATCGCTGGCCAATGCGCCCTGGCCGGAGGCGCGCGAGGAATGGCTGAAGGAGGAGACCGTGGAGATCGCGGTTCAGATCAACGGCAAGCTTCGCGCCAGCATCCGGGTGGCGGCCGGCGCCGAACGCGACGACGTGCTGGCGGCCGCGCGCGGGAACGAGCGGGTGGCCGCCCACCTGGCGGAAATTCCGATCCTGCGGGAGGTGTATGTGCCCGGCCGCGTCGTGAATTTCGTGGTGTGACCCTCATGCGGGCTTTTCTGCCACGCGTTACCGCGGCGTGCGCACTGTCGCTCCTGCTCGCGGCCTGCGGCTTTCAGTTTCAGGGGCCGCTTGAGTTCCCGGCGCTGTCCGGCGGCATCTGGCTGCAAAGCGCCCATGGGTCGACGCCGCTTCGGCGCGCCCTCAACGAGCAATTGCGACTGGCCGGAGTCCCGGTGCATGGCGAGCCCGGGGAGGACGTTGCAATCCTGCGTCTGCTGGACGACGAGAGCGAAGAGAGCCTCGTGGCGATTTCCGCGAACAATCTGCCCACGGTCACGGAAATCAGCTACCGCGTGCGCTACACACTCAGACTCGGCCCGGCGCGGCTGATCGAGGCGCGTGAGCGCGAAGTGAACCACACCCGCGTGCAGGACGAGTTCCGGGTGCTGGGAATGGAGCGCGAGACCGAGGTCCTGCGCGACGCCCTGGCCGAGGAACTGGCCTGGCAGATACTCCGCGACCTGGCCGCGCTTCCGCCTCCCGCGGCAGCCGGCGGGCCATGATCAGCCTCCACAACACCCTGGGCGGCGAACGCCAGCCCTTCGTTCCCGGCGATGCGGACCGTGTGACCATGTACGTGTGCGGGCCGACAGTCTATGGTCCCGCTCACATCGGCAACGCCCGCCCGGCGGTGGTGTTCGACGTGCTGGCGCGCCTGTTGCGCCGCCGCTACAGGCTGGTCTATGCCAGCAACATCACCGACGTGGACGACAAGATCAACCAGGCGGCCGCCGAACAAGGCGTGCCGATCGCAGCGGTCGCGCAGCGTTGGATCCGGACCTGGCGGGAAGACATGGCCGGGCTGGGCGTGCTTGCGCCGGACCGGCAACCTCTCGCGACGGAACACGTGCCGCAGATGATCAGCCTGGTCAAGAGCCTGCTGAAGTCGGGGCATGCCTACGAGGCGGAGGGCCACGTGCTGTTCCGGGTGGGCGCGTATGCCGCGTACGGCGAGCTTTCCGGTCGCAATCGCGACGAGCAGATTGCCGGCGCCAGGGTCGAGGTTGCGCCGTACAAGGAGGACCCGGCCGACTTCGTGCTCTGGAAGCCGTCTTCCGACGAACTGCCCGGCTGGGAAAGCCCCTGGGGGCGCGGGCGCCCCGGCTGGCACCTCGAATGCTCGGCCATGGCCCGCGAACACCTGGGAGATACGATCGACATTCACGGCGGGGGCCGGGACCTGATCTTCCCGCACCATGAGAACGAGATCGCGCAGAGCCGCTGTGGCCATGGCGCCCCCCTGGCCCGCTACTGGATGCACAACGGCATGATCCGCATGGGCAAGTCGAAGATGGCCAAGTCCCGGGGAAACATCCTGACGATTCGCGAATTGCGCGGGAAAATCCCGGGCGAGGTCCTGCGGCTGGCCCTTCTGAGCGCGCGTTACCGGGACCCGCTTGAGTGGACCGACGAGCTGGTTGCAACGTCCCGGCAGCGCCTGGACCGCCTGTATCGCGTTCTGCTCGACTGCGCTGAGGATTCCCGCGAAGGAGGGACGCCTTCGCCCCCGGGAGGATCTGCACGCACAGCGGAACCGTCACCCGAGCTGGTCCGCGCGTTGGAGGACGACCTCAACACGCCGGCGGCCCTGAGCGTGCTGGCCGGGGAGGCGCGCAAGCTGCGGGCCGGAGCCGTGGAACCGGTCGCGGGGGCGGCCGCGCTCAAGGCCGGCGGCTTCCTCATGGGTATTCTTCAGGCCGATCCTGTGCAGTGGTTTACGGCCGTGGAGAGCGGACCGGAGCTCACCGCCGAGGAAATCGCAGCGCGTATCGGCGAGCGGGCCAGGCAGCGTGACGTCGGCGACTATGCCGCGGCCGATCGCATCCGCGATGAGCTCGCCGGACGCGGCGTGATCCTGGAAGACGGCCCGCAAGGCACTACCTGGCGCCGGGCGGCGCTATGATTGGCCCATGAGCAAGCTGTTTGCACCCCGGCGGACCGTGGTCCAGGTGGAGGAGAGCGCCGAGCTGGCGCCGAAATTCGACGCCGGCGGTCTGATCCCGGCCGTGGTCACGGACCACGGCAGCGGGGAACTGCTGATGCACGCCTACATGAACCGCGAGGCGCTCGAGCTCACCATTACGACGGGCGAGGCGCATTACTTCAGCCGCAGCCGGAACAAACTCTGGCGGAAGGGAGAAACCAGCGGGCTTAAGCAGCGGGTGCGCGAACTGCTGATCGACGACGATCAGGACTGCGTGTGGCTGCGGGTGGAGCTGACCGGCGGCGCGAGCTGCCACGTGGGTTACCGGTCCTGCTTCTATCGCCGGGTGCCGCTGACTTCTGGCGGCGGGCCGGTCGAGCTGGAATTCACCGAGAGCGACAAGGTGTTCGATCCGGAGCAGGTTTACACCGGGCAGGAAAACCCCACCCGATTGTGAGCGTCGAACCGCCGTCCCCCGGAACTCTGCGGGACGCCCAGGAAGAACTGCTCGAAGAGCTTGGCTTCTTCGACAGCTGGATGGAGCGCTATCAGCACATTATCGAACTGGGCCGCAATGCGCCCGACTTTCCCGACGAGTGGCGGATCGAGGACAATCGCCTGCGCGGCTGCCAGTCCCAGGTGTGGCTGAAGTCCTGGCAGGATGAGGGGCGCCTTTTCTTTCTTGCGATCAGCGATTCCGCGATCGTTTCCGGGCTGGCGGCGATCCTGATGCGCGTTTACAGCGGGCGGCGCCCGGCGGAGATCGTGGAGACGCCGCCCGACTTCATCGCCGGGGCCGGCCTGGACCGGCACCTGAGCCCGACCCGCAGCAACGGCCTGCATTCCATGGTGAACGAAATCCGGCAGCGGGCCGTAAAATGTCTCTAGTGTCACTTTTGAAAGCCGGGGCCATTGCGCTGATCCGCGCCTACCAGCTTTGCGTGTCTCCTTTCCTGGGTCCCCGCTGCCGCTTCCAGCCGACCTGTTCCCAATACGCCAGGGAAGCCATCGAAACTCACGGCCTGCCGCGCGGCTTCGGGATGTCCCTGCGCCGCCTGCTGCGCTGCCACCCGCTGGGCCCATCGGGCTGGGACCCGGTGCCGCCCGTCAAGATTGACCGGCCCTAGGGACGGCACACTGACGTGGACGAATCCTTTCTGTCGCTCCTGCGTTGCCCGAGGACCGGCGGCGAACTGCGCCCGGCCGGGGCGGAGGAGCTTGCGGTATACAACGAAGGCGTCGGGGAAGGGAGGTTGAGCAACGCCGCCGGCCGGAAACTCACGCAGGCGATGGAAGGCGCGCTGGTCTCCGAATGCGGCAGCTGGCTCTACCCGGTGCATGAAGGCATTCCGGTGCTGCTGGTCGAGGAAGCTGTCGCGCTCGCCGATACGTGCGCCTGACCCCGAACGAACTGCCGGCCGCCCTAGAGCGAGGGCTGGCGCCCCTGTACCTGCTGTCCGGGGCGGAGCCGCTGTTGCTGGACGAAGCGGTTGACCGGGTCCGGGCCGCCGCGCGCGCCGGCGGCTTTTCCGAACGCTCGCTTCACCTGGCCGACGCTCGTTACAACTGGGGCGAGTTGTACGCCGACGCCTGCAGCCAATCGCTGTTCGCCAGCCGGCGGCTGGTCGAAGTCCGGATGCCGGGCGGCAAGCCGGGCGCCGCCGGCGCGAAAGTGCTCAAGGAACTGTCCGGCTCGGTCCCCGAGGACAATCTGATCATGGTGGTTGCCGGAGCGCTCGACCGCAACGCCCGAAGAAGCGCCTGGGTGGGGGCGCTGGAGAAGGCCGGGACCTGGGTCGATGCGCCGCTGCTGTCCGCCCGCGAGCAGCGCGGCTGGATCAGCGACCGTTTGGCCGGCGAGGGTTTCCAGCCCGACGAAGCGGCCGTCACGCTGCTGGCCGAGCGCACCGAGGGCAACCTGCTGTCCGCCCGGCAGCAAATCGACAAGCTGGCGCTCGCCCACGATCCCGGACCGCTGTCCGTGGACGCGGTCATGGAGGCCATCGCGGACGCCAGCCGGTTCGACGTATTTCAGCTCGGCTCGGCCGCCCTGGGCCAGGACCTGCGGCGGACAGCGCGCATTCTCGCCGGGCTAAGGCGCGAACGTGCGCCTCTGACCCTGATTCTCTGGGTCCTCGTTCGCGACATCACGACACTGGCGGACCTGTACTGGCGAACGGCGCGGGGCGACAGCCTGCCCTCGGCCATGGGTGCGCTCAGGGTATGGTCGAGCCGCAAGGCCGAGTTCCGCTCGGCGCTGAAGCGCCACGGCGCCCGTTCCATCCGCCGGCTGCTCGTTCGCTCCGCGCGGGCCGACCAGGTCATCAAGGGCGCCCGGCCGGGAGAGCCGTGGACGGAACTTCAGCTTCTGGCCTTCGGCCTGGCGGAGCCTCATCGCATGGGCGCGGAGCAATGAGCGAGCGGCGGGACACGGCGCTGGGACTGCTGGGCGGCAGTTTCGACCCGGTGCACAGGGGGCATGTCGCCCTTGCGCGCCGGCTGGCCGATGCGGCGAGGCTGTCCGAGGTGCGATTCGTGATCGCCGCCACCCCGCCGCACCGCACCGCCCTGGTGGCCTCCGCGCCGCTCAGGCTGCGGATGCTCAAGGCGGCGCTGGAGGGCATACCCGGTTTCTCGGTGGAAGAGTGCGAACTGGGTCCTTCCGCCACTGGCTATACGGTGGACACTCTCGAGTTCCTGAAGCGCGCGAACCCCGGGCGCACGCTCTGCTGGATGATGGGGTTCGATTCCTTCCTTACGCTGCCGACCTGGCGCCGCTGGAGGTCGATTTTCGACCTGGCGCACGTACTGGTCGGAGCGCGCGCCGGCCATCAGGCACCGCTGCCCGCGGCCCTCAAGGCGGAAATCGAGTCGCGTTCGATTGCGGACCATCGGGAGCTCAAGGCCTCGGAAGCCGGCCGCATCATGATTTGCCGCAAGCCGGTGGCGGCGGTTTCTTCCAGCCGGGTGCGCAGCGCGGCACGGTCGGGGGAGCTTGCGCAGGACCTGATACCGGCCCGTGTCGCGCGAATCATCTCGGATTCCGGCGCCTACGCCGGAGGTGAGAATTGAGCGCCCGTTCCACAGTGCCGGACATGGCCCTCGTGCGCCTGGCCGAAGGCATCCTGGACGAATTGCAGGCCTCCGAAGTGCGCCTGCTCGACGTGCGCTCGCAAACGGGGATGACCGATTTCATGCTGATCGCGACCGGCCGTAACGCGCGTCACATCCGGGCCCTGGCCGATCGCCTGACCGAACGAAGCAAGAAGGCCGGGCACCGCGTCCTGGGCGTGGAAGGCCTGCAATGGGGCGAATGGGTGCTGATCGATCTGGGCGACCTGGTGGTCCACCTCATGCGGCAGGAAACGCGGGACTTCTACAAGCTGGAGGACTTGTGGGAGTTTGACAGCGCCGCCGCGGGAACCTGACGCGGTGCCTCCCTCGTTGAAGAAGGCCCTGCGGTGGCTGGTCGGCGCGGTCTGCGTGGCGTTGCTTTTCGTGGCCCTGCTGCTGGGCGTGCTGCGCGTGCTCATGCCGCTCGTGCCGACGTTTCAGGAGGAGATCGCCGAGTGGACCAGCGACGCCCTGGGGTATCCGGTGGAGTTCGCCCGGATCGAACCGTCCTGGGGCTTTACCGGGCCCGAATTCCGTCTGCGGGGGGTGAGGGTCATGTCCGAGCGCGGCGGCGGCCCGCTGTTGCTGGCCGACGAGATCCTGGTGGGAATCAATCTCCTGACGCTGCTGCCCGGGCCGGGCCTCCCCCTGGACCGCATGTCGATCGTCGGCGCCAGGTTGTCCCTCAAGCGGTTGGGCCCGGAAACTTTTTCCGTGCAGGGGCGCGACCCCGCCTACTATCCGGGCGGTCCGGCGCGTCTGTTGGCTTTTGTGCCGCCCGAGCTGCAACTGCGCGACGTCTGGATCGATTTCGAGGAGCCGGCGCGGAGCATGCGCGAAAACCTCTGGCTGGAGCGGTTGTCGGTGACCATAGCGGACGGCCGGATCGTGCTGGACGGGCGCCTGGTACTGCCGGAGGAATACGGCGACTGGCTGGGGCTGGGGGCGGACATCGAGCTTGCGCAATGGACCCGCGCGTTTCTGCCCGCCGGGCGCTGGCGGCTGCACCTGGAGGGCCGGTCCGTGAACCTGGCGAGGGTGCGGGAACTGGTCACCGAAGCGGCCGGCCTGCCATTGATCGGCTCCGGCGATTTCAACGTCTTCGTGGACCTTGACGGCGCCGAAATCGAACAGCTTTTCGGCGAGCTCGACTTTGCGGACCTTTGGGTTGCGGGCGGCCCGCCCGATCACGTTTTTGACCGCCTTGCGGGCCAGTTCGAATGGCAACGCGATGGGAACGCCGCCGAGTTGACCGCCGCGCGGCTTGAGGCGGCGCGAAACGGGGAGGACTGGCGGGGCACCGAGGTCAGCGCAAGCTGGACGCTGGGAACCGGCGGAGAACTCGCCGCATTGCGGCTGGAGGCCGGCTTTGTGCGCCTGGAAGACGCGATTCCGCCGCTGCTCGGAATCGCGCGCGCCGCGGGAGTGTCGCCTGCGCTGGTGCCGGTTGCCGGCGATGTCAGCGATCTGAGCCTGAGTTGGGAGTCCGGAAGTCCGTTTCCGCCGGAAATCCGCGCCGGATTCTCCGGGTTGTCCCTTCAATGGCCGGACCGCGGCCTGACGCTGGAGGGAGTCGACGGAAGCCTGCGACACGAATCCGGCGCGGGCAATGCCGATCTCTCGATTTCCGGGGCCGGCGATTTCGCAGCGTCCTGGCTGGAGGGCGCCGTCAATCTGACCGGTGCGCAGGCGGAATTGAGCTGGCGGACCGGGCCGGAGAACTGGTCGATTGAAGGCAACAATTTGAGAATCGGCGCCGAAGGGATGGATTTCTCCGGCCGTTTTGCCCTGTCCCTGCCCGAGGGCGCCAGCTCGCCGGTGCTGGACCTGAGCGGCGGCGGCGATCGTATCGAGGACCTGCCGGCCGCGCTCCGGCTTCTGCCCTGGAAGAACACGCCTGGACTTCCGTTCGGCTGGCTTAGCAGGGCCCTGCATGCGGGCCGCGCCGACGGCTGGAACATGCAGCTCAGCGGACCGCTCGATTCGTTTCCGTTCGGCGGTGCGGTCCTGCGGGTGGAGATGGCCCTGAGCGACGGGGTGCTGACGGTGCACGAGGCGTGGCCGGACGTGGCCGACCTGTCGGGCAAGCTGGTGCTGAACGGACCCGCCCTGGTCATTCTCGACGCGGCAGGCGAGCTGGCGGGCGTGCGCTGGCGGGACGTGCGCACCGATGTCCGCGACCTCACCAGTGCGGTCGTTGAGGTGAACGGCGAAAGCGACGATCCCCTGCCGGCGCTGATCGCCGGTCTGGCGCGAATTCCGATGGCCGACCGGATTCACCCCATGCTGCTCAATGCCGAGACCTCCGGGCAGGCCACTACACGCGTGGAGTTTTCGCTGCCTGTGGCGGACAGGAGCGCCTGGGAAATCTTCACCGAAACGGAACTGGGCGGCGGAGAATTGAAGCTGAACGCCCTGATACCCGCGGTCACCAACCTGAGGGGCAGCATTCGCTTTACCCGTGCCGGAGTGCGCGCGCGCGAGCTGCAGGGACGGTTTCTCGATCAGCCGCTGCTGATCGACGTGGAAAGGGCGCCCGCCGGAATGGCGGGCTACGGGTATCGGCTGGACCTGGACGGATCGGCGACCGCCGAAGCGCTTGAGGAGCTGTTTGCCTGCTGCGCGCTGGACCGGCTCGATGGACAGTTTGCATGGGACGGCAGCGTTCTGGTGCCCGAGATGGAAGCGGGCCTGTCCCGTCCCGTGCGGGTGAGCCTGGAGACCGACCTGACCGGACTGGACAGCGCCTTTCCCTACCCCATGAACAAGCCGGCGGACGAACCCGGGCCCACGCGGCTGGAACTTCTGTGGGGGTCCGGGGACCTGCCGCTCCTGACGGGCAGGCTGGGCCTGGGGCCGGGCGTGGCCCTGGAGTTCGCCGACGATGGCGGGGGATGGCGGATCAGCCGCGGGCGCCTGCACTTCGGCGATTCATTGCCGCGCCTGCCGGAAGCCCCGGGTCTGCTGGTGGACGGACGCGTCGACTGGCTTCGTCCCGCGCTGTGGGCCGAGGTGCTGGGATCCGAAGCCGATTCGCTTGACCTGCCGTGGGCGCTGGAACTGACCGCGGGCGAGGTCTATACGATGGGCAGCACCCTGCGCGATCAAACCATCCGCGCCCGTCCCCGCTCCGACGGATGGCTGGTGGAGCTTCAGGGCGATTTCGCCGACGGGCGCCTGTTCTGGCCGCGCGCGGGGGCCGGGAACGGGCAGTTGCTGGCGGACCTGAACCGGCTGAAGCTGACGCTACGGGACCCGGAGCCGCAACCACCGGCGAACCCGCGCGCCCTGCCGGCCGGCAAGGTCATGTTGAGCGATCTTGTGATCGGACCGATGCGACTGGGGGACGTGCGGGCCCGTTACGAGAAGACAGCGGGCGGACTGGCCGTGAACTGGTTTCGAACCGAGTCGGCGGCCTTCTCGTCCGAGGGAAGCGCGGCCTGGCTGGTCACGGACGATGAAGGCGCGGAGCAACTGGGGCGGCTCGACATGGTCCTTGAGAGTACCGACGTCGCCGCGGCCCTGGAACAGTTGGGCTACGCGCCCGGCATCTCCGGCGACCGGGGACGGATGACCCTTTCCGCGAGCTGGGACGGGCCGCCTTCGAGGGGCTTTCTCGGACGGTCCAACGGAACGGTCCGCCTGGAGGCGGAGTTGGGCGAAGTAGCGGCCCTGGACCCCGGCGGCGGACGGATGCTGGGCGTGCTGAGCCTGGCGCGCCTGCCGCGGCGCCTGGCGCTGGATTTCCGCGAAGTGACGGAGGAGGGACTGCCCTTCGACCGGCTGGCGGGCGATTTCAGCCTTCGCGAGGGTCAGGCTTACACCTGCAATATGGGCCTGCACGGGGCGGTGGCCGAACTCGCGCTGTTTGGGCGGATCGGACTCGAGGATCGCAGTTACGACCAGGTTGCCGTAGTATCCCCCAATCTGCCGGATTTGCTTTCGCTGGGCGGCGTTATAGTCGGCGGGACCGGCCTGGGCGCAACGATGCTGTTGCTGTCGCAGGCCTTCCGCGAACCCCTGCAGGCGATCTCGGCCAACTATTACCGGGTCGGCGGCAGCTGGGACGAGCCGCTGGTGGAGCGGGTGCTGCGTGAAGAAATTGACCTGGGCGCGTTTGACGATTGCGCCCGCTATCTGGAGGAGCATTTGACCGATATGCCTGAAGTGGATTGGGATGCGCTGCTGAGTCAGGCGCAGGAGGAAGCGCTGCCGCGGCAGGCGGGCGACTCGGACAGCCCGGACCTCGCCCCCGGCGAGCCGGCGGCGGATTCCGGCCCGGGTGCGCCATGAGCAAGGTTGCGGTCATACAGATGTGCTCGGGCGACGAGCCCGGCGCCAACCTCAAGCGCGCCGCGGCTTTGCTTCGCCGGGCGGCCGACCAGGGTGCGGCGCTGGCCGTGCTGCCGGAGAACTTCGCCCTGATGTCCAGGGACGCCGAGCGCATGCGCACCGAGCATGCCGAGGACCCGGGGGACGGGCCCTGGCAGGAATTTGCGGCCGAGCAGGCCCAAAGGCTGGGAATGTGGATCGTCGCGGGGACCATTCCCATGCGCGCGGAGGACCCGCGCCGTCCTGCATCGGCCTGCTGCCTGTTCGACGGTTCCGGAACCCTGGCGGCGCGCTACGACAAGATGCACTTGTTCGACGTGTCCTTGCCCGGGCGCAAGGAGTCCTTCCGCGAATCCGCGACGACCACGGCGGGCAGCGAGCCGGTCGTGGCGGAAACGCCGTTCGGCCGGCTGGGGCTGGCGGTGTGCTACGACCTGCGCTTCCCGGAGCTGTTTCGCGCCATGGGCGAGCAGGGCGCCGAGATGGTTGCGCTACCGGCCGCCTTTACCCGTCCGACGGGAGAAGCGCATTGGTATCTGCTGGTTCGCGCCCGCGCCGTCGAGAACCTTTGTTACATGCTGGCATCGGCGCAGCATGGAAGCCATCCCGGTGGGCGCGAGAGCTACGGACACTCGATGCTGGTCGAGCCCTGGGGGCAGGTCGTGGCGGAATGCAAGCAGGGCGATGGCGTGCTCTGCCATGACGTGGCGCTGGACAATCTCGACCGGCTGCGCAGCGGCTTTCCTGCGCTCGATCATCGCAGGCTGCCGTCGAGCGTGACATGAACAAGTCTCCGGACCCTTCCACCTTCGAGGTTCAGCAGCAGGCTCTGACCCTGGCCCGCGGCAACCTGCTGGAGTCGGCGGACCTCGGCGACCCTCAGCTCGACCGGGCCCTGGGCGCGCTGATGCGGCCCGGCGTGGACTGGGGCGATTTGTATTTCTCGGAGTATTCAGGCGAATCCTGGGTGCTGGAAGACGGCATCGTCAAGACCGCGAGCCACGACCGCGGGCGCGGCATGAGCGCCCGCGCCATAAGCGGCGAAAAGTCCGGCTTCGCCTATTCCGACGACCTGGACCCCTCCACCCTGTTGCGCGCCGCCAAAACGGCCGGCGCCATTGCCCGCGGCGGCGGCCGGGGGCGGATCGAGTTGCGCCGCGAAGGCGCAAGCCGCCGTCTCTACGCGGCCGGCGATCCTGGCGACGGTTATTCCGATACGTCCAAGGTGGAACTGCTGCACGCACTGGACCGCGAGGCCCGCGCCGCGGACTCGCGGGTGCGGCAGGTGATCGCCAGCCTGTCCATCGCCCGCAACCTGGTGCTGGTCTGCTCGTCCGACGGCCGGCTGGCGGCCGACGATCGCCCGCTGGTGCGGCTGGGGGTGACGGTATTGCTGGAGCAGAACGGAGAAGTCCGCCACGGCGTCGCCGGCTGGGGCGGGCGTCTGCCTTTGGCCGATCTCGTAGCGGCCGATTCCGCGGGGGAATACGCGCGCGAGGCCGTGCGCCAGGCCGTGGTGAACCTGGACGCGCAGCCCGCCCCCGCCGGCGAGGAAATCGTGGTGCTGGGACCGGGCTGGCCGGGCGTGCTCCTGCATGAAGCGGTCGGCCACGGCCTGGAGGGCGACTTCAACCGCAAGGGGGTGTCTGCCTTTGCCGGGCGCATCGGCGAAGCCGTTGCCACGGACCAGTGCACGGTGGTGGACGACGGCAGCATGCCGGGCCGGCGCGGGTCGCTGGAGATCGACGACGAGGGCACGCCCACCGGCCGCACGGTGCTGATCGAGAACGGCGTGCTGGCGGGCTACATGCAGGACCGCCTGAATGCCGGCCTGATGGGCGTAAGGCCCACCGGCAACGGCCGCCGCGAGTCATACGCGCACCTGCCGATGCCGCGCATGACCAACACCTTCATGATGCCGGGTCCGCACGATCCCGAAGAGATCGTCCGTTCGGTGAAAAAGGGCGTCTACGCAAAGAACTTCGGTGGCGGGCAGGTGGACATCACGTCCGGAAAGTTCGTTTTTTCCGCGAGCGAGGCCTACCGGATCGAGGACGGCAGGCTGGGCGCGCCGCTGCGCGACGCCACGCTGATCGGCGACGGCCCCACGGTGCTGACGCGCGTGGCCATGGTCGGCAGCGACCTGGCGCTGGATCCCGGCGTGGGCGTCTGCGGCAAGGACGGGCAGACCGTGCCCGTGGGCGTCGGCATGCCCACCATCCGCGTGGACGGCATCACCGTCGGCGGCACCGCGTGACCCCCACGCACCAATGAATTTCAAACCACCAGGAAACCATAAATGACACAAGTAGCCATTCTCATGGGCTCGCGTTCGGACTGGAAAATCATGGAGAACGCGGCCAATACGCTGGATTCGCTGGGCATAGGCTGGGAAGCGCGGGCGCTTTCGGCCCACCGCGCCCCCCGCGAGCTTGCCGAGTACTGCGAGCAGGCCGAGGAGCGCGGGATCAGGGTGGTCATCGCCGGCGCCGGCCTGGCCGCGGCCCTTCCGGGCACGGTGGCGGCGCTCACTTCGCTGCCGGTGCTCGGCGTTCCGATGGCGACCGCCGCCTTCGGGGGCGCCGACGCCATGCTGTCCATGGCCCAGATGCCGGCCGGCGTGCCGGTGGGAACGCTTGGGGTCGGCCGGCACGGCGCCGTGAACGCCGCGCTGATGTCGGCCGCCATCCTGGCCCTGAGCGACGCCGACGTGCGCGGAGCGCTCAAGGCCTTTCGGGCCGCCCAGACGGCGGAAGCGGTCCGGGGCGCCGATGTCACCCAATGAACTCAGCGAGCGGGTGGCCGATGCCCTGAGCTACGCGCGCAAGCGAGGCGCGAGCCAGGCGGAAGCCTCGGCCTCCAACAACACGGGACTGACCCTGCGCGTGCGGATGCGCGAGGTCGAAACGCTGGAAAGCCACCAGGACCATTCGCTGGGCGTGACCGTGTACCGGGGACAGCGCCGCGGCTCGGCCAGCACGTCGGACCTGTCGTCCGGGGCCGTTCGCGAAACCGTTGACAAGGCCCTGAGCCTGGCCCGGTTTGCGGCCGAGGACGAATACGCGGGCCTTGCCGACGCGGATCGCATGGCCACGGAGTTCCCGGACCTCGATCTGCACTATCCCTGGGACCTGGAGGCGGAGCAGGCCATGGACCTGGCGCTGGAATGCGAAGCCGCAGCGCTGGACGCGGACCCGCGCATCAGCAACTCGGAGGGCGCCGGCGTCGATACCGGCGAATCCGCCTTCGCTTACGGAAACTCGCACGGGTTTCTGCAGAGCGGCCGGTCGAGCAGCCACTCGCTGTCCTGCGTCGTGCTTGGCGAGCAGGACGGGCAGATGGAGCGCGACTACGATTTCAGCGTTGCGCGGGCGCCCGAGGAACTGACTCCGGTGAAGGAAGTGGGAGAGAGCGCCGCCGAACGGACGATCAGGCGCCTCGGAGCGCGCAAGATCAGGAGCACCAGGGCGCCGGTCTTGTTCGCGCCGCGGGTCGCGCGTAGCCTGGTCGGACACTTCTGCGCGGCGGTCAGCGGCCGGGCGCTATACAACCGCGCCAGCTTTCTGCTCGACAGCCTGGACAAGCCGGTTTTCGCGGACCGCGTCAACCTGAACGAACGCCCGCACATTCCGCGCGGACTGGCCAGCCGGGCCTACGACGGCGAGGGTGTGGCGACCGCCGATCGAGACCTGGTGTGCGGCGGCATCCTGAAAGGCTACTTCCTGGGCAGCTACTCGGCGCGCAAGCTCGGCATGGAGACCACCGGGAATGCCGGCGGCGCGCATAACCTTTTTCTTGAAAGCACCGGTCAGTCCTACGAGGAACTGCTGGCGGAAATGGGCGAGGGCCTGGTGGTGACCGAAATGATGGGGCAGGGCGCCAACACCGTGACCGGCGACTACTCGCGCGGCGCGGCCGGATACTGGGTGCGCGACGGCGCGGTCGAGCATGCCGTCCACGAGATCACCGTGGCCGGCAACCTGAAGGAAATGTTCCGCAACATAGCCGCCATCGGGTCCGACGTGGATCGGCGCGGCGGTATCTACACCGGTTCGATTCTCATCGAAGACCTAAGCATCGCCGGCGCCTGATCCGTTTTCCAGCACGCCGTCCACGGCGGCGCGGAGTTCGTCGTTGCCGAGGCGTTGTGTGTAGTCGGGCTCGGAGTGCGCGAAGCGGATCATGCCGTCGGAGTCGATGACGTACACGGCGGGCACCGGCAGGGCGTGGTGGGTCTCGCCGGAAGCCTCTTCCAGGTCGAGGCCGTATTCCTTCGCCTGCTGGTAGTAATCGTCGGACACGCGGAAGGCGATGCCGAAAGCTTCGGCGGCGCCCATCCTTGCGTCCGACAGCAAGGTGTAGTCGAGGCCCTCGGCGTCGCCGTGCAGCGCCGAGGCCAGGTTGGCGGGGCTGTCCGCGCTCAGGAAATAGACGTCCATGCCGCGTTGTTCCAGCTCAGGTACGACGTGCCGCAGTTCCGCCAGGTGACGGTTGCAGTACGGGCACCATCCGCCGCGGTAGAAAATCAGCATGGCCGGGCGGTCCAGCGACGAGGGATCGAAAACAAAGTCGCTGCCGTCCGCGTTTCGGGCCGTGAATGAAGGCGATGCGACGCCAGCGGGCAGGGGTTGGGTTTCTTCGGCACTGGCGGCGATTTCGGCGTGCGTATCGAGCGCGGCGAACGCCAGAACAAGGCAGAGGAATGCGAAGAATGGAGAGAATGGGTTGCGCATGTCATGACTCCCGTGGGGTGGGCGCATTGTAATGCGCGGGTTGCTGCGCCGAGGGCGGGACGCCCTCGCTTCCAGCGCGGCAACCAATAAAATTCGCGGCCATGGCAAGCGCAGCCCCGAGGCGTCTGGACGAGTGGCTGCGCCACGCGGCGCGGCTGCACCCCAGCGAGATCGACCTGGGGCTTGAGCGAATCGCGGAAGTGATCGGCAAGCTGGATCTGAAGCCGCCTCCCGGCCGTGTGGTGACGGTGGCCGGCACCAATGGCAAGGGCAGTACCGCGGCGCTGATCGACGTGGCGCTGCGCTTGAGGGGAGGGCTGCGTACAGCCTTGTATCTCTCGCCCTATCTGCAGGACTTCGGGGAGCGGGTGCAGATCGGCGGCGTGCACGCTGACGCGGAGAGCCTCAGCCGAGAGTTCGAGCGGGTGGAGGCGGCGCGCGGCGATGTCCGGCTTACCGAGTTCGAGTTCGTCACCCTGGCGGCCTTCAGCCTTTTCAGCCGGGAGCGGTGCGACGCCTGGGTGCTGGAGGTGGGCCTGGGCGGAAGGCTGGACGCGGTCAACGCGATCGACCCGGACGTGAGCGTGATCACGCGGATCGCCATGGATCACCAGGACTGGCTGGGCGACACGCTGGACTCGGTGGCGGCCGAAAAGGCGGGGATCCTGCGCGCCGGCCGTCCCGCCTTTTACGGAGCGGGGGTCGCGCCGGCGCCGATTGCGGCCCGCGCGGCGGAACTTGAGGCGCCGCTTTACCAGGCAGGCATCGATTTCGACTTCGAGCGGCAGGGCAAGTGCTGGGACTGGCGCGGCCGGACCGTCCGCCGCGAGGGCCTGGCGGTTGCCGATCCCGTCAACGCGGCGGAACTGCCGAACGCCAGTCTGGCGTTTGCGGTGCTGGAAACCCTCAACGCCGATTGGGTGCCCGAAGCCGGCGACTGTCCGGCGATCCTTCGGGCCGGCCGCTTGCCTGGGCGGTTCGAGCGCCTGGAATTCGCCGGCGCGGAATGGGTGCTGGACGTGGCGCACAACCCCGATGCCGGCGCGTGCCTGGCGAGGAGCCTGAACGCCCTGCCGCCGCGCCCGACAATCTGGGTGCTGGGCATGCACGGCGACAAGGACGTCGCCGGGTTCATGCGTGCCCTGCCTCTCAAGGCGGAAGATCAGGTCATCGTTACCCGTGCGGAATGGCCGAAGGCGTTTTCTCCGGATGAACTGGCCCAGGCTGTAGCCGCCCGCCCGAACGCGAAGTTGATGCGATGCGATTCGGTGGCGGAGGCCTGTGAGCAGGCGGCGGAGTTGGCCGGCACCCGCTACCGGGTGGTGGTAACCGGATCGTTCAATACCGCCGGGCCGGCGCGAACATGGCTACTTGAACGCTCTTGACGCACAGTTTCAGCGAAGGCGTCGCGAGCTATTCAGGTATGTCCCGCCTCCCGGCACAGCCCGTCAATGGCGATGTCGTAGTCCATCCGCTCGCCACGCCAGCGACACCGGGCCGTGTAGGCGTCGATAGCCAGACCACGTGCCCGATTGAACGCTTCAAGCTGCTCCGCGCCGCCAGCTGCGCAAGTGCTTCCGGGCTTTTCGCAACTGTTGCCGGACTCGGCACAGGTGTTTCCGCGGAAACACCTGCCATGCTCTTTTCCCGCCGCCGGGATCACCTCTCCATCCGGGCGCGTGAACCGGATCTCGCCCTCGTCCACTCGAACGCCATAACCCCCTTCATGCACCAGCCGGTGATGAAACGAACACAGGGTCACCAGGTTGTCCAGAGCGGTTTCTCCTCCGTCTGCCCAATGCTTGATGTGATGGGCGTGCACATACCGGGAACGATCGCAGCCGGGAAAGCGGCAGCCGCCGTCGCGGACGCGCAGCGCGCGCCGGATCGCCGGCGGCACAGCACGCGTCCTTCGCCCCACGGCGAGCGGCTCGCCCTTCGCGCCTTCAACCACGCCGACCAGAGCGCCGTCGCAACCCAGCCGCCGCGCCGTCTCCACCGCTAAAGGGCGGCCGTTGTCGAATTCCGCACCGCTGCTCTCCGGCACGTCACACAAGGCGTCATGCGCGATGTGCACCACGACCTCATGAGCGCCTGCGGTAGAGCGTGAACCGCCCTCGGCCAGAAACCGTTGGACGATGTGCTCCAGCGCGTCCACGCGCCTTTGACCGGCGCTGCGAGGAGGTGTTTCCGCGGAAACATTTTCAGGCGCCGCATCCCAGCATGGCGGCAGCACGGGTCGCGGCCGTGGCTGCGCAGATGTTTCCGCGGAAACACCTTCGGGAACCACATCAGACGTATCCGCGTCTCCACCCCGTTCGTCGAGTTGCGCGTCGGCCGCTTCCAGCGCCTTGCGCAGCAACTCGCCCGCCTCGGGCGTCAAACGGGCCTCGATCCTTACGCTGCCGTCGCTGTCCTGACGCCAGTCCAGGTAGCGCCGCTCGTGCATCGCCTCGGCCTCGTCACGCTCGAGATGACGCTTGACCCGCCGGAAACCCCGCACCGTGCGCTCCACATGCGCCGCCGTGCCGTTCAGGGCAATGTGCAGCAAGGTGTCTTCCGTCTCCGCCGTCGCCACGCGCGTGAGGGCGCGTACCTTCGAATACGACAGCCGGCCTTCGCCGAATGCCGCGGAGATCTTCGGCAGCGATTCCAGGGCGCGGGCCGTGCGCACCTTCTCTCGTGCCGCAACCGCGCCGATGCCGCATTGCCAGTTCAGCCACTGTGCGCAACTCGCCATGCCGTGCTGGGCCCAGCCCTCCCGGCGGTCGAACTCCGCAATCAACTCCAGGAATCGTGCTGTGGCCGCGTTGATGTGGCCCCACAATTCCATGATCTGCGACTCGAGTGCGCCAAGCGCCTTTTCCTTGCGTTCCCACTCGGCCATACGCACGTCAGCGTCTGGAGAAGGGTAAACAGTGCCTGCCGGGAGAGGCTCGGCATCGCGAACAGGGGCGTGGGAGGGAGTGCGGTGAAGGTCCATTTCGAGGCTCCGTATCAATCCGTTGATGAGCCTGAACTATAGCATGAATCACCAATGAAATCATGCTATTATGTTGCATTTCTTGCTCAGATCGATCCGAACAAACGCGTACTCGCCCCGGGCAGTGCCTGCTCCTGCTGGCAAGCAGTAATCAGGCTTCGAGTTTTGGGACCCGTTTCAGGCGTCCAGGCCGTAGATGCGCAGGACGTTGTCGCGCATCAGCTTGCGGCGCGCGTGCGGGCGCAGGTCCAGCGCGTCGATGTCGTTCACCGTCCGCTCGAAGTCCAGCACCGGGAAATCGGTGCCGAAGATGACCTTGTCCTGGCCGAATGAATTGATGTAGTGGCGGAAGCTGTCCGGCCAGTACTTTGGACGGTGCGCGTCGCAGCCGATGAACACGTTGTCGTGCTTCCACGACATCGCGATCATCTCCTCGTGCCAGGGAATGCCCACGTGGATGCCGATCAGCTTCAGTTCCGGGAAATCGCAGGCCACCGCGTCCAGCGCGATCGGGCGCCCGACGCTGCGGCGCGGCGCGTCCTTGGCGTAGATCATCGACTGGCCCACCTGCATCTGTATGGGCACGTCCAGCTCGCAGCACTTGGCGTAGAAGGGGTAGTAGCGCGCATGGTCGGGCGCCAGTTCGAACCAGTGCGGATAGAGGTGCGCGCCGATGAATCCCATGTTCTTCACGGCGTCCTCGAACATTCGCACGCCTTCCATGCCCTGCGTGGGATCAATCCCGGCCAGGCCGCTGAAACGGTCGGGATACTGCTCGCAGGCTTGCGCCACCACCTCATAGGGCAGGTGGTAGCAGCCGGGCAGCCCCACCTGGCCCGTGCGCGGGGCGATCAGGAACGCCCGTTCGATGCCGGCGGCGTCCAGCCGCTCGATCATCTGCTCCAGCGAAAGGCCGGCCATGAGCGGGCTTTCGGCCTTCATCTTGCCGACGAAGAAATCGCCCTGCCAGCCGGGCCGGTGCGACAGGGCCTCCGGCGTCCAGATATTGACGACCGCGTCGATCGCGCCGTACTCGTACTCGTGCCTGGGCTTGGTCATTCGCCGCCTCCGTAATTCCGGCGGCAATTATCCTCCAAGCGCTTTCTGATGACCATGAACTCCGGCCGGATGCACGCCTTATACTCTGCGCTTACCTGGGGGGCGGCATTCCGGCCTGAGACCCTTGCATAGGGGAACCCCTTGAACCTGATCCGGTTAGTACCGGCGGAGGAACGAGGTATGCGGCATTTCAATTCGCGCAGTTTTTTCCTTACAGCAACCACCTTTTTGGCGACCGCGGTTCTTGCTCAGGAATCGGGGCAGGATTCGGCTCCGGAACCTCTGGAGGAAGTGGTGGTCACGGCATCGCTGAAGGAGGTGCGGAGCCTGGACCTGCCCTCCAGCGTCACCGTGCTGGACGCCCAGGCCATCCGCAGTTCGGCGGTGCAGCATTTCGAGGAGCTGGCCCAGCTCACGCCCAACCTGCACTGGGCCGGCGGATCGTCGCGGGCCCGCTATTTCCAGGTGCGCGGCATCGGCGAGCGCTCCCAGTATGAGGGTGCGCCGAACCCTTCGGTCGGGTTCATTCTCGATGACATCGACTTCTCGGCCCTCGGCGGCGTGGCCACGCGTTTCGACCTGGGCAGCGTGGAGATATTGCGGGGGCCTCAGGGCACGCGCTACGGCGCCAACGCGCTGGCGGGCCTCATTTACGCGCGCTCGAGGGAGCCGTCCCGGGAGCGGGAGGCCGAGGCCGAGATTTCCCTGGGGAATGACGAGATGCGCGCCGCGGGGCTGGCATTGAGCGGCCCGCTGGGCCCGGCGGCCGCCGGGCGGTTTTCGGCGCATCGGTACCGGGCCGACGGTTTTCGGCGCAACGCCACGCTGGACCGCGACGATACCAACGGCCGTCAGGAGCTGAGCCTCAGGGCCGGGCTCAACTATGAACCGTCGCCGGAACTGGCGTTGCGCCTGACGCTGCTGCATATCGACCTGGACAACGGTTACGACGGCTGGTCCATCGACAACGAACTGACCACCTGGTCGGACCGGCCGGGGCGGGATTCGCAGACGTCAACGGGCGCTTCGATGCGCGCCGACCTGGAGCTTTCCGGCGGCCACAGCCTGGTCAGCATTACCGGCGCGGCGAATTCGGACATCGAGCACAGCTACGACGCGGACTGGGGGGAAGACGGCTACTGGTCGGAGATTGCCGGCTTCGAGATGCGCTACGACTACACCTCGCGCACCTTGCGCGAGCGCTCCGGTTTCAGCCAGGAACTGCGCCTCTTGTCGCCGGCCGAAAGCGAGACGGGCTATGTGCTGGGCGTGTGGTACCTGAATCTGGATGAAGACAACGACCGTGTCGATACGGGCCTGTACGCGGAGCCCGGCTACGCGCCCGGACCCAGCGAGGATCGGTTCGATTCCGGCTACGGCGCCGACAGCCTGGCGCTGTTCGGTGAACTGTCGCGCGCGTTCGCGGACCAATGGCTTGTAACGGCGGGTCTGCGCTGGGAACGGCGCGACTCCGACTACGCCGATTCGAACGGCGAACGGTTCTCGCCGTCGGACGACATGCTGGGCGGCCATCTGAGTGTGTCGCGGCCCTTCGGCGAGGACACGAACGTTTATGCGCGGATTGCGCGCGGCTACAAGGCCGGCGGATTCAACCTGGGCCTGGGAGGCCGGGGACTGACCAGCGACGAACTCCTGTACGAGCCTGAATTCCTCTGGAACTACGAGATTGGCGCCAAGGGTCTGTGGCTGGACGGTCGGCTGCGCGGCGAACTGGCCGTGTTTCATTCGCAGCGCGTCGACGTGCAGGTGGACACGTCCCGGCAGGTGGATCCCCAGGACCCGAATACTTTCCTCTTCTACACCCGGAACGTCGGGCGCGGAGTCAATCGCGGCGTCGAACTGACCCTGGATTACCGGCCCGGCGACGCGTGGCGCTTGAGCGCGACGCTCGGATTGCTGGACACGGAAATCACCCGCTACCCGGGCCGTCCGGAACTGGAGGGCCGCGAGCAGCCGCACGCGCCGGGCTACGGCTATGCGCTCGGCGCGCAGTGGCGCCATCCGCAGGGCTGGTTCGCCGGCGGCGAACTCACCGGCAGGGACGGCTTCTATTTTTCCAACAGCCACGATCGCAAGTCGCGCGCTTACACACTGTTGAACCTGCGCGCCGGGCGGGACTGGAACGGCTGGGAGGCGTTCGCCTGGGTGCGCAACCTGCTGGACGAGTATTACGCAGTTCGCGGTTTCTACTTTTCCAACGTGCCCCCGGACTGGCCCGAACAGGAGTTCCGCCAGCAGGGCGATCCCCGGCACTTCGGCGTTACCATACGGCGGCGTTTCTAGAGCAGGGGACCATGCGCATCACCGCCGAACTCAGCCTTTACCCGCTGGCCAGCGAGGAGCCGATAGCGCGCATTACCGGTTTTATCCGGGAGTTGCGCGAGCAGCCCGGCGTCGAGGTACTCACCAACCAGATGAGCACCCAGCTTCGCGGCGAGCTGGAGGACGTTCAGCGGGCCGTGGACGCGTGCATGAAAGCGGTCATGGAATCCGGCGACCGGGTGGTGCTGGTGGCCAAGTACCTGAACGCCGACCTGCCCATCGACTCGCCCCCGCAGCTTTAACGCCCTGTTACGCATGGACCTGATGTCGGTCCTGGAGATCGTGGGCGTCGTCCTCGGCTTCGTCTACGTGGTGCTGGCGATACGCCGCCATATCTCCTGCTGGCTGGCGTCGTACGTCGCTTCCGGCCTGTTCGTGGTCGTATTTCTCGATGCCGGGCTGATCTTCCAGCCCTGGCTGCAGGTCTTCTACATGGTGATGGCCGTGTACGGCTACCGCAAGTGGCGCAGGGGAGCGAAGAACCCGGCGACGCTCGGCTACTGGGGCTGGCGCAACAACCTGATCGCGGTGGCCGCGCTGCTGGCGGTCTCGATACCGATCACGATCTTCGGCGCGCAATACAGCGAATCCTCCCTGTTCTTCATCGACGTGGTCACCGCGCTCGCGGCGCCGCTGGCCACCTTCATGCAGGCGCGCAAGTACATCGGCAACTGGATCTGGTGGATGGTGCTGGACACGACTTACGTGGCCCTGTACCTGGAGAGGGGCCTTTATTTCACCGCCATGCTGTACGCCAGCTACTTCGCATTGGCATGGGTGGGCTACCGTTCCTGGCGCAAGGCCCTGCCGGCGTGAAACGGCAGCGGCTGCTTGACGAGTGCCCGGCGCTGGCGGACGTCAAGCTCATCCGCAGGCTCGGCGGCGGCGGAGGATGGAACGAAACCTGGCTGGCCGCGCGGGGCGTTGAAGGGCTGGTCGTTCGTTTCGACACGCCTGCCGTGCGCCTGCTGGGGCTGGACCGGGCCGCCGAAGTCGATGTCCTGCGCGCGATCGAGGGCCGGGAACTCGGCCCGGAACTTGTTTTCGCCGATCCCCGCCGCGGAGTGCTCGTGACGCGACGCCTGCCGGGACGCGCCTGCACGCCCGGCGGTCTGCGCGATCCACTGCTTCTGCGCAATCTGGGAGCGAACCTCCGGCGTCTGCACGAGACGGTTCTTCCACCCCCTGACATCGCGCCGCTGGACATGGCCCGTTCCCTCGATCGCTACGCATCGCTGGTCGGGAATGTCCGGGCGCGAAGAACGGCGCGTGAAACTTGCCGTTCCCTCAGGGCGGCCGCCGGTCATCGCAGAAAACCGGCGCTGTGCCACAACGACCCCGTGGCGCAGAACATTCTGCGCGGACCGGCATTGCGTCTCATCGACTGGGAGTTCTCCGCCCCGGGAGACCCGCTCTTCGACCTCGCCGTCGTGATTGGTCATCACGATCTCGACGTGGGACAGGGCCGCGCGCTCCTGGGTGCGGCCAGAGGCCGCGTTTATCCGTCCGATTGGCGCGGCCTGACGCACCTGGTGGTGGGCTACGAAAACGTGCGCCTGCTTTGGGAGGCGGCCGTGAGGGCAGTCGCGCAGATTGATTAGCCGCCGCCGATTCTTTATGCTCGCCCGCCATGAACGACGTGGCATTTGACGTACGCGAACGCGTAACCAGCATCATCGACGGCGAGCCGGTGGGCGCGTCCAGGCGCGGGGTGGACTTTCCGATCATCAATCCGGCCAGCGAGGAACCGAACGGGGTCTTGCGCGAGGCGGATGCCCAGGAAGTGGATGCGGCCGTGCGCTCGGCGCGCCGGGCCTTCGAGACCGGTCCCTGGCCGCGCATGGGCGCGGAAGAAAGAAAGGCGATCTTCCGCTCCATGCACGAGGCGCTCCACAGGCACCGCGACGAACTGGAATTTCTCGACAGCCTCGACACCGGCGTGCCCATCAGCCAGGTCCGCGCCATGCACGTGGCGCGCGCCGCCTACAACTTCGAGTTCTTCGGCGAGGTCCTGAGCCAGGAATCGGGCGAGGTCTATACGCAGAACCCCAACTACCTGACCTACGTGACCCGCGAACCGGTCGGCGTGGGCGCCATGATGGCGCCGTGGAACGCGCCGGTACCGCTGGCTTCCATGCGCGTGGCCACCTGCATTGCCTTCGGCAACACCTGCGTGCTGAAGCCGTCCGAATACACGCCGCACTCGATGGAGCGGATGGTCGAGATTTTTCACGAGGCCGGGCTGCCGCCGGGCGTCGTGAATCTCGTCAACGGCCGCGGCCCGGTCACCGGAACGGCGCTGGTCAACCACCCGGAAGTGGACATGGTGGGCTTCACCGGCGGCTCGGAGACCGGAAAGATCATCATGTCGGAGGCCGGGAAGTCGCTCAAGCCGGTCCTTCTGGAGCTTGGCGGCAAGTCCGCCAACATCGTGCACGAGAGCGCCGACCTCGACCGCGCGCTCGACGGCTCGCTGATCGGCATCTTCTCCAGCAACGGCCAGCAATGCCTGGCGGGCTCGCGCATCCTGGTGCAGAAGTCGATCGCCGGCGAGTTCATCGAGCGGTTCGTCGAGCGGGCCCGCAAGCTGCGCATCGGCGATCCGCTCAAGGCGGAGACCGAAATCGGACCGCTGTGCTACGAGAACCACATGAACCGGGTGCTGGGTTACGCGAGCCTGGCGCGCGAGGAGGGCGCGAAGCTGCTGACCGGCGGCGGCCGGCCCGAGGGAATGGAGCAGGGCTGGTTCGTGGAGCCGACGGCGGTTCTCGCCGAGGACAACTCGGCACGCATCTGCCAGGAAGAGATCTTCGGCCCGTTCGCGACTTTCCTGGTCTACGAAGACCTCGACGAGGCACTGCGCATCGCCAACGACTCGGAGTTCGGGCTGGTGGCCTACCTGTGGTCGCAGGACCTCAACGTGACGATGCGCGCGGCGCGCGAGCTGCGCGCCGGCACGATCTGGGTGAACACGCCGATCTATCGCGAATTGCGGGCGCCATTCGGCGGCTACAAGCAGTCCGGCATCGGCCGGGACGGGGCCAGGGGGAGCCTGGAGTTCTTTACCGAACCCAAGACCGTGAGCATTCCGCTCACCGATTTTCCGATGCTCAAGATGGGAGAATGAAAGATGACCAGTGAACTTCCGGTGCGGGTGCAACGCACCAATCTTGTCGTTGCGGACCTGGAGCGCGCCTATCGCGTCTACCGGGACATCCTGGGCTTCAAGCTGGATTTCACGCTGGGACACCGCCCCGAGTCGTATTCGTTCGTGGTGTTTCAGATCCCCCGGGAAGCCACGACCGGGTTCGCCGCGCTCAGCTCCAAAGACCAGGTGCGCAGCCTGGCCCTGACTGAGATCAAGGGCGTGGAACTGCCCGAGCCCAACCTGCCCAGCAGCCACGCGCTGGTCCTGGAGGTGGACGATATCGACGGCGTCCTGGAAGCCGCGCGCGCCGAAGGCCTGCATGTCTTTCCGGAAGAAACGCTGCGCACGCACGACGGCCGCGTGGGCCGGGAAATCGGCATGCTCGATCACGACGGCCACCTGATCGTGCTCTATTGCATCCTGCAATCGTAGCCCGGGAGCGAGGTCGTCCCGACCTCCGAGAGGGCGAGATGCCCTCTCTCCCGGGGTAGCGTTGAATACCGAAGCGAAACTCGCCCGGGATCCGGACTTCATCCGGCTGCGCCGTCTCCAGCGGCGCTACGCTTTCACCATTGCCGGCAGCGTAGTGGCGTTCTACGTCAGTCTGGGCGTGACGATGGCCTACTGGCCGGAAGTGCTCGACATACGCCTCGTGCCCGGGCGCTGGATCACCGTCGGTCTGGTCTGGAACGTGCTGGGCCTGCTCGGCTGGTTTGCCGCCACGGCCACCTATGCGGCGCTCAGCACGCGCCGGCTGACGCCGTTGCGCGCGCAAGTCAGGGAACGCCACGGATGGAACAGTCCCGATGGCGCCTAACCTGGCTTCCATACTCACGTTCGTCCTGATCCTCGGGGCGTCGCTACTGATTACCTGGCAGGCGGGACGGCGGACGCGTTCGTCCTCGGAGTTCTACGCGGCCTCGCACTCGGTGGGCGGCTTCAGCAACGGGCTGGCGATCGCCGGCGACCACCTCTCGGCCGGAACGCTGCTGGGAGTGACTGCCGTCATCTACACGGACGGATACGACGGCCTGATCTACATGACGGGCGGGGCGGTCGGCTACCCGCTGTTGATGTGCCTGCTCGCGGAACGGCTGCGCAACCTGGGCAGCTATACCTTCGTGGACGTGCTGTCGGCGCGCTTTCGCGAGAACTCGATCCGGGTGCTGGCCGCCACCGGGACGCTGGTGGCCGCGGTCCTGTACCTGATATCGCAGATGGTGGCCGGCGGGGCGCTGTTCGAGGTGCTGTTCGGCATTCCCTATCCCTGGGCCGTCGCCATGGTGGGCGGCCTGACCGTGCTCTACGTAAGCGTGGGCGGGATGCTGGCGACCACCTGGGTGCAGATGACCAAGGCCGTATTGCTCATGTTCTCGATCCTGGTGCTGCTCGCCCTGCTCATGCTGAACCTGGGCGAGGGCCCGCTGTCGTTGCTGGAGTCGGCGGCGCGCGTGCATCGGCGGGGCGAGGAATGGCTGAGCCCGGGACAGTTCCTGCCCGACCGGGTCTCTATCTTTGCCTTCGTCCTGACCGGCATCGTCGGCATGGTGGGGCTGCCGCATCTGCTGATGCGGTTCTTTACGGTTCCCGACGCCCGGCAGGCCCGCCGGTCCGCGGTCTTCGCCACGGGCTATATCGTGACTTTTTCCCTGCTGCTCTGGATTACCGGCCTCGGCATCGTCGTGCTGCTGGCCGGCAACACGGAGATCCTGGACGACCAGGGCGGAATGATCGGCAGCACCAATATGGCGATCATGCACGCGGCGCGAATCATCGGAGGCAACGTGATGCTGGGATTCATGGCTTCGGTGGCTTTTGCCACGCTCCTGGCGGTGGTTTGCGGACTCGTGCTGGCGGCCGCCGCGGCACTGGCGCACGATCTCTACAGCGGGGTGTACAAGCGTGGCCGCGTCGACGACAGGACCGAGGTCCGGGCCTCGCGGATCAGCGTCGTTGCGCTGGGCGTGATCGCCGTGGCACTGGGAATTCAGTTTCGGGGACAGAACGTCGCCTATCTGACCGCGCTCGCCTTTACCGTGGCCGCCAGCGTGAATACGCCGGCGCTGGTCGCGGCGCTGTTCTGGCGCGGCGCCAGCGCGCGCGGCCTGATCCTCGGCGGCTGGGTGGGAATGGTCGTTTCGGTGGTCCTGCTGGCGCTGAGTCCGGCCGTCTGGGAAGGCGCCCTGGGGCTGGAAAACGCGCCATTCCCGTGGATTTACCCCGGACTGTTCTCGATACCGGCCGCGGCGCTGGTAATCGTTGTAGTATCGCTGGCGGACCGCAGCCCGGAGGCGATGCTGGGGCGCCGGCGCTACGATGAATTGCTGGCGCCGTCCGTGCTCGGGCGGCGGGATACACCTGTGATACGGCACTAGACCGGGAGGCGAGCATGCCGGAAATGACAAGGGCGGACGTCGCGGCGATCTACCATTCCCCGCTGCTCGACCTCATCTACAGGGCGGCGTCTGTGCACCGCGAGCACCATGTGCCCGGCGAAGTGCAACTCTGCACTCTGCTTTCGGTCAAGACCGGCGGCTGCCCCGAGGATTGCGCCTATTGCCCGCAGGCGGCCCGCTACCACACCGGCATCGATCGCCACGGTCTGCTGAAACTCGACGCCGTGCTGGAAGCCGCGCGTGAAGCCAGGGAAGCGGGCAGCACGCGCTTCTGCATGGGCGCCGCCTGGCGCGAGGTGCGCGACAACCGTCACTTCGACGAAGTGCTGGAGATGGTTTCCGGCGTCCGCGACCTGGGCCTCGAGGTCTGCTGCACGCTGGGCATGGTCACCGAATCGCAGGCAGAGCGCCTCAAGGAAGCGGGCCTGTATGCCTACAACCACAACCTCGATTCCAGCCGCGAGTTCTATCCCGAGATCATCGGCACGCGCACCTACGACGATCGCCTCGAGACGCTGGCCAACGTGCACAAGGCGGGCCTGTCGGTGTGTTGCGGCGGCATCATCGGCATGGGCGAGACGGTCGATCAGCGCATCGACCTGCTGCACACGCTGGCCACCCTGCCCAGTCCGCCGGAATCGGTTCCGGTGAACGCGCTGGTGCCGGTGCCCGGAACGCCCCTGGAGGACTGCCCGCCGGTCTCGACCTGGGAAATGGTCCGGATGATTGCGAGCGCGCGCGTGCTCATGCCGAAAGCGATGGTGCGCCTGTCCGCCGGCCGCTCGCGCATGAGCGCCGAGCAGCAGGCCCTGTGTTTTCTGGCCGGCGCCAATTCGATCTTCACCGGCGAAAAGCTGCTCACAACGCCGAACCCCTCGTTCGACAGCGACGAGGGACTGCTCGAGTTGTTGGGACTTACCGCCAGAGAACCGTACCGGCAGCAGGATACTCACGTGTCTGCATGAGCGCGGCGGTACGGCGCGCCATACGGGAGGCGCTCGCCGAGCGTGAAAAGGCGGGCCTGCTCCGCAACCTGGAGACCGCGCCCGGCGGCATCGACTTCTGTTCCAACGACTACCTGGGACTGGCCCGCGACCGGCGCCTGCGCGGAAGGATCGCCGCGCTCGCTGCCGAGAGCGCCGCGCCGCAGGGGGCGACCGGTTCCCGGCTGATTTCCGGGAACCATCCTGCAATCGAGGCGCTGGAGGCGCAGCTCGCCGGGTTCTACTCGTCCGAGGCGGCGCTGGTTTTTTCCAGCGGCTTCGCCGCCAACCTGGGACTGCTGGCAAGCCTGGGAGGAGTGGTGAAGACGCTGGTTTGCGACCGCCTGCTGCACGCCAGCGCCATCGACGGCGGCCGTCTCAGCGGAGCGCAGCGGCTCATCTTTGCGCACAACGACATGCGCGACCTCGACGCCAGGCTGGGCGAACTGAAGTCCGGGAGGACCGCCGCGATCGTGGTGGAAACGGTTTATTCGATGGATGGCGACTTCGCGCCGCTCGAGGAAATAGCGAATCTGGCCGACCGATACGATGCTGCGGTCGTGGTGGACGAGGCGCACGCCAACGGGGTGCTGGGGCCTGCGGGACGCGGGGGCGTGGTCGCCGCCCGACTGCAGGATCGGGTGCTGGCCCGGGTGGTGACTTTCGGCAAGGCGCTGGGGCTTCAGGGCGGCGCCGTGCTGTGCTCGCAGGAACTGCGCGAGTACCTCGTGAATTTCGCCCGCTCGTTCGTGTTCTCCACCGGAGTCTCCCCACTGTGGGCGGCGAGCGTGCAAAGCGTCTACGGAATGCTTCCGGACCTGAACGCGGAGCGTGAACAGTTGCTGGACAACGTCTCCCATTTTCGCGGGCGCGTAACGGAGTCCGCGCAGCCCTGGCTGCCGAGCGAGTCCTGGATCCAGTGCCTGCGCGTGTCCGGCGCCCGGCGCATAACGCGTGTGGGCGGCGTTCTTCGCAGCCGCGGGCTCGCCGCCCTGCCGATTCGCGCGCCCACCGTTCCGGCGGGCGAGGAGCGAATCCGGGTGTGTCTGCACGCCCACAACACGAGGGAGGAAATCGAGCTCCTGTTCAACGCCGTGGACGAAGCCCTGCGTTAGTGCCCGGGTGGGAAGGCAAGTGGATATAATTTTGCCCCCCCAGCCAACACCGGTAATGCCTCATGAAAAACCTGATGGCCGTTGCAACACTCGCCCTTTCCGCCGCGGTTCTCGCCGACGAGACGCCGACCGCCAGCCTGGAGGCAGGCATGCAGGCGCCCGACTGGACCCTGCCCGGCTCCGACGGGGAAACCCATGCCCTTGCGGACCTGCTCAAGAAAGGCCCGGTGGTGCTGGCCTGGTTTCCCAAGGCCTTTACGCCGGGCTGCACGGCCCAGTGCCAGTCCCTGGCGCAAAACGGGGACATGATCCGCGAATACAAGGTCAGCTACTTCATGGCCAGCGTGGATCCCATCGGCGACAACACCGATTTCGCGAGCAAATACGATGCGGACTTTCCGATCCTCTCCGACGAAAGCAAGGAAGTGGCGAACGCTTACCAGGTGATCGGGCAGTATGGCGTGCCGAGGCGCGAAACCTTCTATATCGGAACGGATGGCGTGATCCTGGCGGTGGACCGTGAGGTTGACGCCCGGGGCGCCGCCGAGGAAACCGCCGCGATGCTGGCGAGCCTGGGCGTGGAAAAACGCGAGTCGCCGGCCTCGTCCGCCGGCCGGTAACCGCGCCGATACGGATCCGGATGCGGGGGCGCCGCGCCGCCGCAAACTAAAGAGGCGTTCCGGCGCAGGCGGAAATCGATGGAGCGCTGCGCAGTTGCGGGTATCGGGACCGGCGTAGGCAAGACCCTGGTTTCGGCGCTGCTGGTGGAGCGCCTGGGGGCCAGTTACTGGAAACCCATTCAGGCCGGCGGCCTCGTGCATACCGACACCGAGGAGGTCCGCCGCCTGGTCACGCTCAGCCGCGCCCGCTTCCTGCCCGAGGCGTACAGCCTGAAGGCGGCGATGGCGCCGCACGCCGCGGCGGCCCAGGAGGGCGTGACCCTGCGCAGGGAAGACCTGAGCCTGCCGGAAGTGGAGGGACCGCTGGTGGTGGAGCCGGCCGGCGGGGTGCTGGTGCCGGTGGCCGATGGCCTGCTCAATATCGATCTCCTGAAATACTGGAACCTGCCGGTGGTGGTTGTCTCCAGCTACTACCTGGGCAGCATCAATCACACGCTGCTTACGGTCGAGGCGCTCAAGTCGCGTGAACTCCCGCTGGCCGGTATCGTCTTCAACGGCGAGCGGAACGACCATTCCCGCGGCGTGATTCTTCGCGAGACGGGATTGAAGTGCCTTCTCGATCTTCCCAACCTGCGCCAGCCGGTAAGCCCCGGGCACGTTAAGGCGTACGCGGCGAGAATCGAACTGTGAACGAGCGCCTGTCGCCTGCCGACCTGGATTTCGACCGGCGGCACATCTGGCATCCATACGAGTCCATGCGGAGTCCCACTCCGGTCTATCCGGTGGTCTCCGCCCGCGGCGTGCGCCTGACGCTGACCGACGGGCGGGAACTGATCGACGGGATGTCGTCGTGGTGGTCGGTAATCCACGGCTACAACCACCCGGCACTGAACCGCGCGGCGCGCGAGCAGATATCGCGCATGCCGCATGTGATGTTCGGGGGCCTGACGCATGCCCCGGCGATCCGCCTCGCGCAACGGCTGGTCGAATTGACTCCGGGCGACCTGGACCGGGTCTTTTTTTCCGATTCGGGGTCGGTGGCGGTGGAAGTGGCGATCAAGATGGCCCTGCAGTACTGGCGCGCCCGCGGCGTAGAGGGCCGGACCCGGCTGCTTACCATTCGAGGGGGCTATTACGGCGACACCTTCCAGGCCATGTCGGTCTGCGATCCGGTGACCGGCATGCATCACCTGTTTGCCGGTGTCGTGTCCGAACAGCTGTTCGCCGACCGGCCGCGCGTGCGCTTCGGCGAGTCCTGGGACCCGTCCGACCTCAATTCGCTGAAGGACCTGGCGGCCCGGCACGGCGATGAGATCGCGGCGGTGATCCTGGAGCCGATCGTGCAGGGCGCCGGCGGGATGCGTTTCTACCATCCCGAATATCTGAAGGGCGTGCGCGAGCTCTGCGACCGCCGGGGGCTTCTGCTGATCGCCGACGAGATCGCCACCGGGTTCGGCCGCAGCGGCGAACTGTTCGGCTGCGATCATGCCGGCGTGGTTCCCGACATCATGTGCGTGGGCAAGGCGCTCACCGGCGGTTACCTGAGCCTGGCGGCCACGCTGGCGCGGCCGAACGTTGCCGAGACGATCTCCGCAGCCACCGGCGCCGCCGGCGTGCTGATGCACGGCCCCACCTTCATGGCCAATCCGCTGGCCTGCGCGATCGCCGTGGCAAGCGTCGATCTGCTGATGGAATCGCCGTGGCGGAAACGGGTGGCGCGGGTCGAGCGGGAGTTGCGCCGTGGCCTCGCGCCTTGCCGCGACCTGGCCCAGGTAGCGGACGTGCGCGTGCTCGGCGCGATCGGCGTGGTCGAGATGCGCCGGCCGGTCGATGTCGCCGAAACCCAGCGCCGGCTGGTGGAGCGCGGCGTGTGGGCGCGGCCGTTCGGCAGGCTGATCTACCTGATGCCGGCCTACGTGATGTCCGTGCGGGACCTTCGTCGCCTCTGCGCCGCGGTCTGCGAAACGGTCTCTCTCGAGTCCGCATAGCCCGCCTTTCCTCGCTCCCATTGTGCCGGGAGACGCATAAACCCATCCATGGGGCTTGATCCGCCATCCATGGCTTCTATACTCCCGGCACAATGGGAGCGAGGAAAGGCTAACGCTCCGGGAAACAACTGCAATGAGTAAAGAGTTGCTGTACGAGAAGGACGGGGCCGTGGTCCTGCTGACGATCAATCGGCCCGACGAACGCAACCTGCTGGGGCGTATCGGCGATGGCGCGTTGTTCGAGAAGGCGGCCGAGCGCATTCAGGCCGATTCCGGAGTGCGATGCGCCGTCCTGACCGGGGCGGGCCGCGCGTTTTCTTCGGGCGGCGACGTCAAGGCCATGCGCGACCGCAGCGGAGCGTTTGAGGGCGGGTCCGCCGAATTGCGCGAGAGCTACCGCAACGAGATACACCGCATGATTCGCGCCCTCTGGAACCTGGACGTTCCGCTGATCGCGGCGGTCAACGGGCCCGCGATCGGCCTCGGCAACGACGTGGCCTGTCTTGCCGATATCCGCCTGGCCTCGGAGAAGGCGCTGTTCGGGCAGACCTTTCTCAAGCTGGGCCTGATTCCGGGCGACGGCGGCGCGTGGATCCTGCAGCAACTGATCGGCTATTCGCGCGCCGCGCAGCTATTGCTTACCGGGCAGCTCGTCAACGCGGAAACGGCGAAGGACTGGGGGCTGGTCAGCGAAGTCACCTCGCCGGAAGAACTGCTGCCGAGGGCCCGCGAACTTGCCGGCGAAATTGCGCTGCAGCCGCCCGTGGCGCTGCGCATGGCCAAGCAACTGCTGCGCGCCGGCCGGCAGGACCGGTTCGAGTCGGTCATGGAGATGTCGGCGAACCTGCAGGGGATCCTGCAACGCACCCGCGACCACGACGAGGCGGTGGCGGCGTTCTTCGAAAAGCGCCCGCCCAGGTTCACGGGCGAATAACCGAATTCCGGGGCGCGTTCCGAAATTGACGCGTAATCTATTCGTGGTTAGGATTGACGCCCCTGTTTTGGAGGCTGTCGCGCGCGCCGAGCGGTTCGGTTGGGGCGGCAGACGAGGAGGAAAACAATGGCTGATAATTCTCCCACCGGCAGTTATGTCCAGATGGACGCCGTGGACTGGGTAGATTTCCCGCAAGGCCTGTGCGCAGGCGACATCAAGTGGAAGCTGCTGCACGTATCGCCTGAAGCGGGCGCCTGGACCGCAATCTTTGATTGCAAGGCCGGTTCGTCTTTCGCCAAGCACATTCACATGGGCCCCGGCGAATACTTCCTGACCAAGGGCCGCATGCACGTGCGCGGCGGCACCGACGAAGGCGGCGACACGGCGGTGGCGCCGGGCTACGGCTACGAGGCCTGCAACGCCCAGCACGACCACACCGAGTTCCCCGAGGACAGCGAGTTCTACATGACCTTCCTGGGCCCGCTGAACTTCCTGGACGACGACGGCAACACTATCGCGCTGGTCGGCTGCAAGCAGGTCCTGGACGCCTGGAACGCTACAGCCGACGGCTGATTGTTTCCTGCTTGAGCTCTTTGGTCCGTAGCAATATCGGGCCAAAGGTTTTGCCATGATCCCGTCAGGGCATCGGCGAGGTTTGCCGGTTCGGCAATTTTTCTGAACCGGAAGTTTTCCGGGGGAAGGGACGGTGCCACTAGCCGCTGCTACGTCAGCTTCTCGGTTTGTCGCTTACTGAGATTTACATGGTGGCCGGCTTTCTGCTGGCCGCCTACGCGGTTGTCGCCAACGACTCGA
>JAPPHC010000068.1 GCA_028821145.1 Gammaproteobacteria bacterium | reverse complement strand
CGGCGCCGCCCATCCACTGCGACTTCACGCCGATCTCGTAACTGGTGACCTTGTCAGCCTCGAACAGAGGCGGCACGCCGGCTTCGACCGAACGGGGATTGTTGATGATGCCGGGGTTGTTGGTGCCGCCCAGGCGGTAGCCTTCGGAACGGGTCCCGTAAACCGTCAGCTCCTCATTGGGCTGCCAGCGCAGCACGACGCGGGTCGTGATCTCGTCGTCATCGATCTCAAGCTCGTCGGTCTGTCCGTCCGGTGGGTTGGGCGCAAAGGCCGCGAAGTTGAAGACCGTGTCGCCGATTTCGAACTGTTCCACCTTGAACCAGCGTATGCCCACGCCCAATTCCCACTGGTCGTTGAGCTGGTAACTGGCGTCGGCGAACACCGCGCTTTCGGTGATGTCCTTGTCGGCGAAGCGGGCGAACACGCAGGGGTGGCAGCCGGGAATGCCGGCGCCCGGCTCGCTGGTCGGCGGGATGGTGTAAGGCGTGCCCGGATCGTAGGTCAGCCCCATGGTGTTGATGACCGGAACGAAGCTCTGGAAATCGGTGGTCCGCTCGCGCCAGAACACGCCGCCCACCCATTGCAGGGCGCTCTCGCCGGCCGACGTCAGGCGCACTTCGAACGCGTTCTGATCGAGGCTCTGCCGCTGGTCGGTGAGCGCGTAGATCAAATCGGCCCGCTCGGTAAAGAAGTTGTACTCCGGCGAACTGTTGTTCTGATAGAGGAATGTGATGATCCAGGTGGAATCGAACTTGAACTCGAAATCCCGCTCGTACCGGGAGGCGGTGGCCGTCAGCGTCGCGAAGCCCAGGTCCAGGTCGCCGGTAACGCTGAAAATGTTCTGCTCGTCCGGCTTGAAGGTCTGAGCGTAATCACCCACCAGGAATTCTCCGGTGTGGAAATGAGTAAATGCCGCGGCATTGTCCTTGTCGCCGTTGTCGCTTACGCCCCGCTCGTCGTACGTGTCATACGGGTGATAGCGGTTGTCCCCCGCCAGGTAACGGTCCTGCCACCAGTACTGGGCGTTGATTTCAAGAACATCGCTGGGGCGCCAAAGGAAATTGGCCCGGAGCCCGCGAGTATCCACGTAGTTGAAGTCTTCCAGGTTCAGGCAGGCAAGGTCCACGCCCGGATCGCGTGGGTCTTCCGCCGGGTTCACGGGACGGCAGCGATTGTTCTCCAGCCAGCCGGCGTCCTCGACGTTGTAGGCCACCAGTCGCATTCCGATCGTGTCGGACAGCGGCAGATTGACTACGGCGTGACCGCTCCAGTTGTAGTCGTTGGAGTGCGACGTCTGTCCGAACTGGCCGCCCACCGTGGCGCTGAATCCGTCCAAGTCCGGCTTGGCGGTGATGAAACGCATGGTGCCGCTTTGCGAATTGGCGCCGAAGGTCGTTCCCTGCGGCCCGCGCAGCGCCTCGATCCGCTCCATGTCGAACAGTTTCAGGTCGGTCGTTTGCGAACCGCTGTTGGAACTGGCGCTCTGAATGCCCGGCAGCGGCACTTCGTCGTAATAGACGGCGACCTGCTGCTGGCCGGCGGACTGGATACCGCGCATGACGTAGCGGCGCTGTCCGGGGCCCGTGTCAAGGAAGGTCAGGCCCGGCACCTGGTAGGCGAAATCCTCGAAATCGAGAACCTGCATCGCCTCCAGGGTTTCCGCGGTGAATGCGGTGACGGTCACTGGCACGTCCTGAAGGCGCTCCGCGCCGAACTTCCGGGCGGTAACCACGATCTCCTCGATCGCTCCTTCGTAATCCTGCGCGTAACCGGGTACGCCAATCAGCATTAAAGCCGCGGCTCCCATAAAAGTGATACGAAGCCTCATGGCGAAATCCTCCAAAAGCTGTGTTTCGATTCTAGCACGCGGCCAAAAATGTCGAAATTCCGGGAAATCGACGGAGTTGCGAAGACTTTCCCTGCTTGCCGGGCGAACCCGGGGAAGGCTGATACACTGGCCGAATAGTTCTTGAGGAGGGCCATCATGACCAGCATCCCACGCCTCCTTTTTTCTGCACTCTTTCTATCGCTTGCCTTACCCGTGTCCGCGGCGGACTACAACCGCGCCCCTGACTACCGGCCGTTTTCCGGCTATACGCTGATCCATGCGGGAACGCTGCTGGCGGTGCCCGGTGAAGAGGCGACCGACAGACAGACCGTCGTCGTGCGCAACGGCCAGGTGGTCGCCATCGAGGACGGCTGGATCGAACAGGTTTCCGGCGGCGACGGGGCTTCGCTGAGGGTGCTCGACCTGCGCGAGAACTTCGTGATGCCCGGCTTTATCGACCTTCACGTGCACCTGCTTTCGCAGTCCGGCGGCGACCGCAAAGGCCAGTTTGTCGAGCGCTCCGACTCGTACTTCGCGCTGCAGGGCTCGCAGTTCGCGCGCTGGACGCTGGAAGCCGGTTTCACCACCGTGCGCGACCTCGGCGCGCGCGGCCACGCCATCTTCGCGTTGCGGGACGGCGTGCGCGACGGGCTGGTTCCCGGCCCGCGCATCCTGGCGGCCGGCCAGGCCATCACGCCCAGCGGCGGCCACGGCGACATCCACGGATTTCGCACCGAAATACTGCGTGCCTTGCCGGCTCTGGGGACCTGCGACGGCCCGGACGACTGCCGCAGGGCCGTGCGCCAGATGGTCAAGCGGGGCGCCGACGTGATCAAGGTCACCGCCACCGGCGGCGTCCTGAGCGAAACCGCGACAGGCACCGGCCAGCAGTTCACGCAGGAAGAGCTGAACGCCATCGCCGAAACGACACATGCACTGGGCCGCAAGGTCACCGCGCATGCTCACGCCAAGGAAGGCATAGAGGCGGCCCTGCGCGCGGGCTTCGACTCAATCGAACACGCCATGTGGGCCGATGAAGGCACGATGGAAATGTTTCTGGAAACGGATGCCTGGATGGTGCCCACCGTCTATCCCATCACTGCAGTCGGCGACACCCCCGAGAAGATGAAAGCCGGCCCCTTCGGCAACCTGCCCCCGCCGGTCATGGAGAAGCTCCTGCAGCTCGGGCGTCAGCCCAAGGACATGGTGGCCCTGGCCCACAGCATGGGCGTGAAGATTGCGCTGGGCACCGATTCGGCCGTCTCTCCGCATGGTGAGAACGCCAACGAATTCATCGAATACGTCAACGCCGGCATGACGCCCATGGAAGCCCTGATGTCGGGCACGATCCACGCCGCGGAAGCGACCGGCATCTCCGATCTCACGGGCTCCCTTGAGCCCGGCAAGGCCGCCGACCTGGTCGCGCTGGCGGCCAATCCGTTGGACGATATCAGTGCGGTGCTGGACGTGCGTCTCGTTATGCGCGACGGCATCGTATTCAAACACCTGGAGGACTAGACATGACTCCGATTCGCTCCCACGCGTTCGCCACACTGCTCCTTGCATTCACGGCGGCATCCTCCGCCGGCGCGCAAGACCTGCTGGTCGAGAACGTTTCGCTGCTCGACGGCAAGGGCGGCCCCGCAGTCGCCGGAATGTGGGTGGCGGTCGAGGACGGGCTCGTCAGCGCCGTCGACAACGCACCTCTCGAGGCGCCGGACGGCGCCGTGATCCTGAATGGCGAAGGCCGTTACCTGATGCCCGGCATGGTGGACATGCACATCCACCTGCGAGGCGGCGTGCGCACACCGCCCGAAGGATTACAGGAACCGCCCTCCCCCAACTTCGAAGAAGGTATTCAGGCGCTGCATGGCTACCTGTATAGCGGCTTCACAATGCTGTACGACGCCGGCAACGATCCCGACTTCATCCTTGAGATGAGAGACCGGGAACGCGCCGGAGAGATCGAAAGCCCGCGCATTTTCGCGACCGGCGGGATCGTGACCTATCCGGGCAGCCACGGCAGCTCTGCAGGCGCCACGCTGGTCGATGACTGGCCGGAGGCCAAGCCGCTGCTGGATGCGCACATCGCGCGCGAACCCGACGTGCTCAAGCTCACCTACGAGGAACGCGGCTGGGGCTCGCGGCCCACCATTCCGCGCCTGCCCGTCGAACTGATGCAGACCATCGTGGAGTACTACAACGAGCGCGGCATCCGCACCACCGTACACACGTCCAGCGAACTGCGCGCCCGCCAGGCCATTTTCGCCGGCGTGGACACGCTGGCGCACCCGATCATCCAGGGACCGGTTACCGAGCAATTCGCCCGCCTGATGGCTGCCAAGGGCGTTCCCATGGTCACCACGCTCACGATCGGCGAGAACTACGCACGGCTGGTCGAGCAGCCCGAGTACCTGGACCAGCCGCTCTACCAGGCCGCGATCGACCCGGACGAAATCGAGACGCTCAGGACCGAGACCCGCGCGGAATACGAGGCGCGGCCCTGGACCTGGTGGATGAAGGTGATGACCGAAATCGCCAAGGAAAACGTGCGGATGGTCCACGCCGCGGGCGGAGTCCTGGTGGCCGGATCGGACCAGAGTTCAGGGCCTGCGGGACACCGCGAACTGGAACTGCTGCAGGACGCGGGTATCGCGGCTGTCGACATCATCCCCATCGCAACGCTCAACGGCGCGATTTTCCTCGGCATGCAACACAAGTTCGGATCGATCGAACCGGGCAAGTACGCGGACATGGTGCTGCTCGACGCCAATCCCGCCGAGGACATCAACAACGCGAAATCCATCGTGGAGGTGATCAAGGGCGGCCGCATCATCGACCGCTCCGCCCTGAGCCTGCCGGTCAACCGCTAACCTGGGGGCGAGGACGTCCCCCTGGGAGTGGGGGCGTCCCCTGGGGACGAGGGCGTCCCGCCCTCAGGGAAGACGGGACGTCTTCCCTGACGGGTCGGCATAACCGGCGCGCTGCACTCTTTGCCGGTATCGAGCTTCGATGAAGTCGAGCCGCTCCTTGGAAACGCCCCGGCGAACTTCGTCTTCCATGCCGAACACGAGCCAGCGCCCGTCTTCCTCTCGGTATTCCGGCCAATGCAGCCGGCTACCCCCGTTTGGATTACCGCTGCGCGCGAAGTCGACCCAATAGCCGGCGAGGCGTTCCGCCAGCGCCTGCTGTCCGGCATCCGGCATGTCCGCCCTGGTAAACAGCAGCACGCGGTCGTAACCGTGCGGCGCGCCCGGCGAGTCGTTCGGGGGTCCGGCGACGGGCAGGTCCAGATAGTAGAGCCATGCCGGCGAGTTCATACGGGCCATCCCGAGTGCGAGCGTCCGGGCGGCAAGCAGATAGCGGTTGTCACCGAACAGGCGCTTGACGCCGATAGCCGGAGACTTGTCGAAGTCGTCCCGGTACAGCGCCCGCGCGGCTGGATAATCCGCGCCCCAGATGCGCTCGTACGCTTCCACCGATATCCCCGAAACCGGCATGATGATGCCTTCGAAGCTTGTCCCGCCGGTCATGACGGGCACATCGTGCTGTTTACCCGCGAGGAACAGAATGCCGGGTTCTTCACGCAGTGTGACGCCATCGACCAACGGCAGGTAGAAACCCTCCACGGCTTTCATCAGCTCCAGGGCATCGAGGCCACGCAATTCGTCAGCCGTCTCCGCATCTGGAGCAACGCGTTCGATCAGCTCCCGGGCCAGCGACTCCGCGCTTTCCACGGGATTCAGGTCCATGCCCAGCGGAGCGGGCACGGCAGCGTTTGCGGTACGCGGAAGGGCCCAGGTGCCATAACCGCTCTGCGCGATGGCGCCGTGGAACAACCCGCGTGCCGCCTCGTTGGCCAGCAGCATGCTCACCGCCATCCCACCCGCGGACACCCCGAATACCGTGACCCTCCCGGGATCGCCCCCGAAGGCGGAGATGTTGTCCCGCGCCCACTCCAGCGCCAAGACCATGTCCAGCAGGCCAAAGTTGGCTGCCAGGCTCTCAAGCGCCGGATGCGCGAAAAAACCAAGGGGTCCGAGCCGGTAGTTAATCGAAACGAAGACGACACCCCGCGCCGCGAACAATTCGCCGGGCACATTGCCGGAGCCCGTAACGAAGCCGCCGCCGTGAATCCAGACCATGACGGGACGGGCGCTGTCGTCTGCACCGGGCGTCCAGACATTGAGCGTCAGGCAGTCTTCATCCGATCGACTGCCGACCCTGGACTGCGGACAGGCCGGCCCGAAATCAAGCGCCGGCCGGACCCCTTCGTGCTTGGGCGCGGCCTGCGGCGGAAGCCAGCGCCGATGTCCGGTCGGCGCCATGCCGTAGGGAATGCCGCGAAAGACTAGCCCGCCATCCTCGACGGTCCCTTCAAACGCGCCTTGCTGCGTTTCAACTACGTTTCCGGCGGCCTCCGCACCAGCCTCAAGTACCGAAAGAAGAATGGCGCCAAACAGAAGGCGGGCGACCAACCCGCGGTTATCCGGGGCCTGCATTCTCGTGCCGAACCGACAATGCCGCTCTATTTGCCGCGCGCGGCGAAGAAGGCGTGCATGCGATCCATCGCCTCTTCCAAACGCTCGTAGGGCTCAGCGCCGAAACACACGCGCAGGTGCCCTGCCCCGGCCCGCCCGTAGAACGATCCCTCCTCCACGCAGACGCTGGTCTCCTTGAGCAAGGCCCGCGCCAGGGCGGCGTCGTCCCAGCCGGTCCCGGATATGTCCGGAAAGGCGTAGATGCTGCCTTCCGGCGCCGGACAGCGCACGCCCGGCATCGCGTTCATGCGTCTCACCACGAGGTCGCGGCGGCGGCAGTCTTCGCGCACCATTTCCTCGACCGCCTCCTGGGGGCCGGACACCGCCGCGCGTCCGCCCTCCTGGATGAACACGTTCACGTGGGCGATGTCGTTCTTCGAGATCTTCAGCATGGCGTCGATGAACCGCCCGGGCGCCACGGCGTAGCCCATTCGCCAGCCGTCCATTGCATACGCCTTGGTGAAGGCGAAGTGCGTAATGGTCCGCTCCCACATGCCGGGCAGCGAAGCGATGCTGATGTGCCGGGCGCCGTCGAAGACGATCTGTTCATAGACCTCGTCGGACATCACCAGGAGGTCGTGTTCGATCGCGATGTCCGCCAGTTCCTGCAGTTCTTCGCGGGTATAGACGCGTCCCGTGGGGTTGGCCGGGTTGACCAGGATGATCATGCGGGTGCGGGGGTTCAGTCGTTCGCGGATCGCCGCCCCGTCGAGCGCAAAATTCCGCGAACGGTCGAGGGGCGCCGTCACCACCACGCCTCCGGCCAGCTCGATCTTGTTGATGTGCTGCGGGTAATACGGAGAAAGCAGCATGACCTCGTCGCCCGGATCCAGCGCGGCCATGCAGCTGATATAGGCCCCGTGCGTCAGGCCGCTGGTCACCAGGATTTCGTTGGGAGCCGCCTCAATGCCGTTCCGGGCGGCCAGCTTCTCCGCCAGCGCCCGGCGAAACGGCTCGTTGCCCAGGAAGTCCCCGTAATGCACCATGCCGGAGTCCAGGGCCGCCTTGCAGGCCTCCTTGATATGCGCCGGCGTGTCGAAACTGGGCATGCCCACTTCCAGGTGGATCACGTCTATCCCCCGCGCCATGAGCGGCAGGGCCTCTTCATACATGCCGAAGCTCTTCTCCGAGCTCTGCACGATCCGGTCTGCGGGCCATTTCATACGAGATATTGTCGCATCAGCGGTCCCGGAACACCGAGGCCGGCCGCTCGACGAACGGCTCGCGCCAGCCGGGGAAGCGGTCGCGGAATATGTGGTTTTGCCCATAGTGCGTGTCGAGCAGGATCGCCTTGGCCGAGCCTCCGCGCCACAGGTCGTACTCCGGCGACGAATATTGCGCGAAGAAGTCGGTAAGCCGTGCGTCCAGCTCGGCGACCACGTCCGAGTGCGCCGGATCGTCGATGAGATTGCGCTTTTCTCCGGGATCGTCAACCAGGTCAAACAGCGTGTGAGGCTCGCCGGTATCGAACCTCTTCATGTATTTCCAGCGCCCCGAGCGCACGACGCGAACCGTAACGAACTCGAAAAACGCCGTGCTGTCCCATTCCGGTTCCCCGCCTTGCAGCATCGGGGCAAAGCTGCGCCCTCCGGAGTTGCGGATCTCGAGCTCCTCGAGGCCCACGAAATCGAGCAGCGTCGGGAACACGTCCACCTGGTTGATGAATTCCTCGCGCACCGCCCCCCCGGGCACCCGTCCGGGCTGCGAGAACATCAGCGGCACCTCCATGTTGACCTGATGCACGGTGAACGGAAAGCTCCAGGAGGTATTGCCCCAGAGGCCGCCGTGTCCGAACCGCGAGCCCTGGTCGGAGGTGTAAATGACCAGCGTGTTCTCCCGCAGCCCCTGTTCCTCCAGCGCTTCCATCAGCCGCCCTACCCCGTCGTCCACCATCGTCGTTTCGGCAGCCGTATTGATCATCGCCACGGGGTTATTGATCGCGTTGATCGCGCGCCAGGCGGTGGTGCCGTCACGCACCATCTCGCCGGTCGGGCTCCTGCCCCGCGCCCAGGCTTCCAGGTAGGGATGAATGGGCTCGTGCGGCATCGACGGCGGGTTCTTGCGATAGCGCTCCGCGTGCCGGTTGCGGGGCGGGAACAGCACCGTAGGGGGCAGCATGTAGGGCCCGTTGTACGACAGGTACAGGAAGAAAGGCTCCCCGGCGCCCGGCCGCTGCCCGATGAACTCGATCGCCTTGTCCGTCCAGAAATCCGTGAGGTGCTTCTCCACGCGGTAATGCCGGCCGTTGTCGATGACTTCCTGGTCGTAGAAAGTCGTGGTGTGGCCCGACGGGAAAGTCACCCACCACGAGAACCCCAGTTGCGGGCGCTCGTGCCGCCCCAGGTGGTACTTGCCCACCAGCCCGGTGAAGTAGCCGGCGTCGGCCAGCGTCTGCGGCAGGTTGCGGAACTCCTCGATCGCCGACCAGCCTTCCAGCTCCGGCTGCGGAGGCAAGGCCACGTGGATGCCCGTCTGCGACGGCATCAGGCCGGTCAGCAGGGCGGCGCGGGCCGGCGAACAAACACCGCTGGCGGCAAAGGCGTTGCGGAACAGCACCCCCGAGCGAGCCAGAGCGTCGATATGGGGCGTTGCGATCTCGTTGTTGCCGTAGGCGCCCAGCAGCCGCGCGGACTGGTTGTCCGAAACGATCAGGATGAGGTTCGGACGCTCTGCAGCGGACGGTTCCTGAGCGGCCGCGCCTGGAAATATCGAGGCAAACAGAAGTGACAGGCCGGCCAATGATCCGGCGGATTTGAGAGTGCTCCTCATACGACCGCAGAATACCCGCAAGCAATTGTTGGGCGCAAAGAGGTGCCGGGAAAGAGGGCGTCCCGCCCTCGATCCTGGGGACGAGGCCGTCCCGGCCTCGCGGAGGGCGGGACGCCCTCTTTCCCAGGAAGGCTAGAATAATCGGATTGAACTTGCGAAGGGAATCGCGCAGAGATTGGAAGACTCATGAGCGATGCAACCCAAAAGCCCGTAATCGCGAAATACAAGCCGTATTACGCCGAGTTGAAGAAAGGCAAGCGGTATTTCTGGTGCGCCTGCGGGCGGTCGAAGAACCAGCCTTACTGCGACGGCTCGCACAAGGGGACCGGCATGGCGCCGATTCCCTACAAGGCGCTCAAGGAAGGCGAAGAGGTGCTGTTCTGCGGCTGCAAGCACACGGGGGAAGCCCCCTTCTGCGACGGCAGCCATAACAACCTGCTGGAAGAGTACGAGACCGAAGACCCCCTAAGTCCGGAGAACCGCGCGATACCCGAGGCCGCCCGGGCCGGACCCGGCCGCGTGGTTCTTGATGGCGGCTGCCAGGTCGCGCGGGTCGAACATTTGCCCGACGAGGGCGCCGGCGTCATCGAAGTGCGCAAACTGATCGGCGCGGAGGACGGCGCGCGCCATCAATCGCAATTTCACCTTTCGCTCGGACCCGGCTATACGCAGGCCATGGAATTCCCGGGCTGCCAGGTGCTGCTATTCGTGAAGGACGAGTCGGGCGTTCTCTCCATCGGCAACCGGGATTTTGCGCTGACGCCCCGAACCGGCGCATTCGTGCGCCCCGGAGAGGCATTCGCCCTGAGCGCTCCACCCGACCGGCCGCTCAAGGTGTATGCCAGCACCTTCCCGCAGTTCGAGGGCCCCCGGTGGCTTCGGGAACTGCCGGACCGCTTCGACGCGGACTACCCGGACCGCACCATCGCCATGGACAGGGCCAACGCGACCCCCATGGCCGACCGCTTCTTTCAGGTGCTGATTGACAAGCGCCAGGGATTCGATAACGGCGCGCAGTTCATCGGTGAAATCCCCAAATCCAAGGCGGTGGGCCACCGTCATCTGTATGAAGAAACGCTGATCGTGGTTTCCGGAGACGGGTGCATGTGGACCGATTCCGTGAAGACTCCGGTCGCGGCGGGCGACGTGATTTTTCTGCCGCCAAAGCAGCGCCATTCGCTGGAATGCACCAGCGAGGACGGAATGCTGGTGGCCGGGGTGATCTTCCCCGGCGACAATCCCTCGATCAACTACTAGAAATAGCTGAATTCAGCCTGTCGGCTTCACGAAAAGAAGCGTGAAGCGGTCGCTTTCACCGATCGCCAGACTCTTGATCCGCTGCGCCTCGTCCACTTCGGGCCAGCCTTCCAGCGCCAGGTAACGAAGCGTGGGCGGCAGGCGCCAGACGCGCTTTTCGTAGTCCTTGTCGTCCATCGGATTGTTGTTGATGTCGCTGGTCGCGACCAGTTGCCATCCGGCCTCTTCGGCAAGCTTGATGGTATAGCCCTCGTTGACGTAACCGGACTCGGCCCTGGGGTCCTGCCGGATCAATGGATTCCCGCGGTGTTCGACGATCCCCAGATGGCCGCCGGGCTTCGCCGATACGTACATCATTTCCAGCATGTCGTGGATGCTGCCGCTGGTCATCCAGTTATGGATGTTCCTGAAGGTCAGCACCAGGTCGGCCGAACCCGGCTCGATGGGCCGGAAATTGTCCCCGCTGATGCTCACGACCTCGGCGTCGCCGTACAGTTCCCTGTCGGCATCAATCAGTTCCTCGAGTGCGTTGTAAGCTCCCTTCGCCCACTCGCTGGTGTCGGGGGCCCACATCGTCGCAAAGTACTTGCCCGAATCGGCGACGACTGGCGCGATGATCTCCGTATACCAACCGCCGGTCGCGTTGATTTCCAGCACGGTCATGTCTTCCCTGAGCCCAAAGAAAGTAAGAGTTTCATAGGGGTTGCGATAGGCGTCCCTGGCTCTTTTTTCCGCCGATCGATGCTCTCCGGTTATGGCGGCGCGCAGGCGCGCGTCGGTGGAGTCACCGCCATGGCTGTCTGCGAGTGCAGCGGGTCCGGACAGTGCAGTAACAAGCGCCAGGACAAGCAACGGGTTTTGTCGTGTGTGCTTCATTTGCGGTTCCTTCGTGAATCCGAACGCCATCTGGAGGCCAGGGCCGGAATTGAACCGGCGTCCACGGATTTGCAGTCCGCTGCATCGCCACTCTGCCACCTGGCCCGGCTATTCGGCAGGCCGCGCCCCGCCGCGTTGATTCCTGCCGGAAAAATGGAGCGGGAAACGGGACTTGAACCCGCGACCCCAACCTTGGCAAGGTTGTGCTCTACCACTGAGCTATTCCCGCTCGAAGCGGCGCTGAGTCTAGCAGTAACGCCGCTCTCGATTCAATAGACACACCCCTGGGTGAGAGGTCGTGCCGACCTCCGCGAAGGCGGGACGCCGTGGGGGACATGCAGTCACTCCCGAGCCTTGATTTCCTTCTGCAGCATCCCGATCAGCATGGTCTGATAGTAGTCGTCCGTAGCCTCGGCCGCGGCGGCCAGAAACTCCAGCATTTCCGCCGGATCAACCAGGCCTTCGCACCCGTCGAAACCGCCGTCCAGTGCATAGTGGACAAACCCGACCTGCCCGGCAAGGCGCCCATACTCCGCCGAGCGCCGGATCAGGCGGCCGGCCCTGCAAGCGTCCCCCCCGGTATCGGGGTAGTCAAGATATTGCATGTAGCCGCTCACGAACAGCGCCTGGGGATACTCCGCGGCCACGGCGACCTCCATGTGCGGCCATCCCTTTCCGGTCTGCCCGCTGTAGGTATAGACGCGGGCAAGCTGATAACGCAGCCTGGGGTTGTCCGGGTCCTCGGCCACCGCCGCCTCGCAGGCCGCGATGGCGCTGGGAAAGTTCATTTCCCCCTGCGACACGCCCGGCGCCACCTTGTTGGGATCCAACGGGTGCGCGGTCGCCAGGTCGCACGGCGTAACGTCCTGCGAATACGGCGATGCATCCCATTCAAGCGTTTCCGCGGAAATCCCGCCAAACGCCAGCAGTCCGCAAACGGCAATCAGTTTCTTCATTCGTTCTCTCCCTCAAGTGCCGTAACCTCTTTCTTGAGCATAGCGATCAGCATGCTCTCGTAGAAGCCATTGTTCGATTCCTCCGCCGCGTCGAGAAACATCATGAGTTCCTCCGGGTCGATGGTCACTTCGCAGCCTTCGAAAGCGCCGTCCAGGGCGTAGCGCGTGAATCCGACCTGACCCGCAAGCCGGCCGTATTGCGCGGAACGCCGAAACAGGCTACCCGCCCGGCATACGTCTTTCCCGGCCTTGTTGATGCCCAGAAAATGCAGGTAGCCGTTCACGAACAGCGCCTGCGGGTAGTCCGCCGCTATTGCCGCTTCCCGGTGCGGATAGGCCTTCTCGCCCTGCCCGCTGTACCCATAGACCCGCGCCAGTTGGTATCTGAGGCGCGGATTGCCGGGATCGGCCTCCACCGCCGCCTCGCAGGCCGCCATGGCGCTGGCGAAGTCCATGTCCTGCTGCGACACGCCCGGCGCCACCGAATACGGATCGTCGCCGTGCGAAGCCTCGACATCGCACGGCGTAACTTCCTGGGAGTACGTCGAGGTGTCCCACACAAGGGTTTCGGCCGAAGCTCCCGCGGCAAGGAACAGTCCGCAGACGGCCAGCCAACTTGCTCTCATATTTCCTCCTCCCGATGGGTGCGGTTGCGCTAGTGAACGGGCACGAGCCGGCCGCGCGCGATGACGCGGTCGATCGTCCTGGTATTGCGAATGTCGGTGAGCGGGTTGGCATCCAGCAACACCAGGTCGGCGCGCATTCCCGGGGCGATCGCGCCCATTTCATCCTCCAGCGAGAAGAACTTCGCCGGCTGCACCGTGGCGGCGCCCAACGCTTCAAGCGGCGTTAGCCCGGCAGCGACCAGCACTTCCAGTTCGTTGTGCAGGCTGTACCCGGGAATGGCAAGCGCTATCGGCGTGTCCGTGCCCGCGCCGACCGGCACGCCGGCTTCGTGCATGCGCGCGATCATGTCCAGCGTGTATTGCGCGACCGTGAGATCGCGCTGCGCCGGGTCCCGGCTGACCCACGGCGAGGGCGACGGACCGGTCCATTCGTCCTGCACCGCCTGCGGTATTTCGGCGAGCGCCTCCGGCCAGTCGTCCCGGTCGAATACGGGAAACATGGAAAGCGCATTCAGCCGCGCGGTCGGGACCTGAATGGTATTTCGCAGCGTCCCGAGAACTTCCGCGCACGTCTCTTCATCGAAGGCGGCGATGGCTTCCCTGCGCTGCAGGCTGTGCAGGAACGTGCGCAGCTTCATGCCGGAGCTTTCTTCGCCTGCCGACAGTTGCTGCCGGCGCGTTTCCAGCAACGCGTCGGAGTTCGCAGCGCAGTCCAGCTCGACATTGCGCAGGTGCTCCATCGAGTTCACATGCGGGCCGGCCGAGGAGGCGCGCATCGATAGCGGCACGTGTGCCGCGATGGGAAGGCCGTGCGTCCCGGCTGCCTCGACCAGCGCCGCAAACACTTCGGGACTGACCATTTCGTAGATCTTGATGAAGTCCACGCCCTGCGACTTGAGTTCCGCGACCCTCGACCGAACGGTTTCGGCGTCCGGGTTGGGAACGCCGATTTCCGGCGCGTCGATCCCGTCGTACACCACCGTAGGGCCGTCGAGCAGCGGTCCGCTGAAGAACACCCGCGGCGCAACCGCGCCTTCCGCGCGCATGCGCTCCACCACCGGCGCGATCTTCTCCATCAACCCGCCGGTATCGCGCACGCTGGTAATGCCGTAACGGATGAACATCTCCGGCATGGTGGCCGTGAACCGCTCGTCGAAGGTCAGGTGAACGTGCATGTCCCACAGGCCCGGAATCAGGAACTTGCCCGCGCCGTCGATCTGCTCGGCGGCCGTGTAGTAAATCGAATCGGCAGGACCGACCAGCACGATCCGGTCGCCATCGATGAGGACCGTCTGCCCCGGCCGCTCACCGGACACGGCGTCAATGACGGTCACGTTGCTGATCGCAATGCCGGATTGAGGGCCCTCGGGCGCGGGCGCGCAGGCGCCGGCGGCCAGCAGGACCGGCAGGAACCCGGCCACGAGCCCGGTGCGCGCATTCATGAGGCGGATGAGCTGCGCATGGCCGTTCTGGCCCGCAACATGTACAGGGCGCCCGTGAGCAGAGTCAGCCCCGCCGACAACAGCAGCAGGACGTAGCCGATGTCGTAAAGCGGCAGGAACCACAGCGGCTCTTCGTACAGCATGAACGCCAGGGCCACCATCTGCCCGATGGACTTGTACTTGGCCAGCCGGATGACGTTGACCCGCCCCCGCTGACCGAGCGCCGCCATCCACTCCCTCAGCGCCGAGACGGCCACCTCGCGGCCGATGATCACGATCGCCACCAGCGCCAGCACCATCCCCGGGTTGGCCTGAACCAGGAGCAGCAGCGCCGCGATGACCAGCAGCTTGTCCGCCACGGGGTCCAGGAAAGCTCCGAAACGCGATCCCTGGTCGAAGCGCCTCGCCACCCAGCCGTCCGCCCAATCGGTGAGCGCGGCCGCGCCGAAGACCAGTCCGGCAACCGGGTGCGCCCAGGGATACGGAAGGTAGAAAAGGGCCACGATGCTGGGCATGGCGGCGACCCGGAACCACGTCAGGATGATCGCGAGGTTCATGCCGCCACTATAGCCAATTCGGCCCCGCACTGGCTCATGGATCAGTGCAGCGCGCCGTAGATTCTTTGCGCGAGCTCCGGGCCGATTCCGGGCAGCTTGCGCAGGTCCTCCACGGGAGCGGCCTCGACGCCGCGCAATCCGCCGAAATGCCGCAGGAGCTGGCGGCGGCGCTTGGGTCCGAGCCCCGGCACTTCCTCCAGCACCGAGGACTTGCGAGCGCCGTGCCGCCGCCGGCGGTGGCCTTCCAGCGCGAAGCGGTGCGCTTCGTCGCGAATTCGCGCAATCAGTTTCAGCGCCGCGGAGCCCGACCCCGGAATCAGTGGCCGGGCGAGATCCGGCATGTAGATGCGCTCACGACCCTCGCGGCGCCCGAAGCCCTTGGCCACGGCGGCGACCGGCATGCTCGACAGCCCCAGCGCTTCCAGTTCGGCGCGCGCCGCATTCAGCTGGCCGCGGCCGCCGTCGATCAGCAGCAGCTCAGGCAGCGGCGATTCTTCCCGGACCAGCCGGCCGTAGCGCCGGCGCACGGCCTCGGCAATGGCGCCGTAGTCGTCGCCGCTTTCGGCGCCGCGGATATTGAACCGCCGGTACTCGGAACGGCTGGCGCCCTCGGGTGAGAAGACCACGCAGGAGGCAACCGGCGACTCGCCGCCGGTATGGCTGATGTCGAAGCACTCGATACGTTCGGGCGGGCGCATCAGTTGCAGTTCCCTCGCCAGCGCCTTCAGCTGGGAAGCGAGCCCCCGGGCGCCCGCGGCCTGCTGCCGCGCCCCGGCGTCCGCGTTCCGGCGCGCCAGTTCGACCCAGCGCCGTCGCCAGCCGCGGACGTTCCAGCGCACCGCCACGCGATGGCCGCTCTGCATGCCCAGCGCGCTCTCCAGCAGGTCGCGCCGGCTGACCGGTCCGCCGGTAATGACTTCCCTCGGCGCACCGCGCTCGAAGTAATGCTGCGAGATGAAGGCGCTCAACACTTCATCGGATTCCACCCCCGGCACGACGCGGGGAAAAAACAGCCGGCTGCCGGTCAGCGTGCCGCGCCGGATCCACAACACGGCCACGCAGAAGACGCCGCCGCTTTCGGCCACCGCGACCACGTCCAGGTCCCGCGCCGCGCCGCCCGCCACCGACTGGCTGGCCTGTATCCGCTGAAGCGCGGCCACCCGGTCGCGCAGCAGCGCCGCGCGTTCGTAATCCAGGTCCTCCGCAGCCCGCTCCATGCGCCCCAGCAGGTCCTCCAGCACCGCTTCGTTCTTGCCTTCCAGGAACAAGAGCGCCTGGCTTGCGTCGGCCGCATATTCCTCTTCGCTCACCAGGCCCACGCAGGGCGCCGTGCAGCGGTCCAGCTGGTACTGCAGGCAGGGCCGCTCGCGGTAGCGGAAATAGGAGTCCTCGCACAGCCGGATCCGGAACAGCTTCTGCGCCTGGCCCAGCGCGCTGCGCACCGCCGCGGCGTTGGAATAAGGGCCCAGGTAACGGCCCTTGCCGCGCCGCGCGCCGCGATGGAAGGCAAATCGCGGGAAAGGATCGCGGGTGGTGGCGTAGATGTAGGGATAGCTCTTGTCGTCGCGCAGATAGATATTGAACCGCGGCTTGTGGCGCTTGATCAGGTTGCATTCCAGCAGCAGCGCTTCCTGCTCCGTCCCGGTAACGGTCACTTCCACCCGCTGGGTGCGGTTCATGAGCTTCTGGATGCGCGGCTGATGGCTGCGCGAACCGAAGTACGACGCCACCCGGCGCCTCAGGTTCTTGGCCTTGCCCACGTACAGGATGGCGCCCCTGCCGTCCAGCATCCGGTAGACGCCGCAGCTTCGGGTCAGGCTCTCGAGGAATTTCCCCGGATTGAAGTCTTCTGTCTTATCGGCGCCCATCGGCGCCGATATTAGTGTGCTGTCCGGCAACTAGGCGGCCGCCTGTTGCGTGATCAGCATGGCCAGTTCCATCGCCTGCTCGTAATTCAGGCGCGGATCGACCTGGGTGCGGTAGCTCCTGTCGAGACCGGCCTCGTCCAGCCCCCGCGCGCCGCCAATGCATTCGGTGACGTTCTCTCCGGTCAGTTCCAGGTGCACGCCGCCGAGGACGGTACCGGCGCTCGAATGCAGTTCGAAAGCCTGCTTCAGCTCGGCTTCGATATTCTCGAGCCGGCGCGTCTTGCGGCCGTTGGATGCCGTTTCGGTATTGCCGTGCATGGGGTCGCACATCCACAGGACCAGCGCGCCGGCACGCTGCACCGCATCGATCAGGGGCGGCAGCACCTCGCCGACCCTGCCCGCGCCCATGCGGTGGATCAGCGTGATGCGCCCCGGCTGGTTGTCCGGGTTCAGGATCCGGAGCAGGTCCAGCAGCCACTCGGGCGTCATGCCCGGGCCGATCTTGATCCCCATGGGATTGGCCACCCCGCGGAAGAACTCCACGTGCCCGCCGTCGGGTTGCGCCGTGCGCATGCCGATCCAGGGGAAATGGGCGGTCAGGTCGTACCACAGCCCGCGGTGATCCAGGAATCGGGTCTGGGACTGCTCGTAGTGCAGCAGCAGGCCCTCGTGCGAAGTATAGAAATCGGTGCGGCGAAGGCGGCTCAGGTCGCGCCCGGTGGAGTGCTCGATGAAATCCAGAGAGCGCGTAATCCGGTCCACGATCACTTCGTAAGCCTGGGACTGGGGAGAATGATTGACCCAGTCCAGGTCCCAGTTCTCGGGGTGATGCAGGTCGGCGAACCCGCCGTCCACCAGCGAACGGATGAAGTTGAGCGTCAGTGCGGCGCGCTCGTAGCCGCGCAGCAGCAGCCTGGGGTCCGGTTCCCGGTCGCCGGTGGTGAACGATTCCCGGTTGACCAGGTCGCCGCGGAAGCTCGGCAGCGACACCTGTTCGCGCGATTCCAGCGGCGCCGAGCGCGGCTTGGCGTATTGCCCGGCCATGCGCCCGATGCGCACGATCGGCTTGCGCAGCCCGTAGCTCAGCACCAGGCTCATCTGCAGCAGCACCTTGAGCCGGCTCACGATGATGTCGGAAGTGCATTCCTCGAAGGTCTCGGCGCAGTCGCCGCCCTGCAGCACGAAGCTCTCGCCTTGCTGGGCCTCCGCGATGGCCCCGCGCAGCGACTCGACCTCCCAACTGGTCACGATGGGCGGCAGTGCCGACAGCTCCTTCAGCGCCGCATCCAGCGCCTCGGTGTCGCGGTATACCGGCTGTTGCAAGGTTTCCCGGGCGAGCCAACCGTCCGGACTCCACTGGTCCGTTGCCTGTTTGTCGGTCAGTGCGAAAGCCATGGTCAATCTTCGCCCAGGCCCTCAAGGATGGCCCGGGTGAATCCCACTCCGTCGATGAATCCGCTGCTCCAGCGCGCGTCCAGGTCCGCCAGGGGCGCGGCGGCCACGATCTCTTCCGCCGTCCTGCCTTCGTCCAGCAGGGCCTGAACCCGGCTTCGTGATTCGACCAGCATGTCGTGGAACTCCTGGATCTCGGCGCGATTGGACAAATGCCCGTGGCCCGGCATGATTTTTGTCTCGTCGTCGGACCAGTCCAGCACCTGCCGGGCGCCGTCGATCAGGCCGTCGATGTGGCCACCATGCTGGCCGTCGATGAACGGATAGCCCAGCGTGATATAGACGTCGCCGGTGTGCACGGCGTTGGCGTTCTCGAAATACAGGATCACGTCGCCGCCCGTGTGCGCATTGGGCACGTGCCGGGCGAGGACGGTATCGCCGTTGATGTGAAACGTCATGTTGTCGTCAAAGGTGATGAGCGGCAGGGCGACTTTCGGCGCGGGCGGCAGGTTCACGCCGAACCGGGCAAGCGTCTGCGGCTCGCTCATCAGCGCCCGCACATTGTCGTGGGCGAAGATCTGCGCCCCCGCATTGCCGAAGTATTCATTGCCCCCGACGTGATCGAAATGCCAGTGGGTATTGACCAGCATGTCCACTGGCCCGCCGGTCAACTCCTCCACCGCGGCGGATATCCTGGGCGTCAGTTCGGCGAACTGGTCGTCGATCATGAATACGCCGTCCTCGCCAGCGAACAAGCCGATGTTGCCCCCGGCCCCGACAAGCATGTACAAACCGTCGGCTACCGGGACCGGCTCGATCTTCACGTTTTCCATGTCCTGCTGCGCTCCCGCGGACAGCGCGAATAGCACGCCGGCGAAGGTCAGTAAACGCTTCATTTTTCGTCCCCCCTGCGGATTTGCTGGGCGAACCCCGAATTCTAACGGCGAACACCCTTGCGTGCTATGATGCTACGCCCTTTATGCAAGCACGTTCCAAAGCGCGCAGGTTCCTGTTTTCGTCCGCCCTGCTGGTCCTTGCGGGCGTATTTTTGTGGCGCGCTGGCCCGGCGCAGGATGCACCGGAAGAACCCGTCGAAGAGGAGCCCCGGGACCTCGCGCTGGTGCTTACGATCGAAGACGCCATCAGCGTTGCGACCGCCGAGTTTTTCATCACCAGCCTCGAAACCGCGCAGGAGCGCAACGCCCGGATCCTGGTGCTTGAACTGGACACGCCCGGCGGCCTGATGATCGCGATGGAAGACATGATCAAGGCGATCCTGGCTTCCGACGTGCCGGTGGCGGTGTACGTGACGCCGAGCGGAGCGAAGGCAGCCAGCGCGGGCACCTACATCCTCTACGCCAGCCATGTCGCCGCCATGGACCGCACGACTACGCTGGGCGCCGCGACCCCGGTGAGCATGGGCCAGACCGGCGCGGCCGCTTCGATCGGGGCGGTTCTGCTCGACGAACACGAATCCTCCGCCGGCGGTAGTGACGAGACGGGCGCACCGCAGGAAGATTCGGGCGAAGGCGCAGCCGGCGAAGACAGCGAAGAATCGGAAGAATCGGAAGAATCCGAAGACGGCGAAGAATCTCCGGGCAGGACCGCGGAGGAAATCGACGCCGAGGCCATGAAGCGCAAGGTCGTCAACGACGCCGTGGCCCGGATACGCTCGCTCGCCAACCTGCGCGGGCGCAACGCCGACTGGGCCGAAGAAGCGGTGCGCGAAGGCGTGACGCTGGAGTCCGAGGAAGCCGTCGAAATGAACGTGGCCGACTTCATCGCCAACGATCTGACGGAACTGCTTGAGAAGGCGGACGGCAGGGAGGTGGACCTGAACGGTGAGAAGGTCCGCCTGCAGACGGCCGGAGCGGAAGTCGAGCGGCTGGAGCCCGACTGGCGCACCCGCTTCCTTTCGATCCTTACCAACCCGAACGTGGCCTACCTGCTGCTGATCGTCGGTCTTTACGGACTGCTGCTGGAAGGTTATAACCCCGGCACATGGATACCGGGAGTCATCGGCGTCATCTGCCTGCTGCTGGCGGCCTACGCGCTGAGCATATTGCCGGTCAATTACGCGGGACTGGCGCTCATGGCCCTGGGGGTGGGCCTGATCGTTGCGGAATCCGTTACGCCCAGCTTCGGCGTATTGGGATTTGGAGGAGTCGTGGCATTCGTTGTGGGATCGATCATTCTGTTTGACACCGGCATTCCCGGATTCGAGGCGCCGTTGCGCGTGATCGGAGGCGTGGGGCTGGCGGCCGGACTGCTCATGTTCGGCCTGGTCGTGGTGCTGGCCCGCAGCCGGCGCCGGCCTGTGGTGAGCGGCCGGGAAAGCCTGGTGGGCCGCCGGGCCGTGGTCCTGGAGGACTTCGAAGGCGCCGGACCGGTGCTGGTACAGGGCGAGCGTTGGCATGCCACCGCACCGTCCCCGGTGAAGAAGGGCCAGGAACTGTACGTGCAGTCCGTGGACGGACTGAGGCTGGAAGTGGGGGATTCCCCGCCCGCGCGCCGGACACGCCCAAACTTATTCTCTTTGTTGAAGAAAACGGGATAAGGAGTTAATAATGCTAACTTATGTTATTGCGGGAATAATCGTTCTCGTGCTCATTGTCGCCTCGGTGCGAATCCTTGCGGAGTATGAGCGGGGCGTGATTTTCCTGCTCGGCCGGTTCTGGAAGGTCAAGGGGCCGGGGCTGATCATCGTGATCCCGCTGGTTCAGAGGATGGTCCGGGTGGACCTGCGCGTCATCGTCATGGACGTGCCCACCCAGGACGTGATCTCGCACGACAACGTTTCGGTCAAGGTCAACGCCGTGGTTTATTTCCGGATCGTGGATCCGGAGCGGGCCATCATCCAGGTGGCGAACGTATTCGAAGCCACCAGCCAGCTGGCGCAGACCACCCTGCGCTCGGTGCTGGGTCAGCACGAACTGGACGAGATGCTGTCCGAGCGCGACAAGCTGAACCAGGACATCCAGGTGATCCTCGATCAGCACACCGACGCCTGGGGCATCAAGGTCTCCAACGTCGAGATCAAGCACGTGGACCTGGACGAGAGCATGATCCGTGCGATCGCCGCCCAGGCCGAGGCCGAGCGCGCCCGGCGCGCCAAGGTCATTCACGCGGAGGGCGAGCGGCAGGCGGCCGCGCAACTGTCCGAAGCCGCGGCAACGCTGGCCGAACAAGGCCAGGCGCTGCAGCTGCGTTACCTGCAGACGCTCACCGAGGTGGCCAACGAGGGCAGTTCCACTATCGTGTTTCCGCTGCCCATCGATCTCGTCAAGCCGCTGCTGAAGATGGCCGGAGATAAGTCATGAGCCGGGAATACGACATCATCGTGGTCGGCGCCGGTTCCGCCGGTCTGCCGGCGGCCATCTTCGCGGCCCAGGGCGGTGCCCGCGTCCTGCAGATCGACGCCGACACGCGCGTCGGCGGGACGCTCTACTGGTCTTCCGGCCAGATCAGCGCCGCAGGCACGCGCCAGCAGGCCGCGCTGGGGATCGAGGACAGCGCCGAGGAGCATTACCAGGACGCCCAGCGCATCGCCTACGGCGGCATAGACCCGGTCCTCGGGCGGCTGGCCACAGGCGGCGCCGCGGAAACCCTGCACTGGCTCATGGACGTCGGTCTCGAACTGGCGCCGGAAACGCCTGTCGCCGGGATGGTGCACGAGCCCTATACGACGCGCCGTTACGTCTGGGGCCACGAGCAGGCGATCTCGATTCTCAAGGTCATCGAGCCGGTTCATCGTGCACTGGTGGCGTCAGGGGCGATCGACTTGCGGCTGCAGACCCGCATGACCGGCCTGCTCACTTCCGCTTCCGGGGCCGTGGTCGGGGTAAAGGCCCAATGCAACGGTCAGGAACTCGAGTTCAGGGCGCCGAACGTGGCGCTGACCACCGGCGGTTACGCCGCCAACCCCGAGCTATGGAACGAGGTCACGCCCTACCCGCTGCATTCCCATTGCAATCCGTTTTCGCGGGGAGACGGAGTAATTGCAGCCCGCGAGATCGGCGCCAGGATCGATCACACCGACCAGTTCCTGGCCACCTTCGCGGGCTTCCTGCAGGACCCGGACGACCCGTTGAGCGCCTGGTTCTTCCAGCTTGCGCCGGCCTACCGGGCGCCATGGGAAATCTACGTGGACGGCCAGGGCAAGCGGTTCCTGCGCGAAGACCACCCGAGCATTCACTACAGCGAGACCTCGCTATTGAAGCAGCCCGGCATGCGCATGGTGATCGTGTTCGACGAAGGCATACGCCAGAACGCAACGCCGATGACCGTTCTGGACAAGCAGGGCCGCGACCTGCGCCCCAAATTCAATACCCACCCGGCCTTCCAGAAGGCCGACTCCATCAAGGAACTGGCGGGCCGCTTCGATATCCCGCCGGAAAACCTCGCGGAAACGGTCGCGCGCTACAACGAAGCCGTCGACAATCACGAGGACCCCGACTTCAATCGCCTGTTCCTGCCGCGCCGCGTCGACCGCGCGCCGTTTTATGGGATTGAAGCTGTGGGGGTAACCGTGCTCAGTCCCGGCGGCGTCAAGGTAAACGGCGACCTGCAGGTCGTGGACGAATCCGAAAAGCCGATCGGCGGCCTGTATGCCGCCGGCGAAATACTCGGCTTCACGCGCCTATCGGGAGTTGCCTTCGTCGGCGGCATGTCGTTGATGCCGGCCATGACATTCGGCCGCATGATCGGCGAACAGACTGCCGCGCAACTGAAGGCCCGCGCCGCCTGACCTGGGAGCGAGGGCGTCCCGCCCTCCCCCGCAACAGACAGCGTCCCGCGCTCCAGTAAGGCGGGACGCAGTGTGGGCAATGCCCCCGCTACCAGGCCGCTACTAGTGGCCCAGGAAGTGGGTGACCGGGTCCTGAGGCGGGGTTTGCTGCATTGCAGCGCCTTGCGCAGCCAGACGCGAAGACGCGGTCGCGCCGCAACTGCCGGTTTCCAGGTAGCGCAAGGCGGCAGCCAGCCGGGCCTCCCGGGGGTCTCCCAGTTGGCGAGTGAGATCGTCCTGGACCTGGCAGCCTTCGGTGACCGGAAGGCCATCGTAGTAGTCCTCGAAACCCTCGGCGTTGAGGTGAGCGAAGGTCACGGCCCAAAGATCCGCCAGTCGCGACTCGAAAACATTCGGAGTGGCCAGGCAAAAGCGCAATCCGTATTGGCCTACGGGTTTGCCGTAGGTGCGCTCTCCCACCTGGGACACGTTCTCATATGGCTGAAGCGCGGTAATAACGAGTTCGCTGGCGGAAGCGGAACCCCGACCGGTGATAAACACGACCTTCTCCACGTTCCGTATCGCGGATTCGTTTCGACAGCGTGCGGCCAGCGCCGGCGTGGGGTAGGCGTCGCATCCGAAGTAGGCCGTCCGGTCAAGCCCTTCGGAGCTGACCAAGAGATTGTGAACTCTCCTCACCATCACCGTCTGCGCCTGGTTCTCGAAGAGTTCGGGACCACCGATCAGGGTCGCCAGGCCATAGGCGATCGGCACGCTTCCTCCACCGTTGTAGCGCAGGTCCACGATCAGGTTTTTGACCCCCGCGGCATTGAATTCGGCGAATTCCTGCAACAGGCGCCCGTTCGCATCCCCGAAGAAGGTCCGAAAATGCAGGTAGCCTACTTTTCCTGCATCGGTGTCCAGTATTCGAACGTGTTCCTCAGGGACGGTGGGGACATCAACGAGCGCCTTGGCAATGCTGATGGTCCGGCGCTCGCCCGATTGCTTCTCGACTTCGAAGCTGACCTCGAAGCCTTCCTCGTTGGGACCGAATTCCGAGAAGACCTCCTCGACGGTCAGGCTGTCGACCGCCTTGCCGTTCACCCCCACGATCCGGTCGCCGCGTTGAAGGCCCGCGTTTCCTGCCGGAGCGCCCGCATAGACATCGATGACCTGGTAATAAAGTGGATTCTCAAGTGCATCGACGATAACCCGGCCGCGAAAGCCGAAGATGAAGGCCTGCCCCGCGAACACCATGTCGGATTCCCTGGCGCTACTCCAATAGCTGAAATTCCGATCATGGGTTTCCGGCCGCCAGCGAAGGTCGTCCAGGAGGCTGTCGAGGTCGTCGTAGTCCTCGATCACGACGCCGTCGTAACGGGCTCGCTGCTCCGGCTCGTCGTTCCAGTAATACCACGTCTCCATCAGGTCGAGAGCTTCCCGCCGGGCCTCCGGAAAGGTGCACGCCGAGGACGCAAACCATTCCTGTCTCAGCGTAAGCGACTGGGGTGAATTGTTGGCGGCCGACGCCGTCACGGTCACGTCAAGCTCGCGGTCGGCACCGCCGTTCAATTCGTAACGGACCACGATTTCGCCTGCATCGGTGCCTTCCTCGCCGCTCTCGATGTAGGCCCAGTCCGCACCGTCCGGGAGGCTGGCGCTCCAACGCATCGTCGCGTAGCCGGTGTTGCTCACCTGAAGGGAAATGCTTCCGCCATACCCGTCCAGATCGGTGCTTGCGGCCGTAACCTCGAGCATTGCGGGCGCCTCGGCCTGCTGCACGGTAACGGCTCGCGAGCCCGCGTCGCCCGCCGACACGGTCAGCTCGAATTCTCGCGCGGCGCCCGTGTTGGCGTCGATTTCGATCGCGATGGTTCCGGCGTCGGTGCCGCTGGAGCCGCTGGAAATACGCGCCCAGTCCACGCTACCGGTTATGGAGGCGCTCCAGTTCAGCGTTCCGCCGCCCCGGTTGGTCACGTCCACGGATACGTTGCCGCCCCCGGCTTCGGCGTCGAGACGCGTGGGAGAGACGTTGAGGTTGGGAGCCCCTTCGGCCTGCCGCACGGTAACGGTGCGCGAGCTTGCTCCGGTGGCGGAAACGGTCAGTTCGAGTTCGCGCGCGGCGCCCGAGTTGGCGTCGATCGTGATTCGTATGGTTCCGGAATTGGTCCCGCTGGCGCCGCTGGAAATGCGCGCCCAGTCCGCGCCGCCTGCAATGGAGGCGGTCCAGTTCAGCGTTCCGCCGCCTCCATTGGACACGTCCACCGACGCGTCGCCACCCCCCGCTTCGGCATCGATGCTTGTGGTGGAGAGCTCGATGCTCGCGGGATCCGGCGGCGGCGGCGGCGGTGAACCGTCGGAACCCCCTCCTCCGCAGGCCGAAATCAGAACGGCCGCCGCAATCCAAACGAAGCAGGTCCGTCCCTGGTAGCCCATGATGCGCCCGCGGGCTACAGCGGCTTGTGGCAGTGCCAGGTCTTGACCACCAGGAACTGGCGCGGTCCGGGCGTGATCTCGAAGCCGGCGGACCTCAGCAGACCGTCGAAGTCGTTCTCCATCAGGTCGATCGACCAGGGCTCGCCGTTATCGCGATGGTCCATTTCGAACATGTAGCGTGATTCCGGGGACATCGGATCGCCGACCGGGAAATCGTAGATATTGAACACGCCGCCGGGGCGCAGGATCCGGTAGATCTCATGGACCACTTTCTCCGTGGCGCTGAACGGAATCTCGTGAAACAGGATGTAGCTGTTGATGACGTCGAAATGGCCTTCGTCGAAACCGGTGGACTCTCCCCTGGCCTGCCTGAAGCGCACGGGCAGGTTCATGCCCTTGGCGCGCTTGTGCGCGTATCGCAGCAGCGGTTCGGACGGGTCCAGGCCCCACACCTCGGCATCGGGATAGCGCTGCTTGAGCGCGGTGGCGCACTGGCCGATGCCCGTCGCCATGTCGAGCGCGCGCTCCACGCCGCCGCTCAGCGGCTCCTGGCCGCAGGCGACCAGGCCGTTGTGGATCATGTCGCCGGCGTTGAAGCCCATGTAGAACGCGTTGGTCCCATGGTGATAGACCTCGCCTGCCAGTGCGTCGCCGACATAGCCGCCCGGTTGAAGGTGAAAGTCGAACTTGATGTAGTCCGGCATCTCGAGGTCCGGGTTCAGCTCCAGCAGGGAATCGTCCGATTCCTCCTGCAACTCCCGCTCCATCCGTTCGCGGTCGCCGTCGACGGCGCTGAAGGCGGAGTCCCAGGTCATTTCCTGGAGGCTGCGCAGCATCCGGTTGCGAATCTGCGTGTCGGGGATGCGGTCCATGACGCGGCAAATCGCTTCCACGTCGTCCACCTGGATGCCCGCCTCCTTCAGGGCCGCGCTTCCCGCCGCGCGCGACTTGGCGCTGACGCCCCCGGCGGTGATCATCGTGCGCAAACTCAAGGCGAAGCCGAGGCGTTGCTCGGCGTCCAGGGATGGAAGGCGGTTCAGGCCGCCCAGTTGTCCTCGATCCATATCTCTCTCCGTTTGTGTGGCGTCCCGCAACCAGGGCGTGTCAGCGCCCTAGGGTTCCGGCGGGGCCTCCTGCACTTCCCCGCCCCGGGCGAATCCGGCATATACCCGCCGGACGAAGGCGTCACGCCGCGCGGCCTCGGCCTCGATTTCTTCGGCGGACGGCATGTAAAGCTCCACGGCGTCATCGGGCAAGGCGCCGGCATCGGCCAGCACCTTCTCCAGCAGCTCCAGGCGGCGCCTCGTGGTCCACAATTCGCTGCCGAGCTGCATTACGGTTTCAACCAGGTGGTCCAGCACCGGATGGTCGAAATATTGCGGATCGTTCATTGGCGCCTCGCAGCACTGATTCCTGCAGTCCGTGGGACGTTCATTCTACCGCCCCGAGCCGATCCAGCGCCCATGGCAAGCGCCAGGACGACTACCCTCGCAGCGCCCGAATGAAGTAATTCGCGACGTTTCATGATCGCCGTCAACTGCGTTGTCCGGCGGGCATGATAATCTAGGACTGCAAAGGGAGAAAAAACCATGAGCGAAAAAGTCGAGAAAGGGCGCAGCAAGGCAGCGCCCTTCATTCCGGCGGACACGGACGCCGCCATATTCCTGGGGAACCCGCACATCGACAATCTGATGTCGGTCGTGATCGCGCTGGGAGCGGAGATCTGGGCCGACCGCCAGCGCATCAAGGTCATCGAACGGCTGATGGAAACCGAAGGCATGGCAACGGCCGAAATGGTCGAGTCCTACGTGCCGACCGACGCCGAGAAAGAGGCGTGGGAAGCGGAACGTATGGAAATGGTCGAGCGGGTCTACAGCGTCCTGTCGCGCGACACGTCGAACGCACGTCCGTTCGGCGAAGAACGCCAGTTCTAGGAGGTAGCGAAAAATGATCAACAGACGATCCGTAATGGGTTTGTTCGCCGGTGCAGCATCTTTGGTGGCGGCGCCATTCGCGAGCCGTGCCGCGCAACAACGCACCGCGCCGCCGGCGATGGGATTTTTCGAAACTCGCGACGATCTGCCGCCCCCGCCCAAGACGACCGGGAACGTACCGGGCACTCTGGCGCCGCGGGGCCGCAACGGGCGCATGGAGCGCCTCCCGGAAATCGACCTGGAAAGCCGGATGGACTTCCTGATGTCGGTACGCACCTTCGCCAATCAGACATTGAGCCAGGCTGCCGGCCGGCGCGCGGAGGACATTCTGGCCAGCAAGGGCATTGCTCCGGACACGGAACTGCCTATGCAGGAAGCCATCGCGCTGCTGCAGGACGATCCCGTGGTAAGCGCCAGGACCCGGACCTGGATGTCGGTGCAGCAGCTTTCATGGAACAACATGAAGGCCGAGTGCGAAAACAACGCGGACACCTACTTGAGCGAGATGGAAGCGGTCGACAACCGCGGTCCCGGGACCCTGGAACTGAACCCCGACCTGGAGATGCCCGATTACACCCGCCACGAGATCCACATCCAGCCGGGCGGCTACGTGGGCAACGACTTCGCCGGGCACATGTACGACTACGGCACCAACGGCTTCTATACCGGGCGCAACGACCAGGATGCGTTGCACATGACGGCGGCCTTCGGGCTGCCGATACCGGCGGACGGCAAGGTCCGGCGCATTCTGGACGTCGGCACCGGCATCGGCCAGCTAGCCATGGCGCTGAAGGAACGATTCCCGGACGCGGAGGTGTGGGGCATCGACGTCGGCGGGCCGATGGTGCGGTACGGCCATCTGCGCGCGGTGGAACGGGGGCTGGACGTCAATTTCGCCCAGCGCCTGGCGGAAGATACGCGCTTCCCCGACAACCACTTCGACCTGGTGACCAGCTACATCATGCTCCATGAAGTCTCGCCCCAGGGCACGAAGGACATCGTCAACGAGGCCTTCCGCATCACGCGCCCGGGAGGAATCTTCTATCCCATCGACTTCAACCTCAAGAACCCGTTTCCACGCACGGCATACGGCCAATACCGGCGCTGGTGGGACCACCGCTGGAACAACGAGGTGTGGACGATCAAATACCGCACCAACGGGCTGCAGGACCTCGTCCGCGCCGCCGGGTTCGATCTCAACGAGGAGGGGCCGGTCGCCCTGCCGCGGTTCGGCGTGATGAACGCCACCAAGCCCGCCTAACGGCGTGCGCGACAGGAACGGGAAGCTCACCCGCCGGCAGACGCTCGCGGGGGCTGGCGCCGCGCTCGTCGCTTCGGCTGCGGGGGCCGGTGCGAAGGCCCAGGCCGGGGAAGAATCCAGGACCTTCATCCTCGTGCACGGCACCTGGCTGGGCGGCTGGAGCTGGCAGTACGTGCGCCGCATCCTGGAGCGGGCCGGCCACGACGTCTATGCGCCTTCGCTGACCGGCTGCGGCGACCGCGCCCACATGACCAGCCCGGAAGTGGGCCTCGATACCCATATCCAGGACATCGTCAACATCATCGACTTCGAGAGCCTCGATGACGTCATTCTCGTGGGACATTCCTTCGCCGGCATGGTCATCACCGGCGTGGCCGACGCAAGGCGCGACCGCATACGCCGCATCGTCTTCTTCGATGCACTGGTACCGGCGGGAGACCGCATGAGCGGCGTGAGCCGCACGCCCGAGGGCGAACTCTCCGAATACTTCATCAAGCGAATGGAGAAATTCGTCGACGGCTACCGGATGAGCTACTACGACTCGTACCCGATGAAGATGCTGGTGCCGGACACCGAGACCGAAATCCAGGCGCTCCTGAAAGAGAAAATCACGCTCCACCCTATGCGCGCATGGAGCGATGTGCTGGATCTGAAAAACGGCGGCTGGGAGGGCCTGCCGCGCACCTACATTCACTGCGTGGGCCAGGAATACTCGATGACCAGCGATTTCATGGTCGGCCCGGCGCGCGGGCCCGGATGGCAGTTCATCGAGCTGGACATCCCGCGCGGCGGCATGCTCACCCACCCGGAACTGGTCGCCGAGACCTTCGCGAATCTGACCTGATGCGCCGGACACTGGTCCTGGCGACGGCCCTCGCCTGGGCCGCGGCTTCACACGGGCAGGTGTCGCCGGAAATCCGCGCGCTCCACGATCGCGTGTTCACTTTCGACGCCCACGTGGACATTGCCCTCTCGTTCGCGACGGAGGAATCGGACCCGGGCGTGGACGGATTCGAACCGGTGGACCTGCCGAAGATGGAACGCGGTGGGCTGGACGCCGCCGCCTTTGCCGTATTTGCCTCGCACGGCCCCCTGGACGAAACCGGCTACGCGCGGGCGCTCGAACAGGCCCGCACCAAGGCCGCGGCCATCCGGCGCGTGACTCTGGACATGTATCCGGAACGCATCGGCCTGGCGTTGACGGCAGACGACCTGCGTCAACATGCGGCTCAAGGCCGGCACAGCGCGCTGATGTCCATGCTGAACGCCTACAGCCTGGGCGCCGCGGGCGAGCACCTTGATGAGTTCTTCGCCGCGGGCGTGCGCATGGTCGGATTCACCCACCTCGGGCACAACCAGTTCGCCGATTCGGCACGCCCCAGCCCTCAGTTGGGCGACGGACCGGCGTTGCATGGAGGCCTGTCGGACGCGGGCCGGAACCTGGTCGCCCGGCTGAACGACCTGGGCGTGATCATCGACGTGTCGCAGATTACGGAGGACGCCCTGCTGCAGACCGTTGCCCTGAGCCGCGCACCGGTCGTGGCGTCGCACGTGGGTGTCAAGGCGCTGGTGGACCATCCGCGCAACCTGAGCGACCGGGCCCTTGAGGCGGTCGGATCAACCGGCGGTGTTGTGCATATCGTCGCGTTCGGCAGCTACCTTGAGGAACCCAGCCCCGAGCGCTCGAATGCAATTCTGGATCTGTTGAGCCGCAACCGGCGCGAGACCGTCGAGCAGAGCGAGGCCTACTTCCGGGAAATGCGCGAAATCAACGAGCATCTGCCCGGCGCATCCGTCTCCGACCTCGTGGACCAGGTGGACTACGTAGTCGAACTACTGGGAATCGATAACGTGGGGCTTGCCACGGATTTCAACCACGGAGGCGGCATCGCCGGCTGGAGCGACGTAGGCGACGCGGCCAACGTCACCGCGGAACTGGTCCGCCGCGGCTACTCCGAACAGGAAATCGCCAAAATCTGGGGCGGCAACTTCCTGCGCGTCTTCGACCGGGTCACCGCCCTCGCCCGCCCGAGCCCTTAGCGAGGCGGCAGCCGATCGTCGATATCCTCGAATCCAGCGCGTAAACCGATGGTCTGGCCGACCTTGAACTTGATCGGTCGGTGCGTCGTATCCACCCAGAGGTTCGAGTGGGTTTCGTATCCCTCGCCGGTACCGTCCAGCGAACCTTTCTCGTCAAACACGAAATGACGAACGGTGATCTCCGATCCATCGGCGCGGGCAACGCTGAAATCGCGCACGTGATCGATGCTCACGACCACGTCGAACGACCGCATGTCCTGATTCAGCACGAAGGCCATCCAGCGGAAATCCTGCACGCCCGCCCTGTCGGCGTCATAGCGCCGCGACATCGTGAATTGCGGTATGGCGCCCGGCATCATGTCCATCAGACATCCCGACGGGCACTCTCCCTCGTGGGTCACCCGTTCGCCGGACTCGTATGCAACGGACATAGTGGCTGCATCGGCGTCTCTCGTCAGAGAAACCTCGAACGCGCGCTGATCGGCATGCTTCCCCCAACCCGTTGCTCCTGTGGCCTGTTCGTCGACGTCATAGTCCCAGCGCGCCGGAATTTCAAAGCTGTCATCAGCGGCGGTCACCAAACTGACAATCGTCCGGCCCCCGTCCGCGCGACGAATAACCTGGAATTCTTCACTGCTGATGGCCTGACCGAGGCGCGACACATTCATGACACCGCTGTCGATCACCTCGTCTCCGGGAGACGGCGTGTACAGGCGAGGATCAACGACATCGGCAAACGCGCTGCCAACTGCCAACGCGATGACCGCGAGAAATCCGGACAACCCTTTCACTGGGGCTCCGTGTGCTGGAATCGATAGACGAACGCCGGGGGCATGTTCAGCGCGGCGACTCCGAGACGCGATGCCTTGAGTCCGAGGCTGTCGAGCGTGCGCCTGCCGACGGGGCAAACGCCGCCGTAGGTGAATTGATGGAAGGCTCCGTCCTCGCCGAGCAGCCTGAAGGCCGCAGTCAGAAGCCGGCGCTTTCTGGCCTCCGAAAACAGCAGCAGCGGCAAGCCGCTGATGATGTAGTCGACCTGGCCCGTCAGGTCCTCCAGATGCTCGCCCAGCGACAAGGCGTCACCATGCACGGTGCGGGCGCCGGGGAAGCTCTCCTTCAGGATTTCAACGAATCGCTCGTCACTGTCCACCAGGCAGAGGTCCCCTTCGGATACGCCCGTGTCCAGGATGGCCCTGGTAAGCGCGCCCGTTCCCGCTCCCACTTCGACGACGCGCGCGCCGGCCTCGCAGCCGCGGGCCATGAGCCGGCCGAGCGATGCGCTGCTGGGCACGACGGCGCCCACGGAGCGCGGATCGCTGACCAGGCTGCGGAAAAAACCGCCAAGCTGGCCGTTGCCGTTCGGCTGGAAGCCGTTGCCCGTCACGCTGGATCCTGTTGCAGATACTGCAAGGCATCGCGCCAGACCCCGACCTCGGGAGTGACGGCGTTTAGGACCGTGAAGGTCTTGTTGACGGCCTTTTCGCTGATCGCGCATTCGACCAGCACCGAGGCGCTGTCCTCCCGGCAGATCATGAACGGCCCGCCCGGGGGGATGGGTTCCGATTGCAGGAGCATGATGCCGTACTCGCCGCCGGGCCGATTTGAGAGACCGGGCGTGCGCGAAATGGTGTAACGGATTCCGGAAGAACGCAGCGCCGCCTCGCCCCTGGCCTTGGCGTCCATCGAGGGAGCGAGTGCCTCGGGCATCCAGCTGGCGGGCGACCGCCCGGCGGATGAAAGCAGGACGAAGCGCTTCACGCCCGTGCGTATGGCCACATCCGCCGTATCGGCAACGCCCGTGTGGTAGACGTCGTACAGGTCGCTGACTTCGACTTCGGAGAAAGTTACGCCCACCGCATAGATGAGCGCATCCACGCCGTCGAGCGCAGGGCCCAGGGAATCCGGCCTGCGCACGTCGGCGCCGATCCAGGTCACGCCGTCCTGCGGAGGTTGCGCGCCGGCGCTCCTGGAAATGCCGCGCACGGCATGTCCGCGCGCAAGTAGATCTCGGACAACGAACTTGCCGGTGCGCCCGGTCGCGCCCAAAACGGCGACGGTGAGAGGGGCTTCGGCAGCAGCGGGAAGCCTGGCGCCCAGAAGGGCGGACGAGCCCAGGGCGAGACCGTTGAAGAGGATGGTGCGGCGTGTGGTCATGGCAGTACCCGGCCCGCTCGGCGGCTCCACTTTCAGTGTGGGTCGTGCAGGAATCGAACCTGCGACCTACTGGTTAAAAGCCAGCTGCTCTACCAACTGAGCTAACGACCCGTGGCGCGCAATTGTAGCTGCTGGGTCAGCGGGAGCGAGCCTCGATCTGGGCCAGGCGGATGGTCGCGAGGTTGGCGGCGTCGGCGCCGGCGAAGTCCTGGCGGACGCGCTCAAGCGTAGCAGTGGCCGTTTCCGTATCGCCCAGTTCATCCTGGGTGTAACCGAGCTTGAGCAGCGCGTCCGCGAGCTTGTTGGAATCCGGGTAGTCGGACACGACCCGGGCGAACTCCGCGCCCGCTTCCTGGTACTGGCCCTGCACGTAGAAGGTTTCGCCCAGCCAGTAGCGGGCGTTGGCCGCCAGACCTCCGCCGGGATTGGCTTCGAGGTAGCGCAGGAACTCGGCCCCGGCCGCCTGGTACTGCGCCTGCCCCAGCAGTTCGCGCGCCTGTTCGTAGTTCTCCTGGCTGCCGGCCGCAATCGCGGGCTCCTCGGGCTCCGGCGGCTGATCACCGGGAACCGCGCCGTCGGCTGCGTCCGCAGCATCGCCCGGGGCCTGCCCCGTCGCGTCCTGTGGGCTCGCCGGCGCGGGCGTGAACCCGCGGGCTTCCATCGCGGCCAGGCGCTCCTCCAGCGCCGCGAACTGGCTGCGCCGCAATTCGGCGTTGCGCCGCAGGTCCTCATCCAGACGCTCGACCGCATCGCGCAGCGCCTGTATTTCGCGCCTGAGTTCATCCTGGGCGTTGATCAGAGCGACCACGTTGTCGGCGCGGATCTGCTGCTCCAGCACGCCCACCCGGGTCTCCAGTTCCTCCAGCACGTCGCGGTCGCGGCGGCGTTGCGCATCGGCCGGCGACGCCAGCGCCACGGCAAGCGCCAGCGCCACCGCCATGACCGGCCAGTCAGTTCGTTTCATATACCAGCTCCACACGGCGATTCTGCGACCATGCTATCTCGTCGGCTCCCTCCGCGGCAGGACGTTCCTCGCCGAAACTCACCGCGTTCAATTGTGCACCGGCCGCGCCAAGCGCGGTCAGTGCCTGGTTCACGGCGTTTGCCCGGCGCGATCCCAGCGCCAGGTTGTATTCGGGCGTGCCGCGTTCGTCCGCATGCCCCTCCAGCCGCACGGTCTGCCCCTGGTTGGCCGCCAGCCAGGCGCCGTGGGCCTGGAGAATCTGGCTGTACTCCTCGCGGATCGAGCTTCGGTCATAGTCGAAATAGATCACCAGCGTGCCCTGGGGACCGCCGATCCAGTCGCCGCTGGCGCTGCGTCCGGGCTCGATGGCGACCGGCGGCCCCTCCCGGTTGATGACCGTGCCGCTGGCGATGGCGCCGCTGCCCGCGCCTGCGGCGGTGGCGCCGCCGTCTGCTGTCGCGGTACCTGTGCCCGCCTGATCCGGGCCCGGTTCAGGCCCTGCCGCCGTGCCGGAGGTTTCGCACGCTGCGAGCACAACGGACAGAAGGATGGGCAGGCATACTCTAGTGTTTCTGGGGAAATTCATGATGGTGATCCTTGCATGTTGGTTGCAGTCAGTTTTCGTAGGGCCCCCAGGCGGGTTCGCGGAGGATCCCCTTGGGTGCGCGCAGCAGGCGCATGACGCCGCTGTCGATGAAATAGACGCCCAGGCCCCTGCCGGCGGTCGTGCCCGCGCCGAATATCAGTGCCCGGCCGTTGGGAGCGAAACTCGGCGACTCGTCCAGCGGGCCGTCGGTAAGCAGGCGCAGCGACTCGTCGCGCAGATCCATAAGGCCGATCCGGAAGCGCCCTTCCTGCTGGTGCACGATCGCCATCTGGTTCCGGTCAGGCTGCAGCCGCGGCCGCGCGTTGTACGAGCCGGTAAAGCTGACGCGCTGCGCCCGGCCGCCGCGAGCCGGCACGACGTACACCTGCGGGCCGATACCTCGGTCGGAGGTGAAATACACGCGGTTGCCGTCGGCGGAAAACTCGGGCTCGGTCTCGACGGCGGAATGGCGCGTCAGGCGCTGCGGCGAGCCCCCGTCTATCGAATAGATATAAATGTCGCTGTTGGCGTTCACGTTCCGGGCCACCGCCAGGGACCGGCCGTCCGGCGACCAGGCGGGAGCGCTGGCCGAGGTCCGGTCCGGCGACAGGGGCCGGCGCTGGCCGGTCGCGACCTCCTGCACGAAGACCTCGGCATGGCCGGCCTCGAACGACACGTACGCGAGCCAGGCGCCGTCCGGCGACCAGCTCGGCGACATGATGGGATCGGTCGAGCGCAGCACCACGATCGGGTTCTGGCCGTCGGCGTCCGCCACGATCAGCCGGAACTCCTCGCGGCCCGGCGTCACCTGCACATAGGCCAGGCGGGTGGAGAACATGCCGCGCGCGCCGGTCAATTGCTCATAGACCAGGTCGGCGATACGGTGGGCCGTGGCGCGAAACGCATCCCGGGAGCTTTGCAAGCGGTAGACGAGGAGCGATTCGCCCGCGTAGACATCCACCAGCTCGAACTCCACGGTCGGGTTTGCTTCGCTGCCCGACACATGGCCCACGAGCACGGCCTCGACGTCCATGATGCGCCAGTTGGTGAGCCGCATTTCCGAAAAACGGGTCGGCCGGGTGATCATCGTCTCGCGGCCCATCGGGGCGAACTGTCCGGTGCGCTCGAGGTCGGCCTCAACGATCTCGGCGAAGTCGTACGGCAGCCCCAGCGTCACGCGCCACTCGAAGGGAACGACCGCGATGGGGATGGCCCGCTGGGTGGAGCGGGTGATGACCACGTCGAGCTGCGCTGAGGCCGCCATGGGCAGGACGGCGAGCAGCGCAAGACAAAGCGCCCGGATCATTCGCCCTGCTCCGTCGGTGGGTAGCGCAGGCGCATTTGTCGCTCGAACAACTCGGGTATCGGCGGCTCGGGCAGTGGCGACGACCGGCGAATCGCGGTTTCGATCGAGCGCTGATCAATGTCCGTCCCATTGAATTGCTCGAATTCGATATCAGCAACCTCGTTGCCGGGCAGGACGTTCAGCAAAACCACCCACATCAGATCTTCCCTGCTATCCGCGGGCCGTTGCCAGTTGCTCTCGATCCGTTGCCGGATGCGGGCCTTGTACTCGTCAAGGAGGCCGGAATCGATGGCCTCTTGCCGCGCTTCCTCTGCCATTTCCCTGCGCATCCGCTCGGCCAGCTCGGCCTCCCGCCTTCTGCGCTCGGTCTCCTCGATCCGGCGCTGCGCCGCCTCGGCTTCCTCGGCCAGCTTGCGGGTCTCCTCCTCGGTGCGCTGCCGCTCGGCCTCCGCTGCCTGGCGTTCGGCCTCCGCCTGCCGAGCCCGCTCCTCCTCTTGCTGGCGCTCGCGTTCGACTTGCGCCAGCCGCTCGCGCTCCGCCTGCTGCTGCTGTTGCATCTCGCTGAGCTGGCGGCTGGCCTGCGTCTGCTGTTCGCTCAGCTCGCGCCGGGCCTGTTCAGTCTGCGAACTCAAGGCGCTCAATTCCTGCTCCTGGCGCCTCTGCCGCTCCTCCTGCTCCTCGATCTGCTCAAGCAGGCGCTCGACCTCCTGTTCACGCTCGATCACCGCCGCACGCTCCAGGTCGTCGAGACGCTGAATTTCCCTTTGAACGGCCTCGTCGTCCAGCACCACGCCGTCGATGGCGATGGTACCGAAGGCCGGCTCGTCCGGTTGAATCCGGGTGGCAAAGCCGATCAGCAGGAATGCCATCAGCGCGACGTGCCCTCCAACCGACCAGGAGCATGGACGCAGCATGGGAAGCGGTGGCGCGTTGGGATTGGCCCCCGGTGAGCGAATACCGGGGCCGGTCCGCAAGGACTGAGCCACACGCTCAATCAGCGCCTTCAGGCGATCCATCATTCCTCCACAGGCAACGGCCGCGTCACGAGTCCGACTTTGGCGGCGCCCGCGCGCTGAAGCAGGGCCATCACCGTAACCACGTCGCCGTAAGGCAATTCCTCGCTGGCGCGAACCAGAACCGGCGTTTCCGGCTGGCGTTGCAGAACGGCAGCGGCACGCGCCACCACGACCGGGGATTCCACGGCATCGTCGGGGTCTTCGCCGATATTCAGATACATCCGACCCTCGGCATCCACAGTAAGGATGAGCGGCCGGTTGTCGCGTATCAACTCCTGCGGAAGCGGCTCGGTCGCCAGTCGCGGGAGGTCGACGTGAATGCCCTGGGTGAGCAGTGGCGCGGTGATCATGAAAATCACCAGCAGCACCAGCATGACGTCGATATAGGGAACGACGTTGATTTCATTGACGAGCCGCCGGCGCATCTAGCCCCCCAACTCGAAATCCGAATGGGCGTGTTCGCTCAACAACGTCACGCATTCTTCCCGGTAGGCCTGATAGCGTATCTCCAGGTTGCCTACACGATGGGCAAAGCGGTTGTACGCGATGACCGCGGGGATCGCGGCGAACAGACCCATGGCCGTTGCGATCAGCGCCTCCGCGATACCCGGCGCCACCAGCGAAATCGTGGCCGACTCGACGTTGCCCAGGGCACGGAAGGAATTCATGATGCCCCACACGGTCCCGAACAGCCCGACGTAGGGACTCACCGAGCCGATCGTGGCCAGCCAGGGCAGGCCGCTTTCCAAACGCTCCAACTCGTTCATCTGCGCCAGGCGCATCTCCCGCCGGCCGACTTCAACCAGGCGTTCGGGATCGGTCTTGCCGCGCGCCGCCTGGCGATGGAATTCACGCATCCCGGCCTCGAACACCCAGGCCATGCCGGTAGTGCTGCGGCTCTTCTTGC
>JAPPHC010000025.1 GCA_028821145.1 Gammaproteobacteria bacterium | reverse complement strand
GCGCCATGATCAGCTTGAGATGCAGCCTCTTGTTGCTTTCGTTGGCGCGGGCGAAGCGTTCGCTTTCGCGCCGCGCGCCCCCGAACACCTTGATGATGCGGAGCCCGCGCAGGGCCTCATCGGTGATCCGCGACACTTCGCCCATGTTTTCCTGGATCCGGCTGCTGTAGCGGCGGAAGTGCCGCGACAGTACCCGCGCCGTCAAGGCGATCAGCGGCGCCACGACGAGCACTACCGCGGAAAGCCCGGCGCTGGCGTAGACCATGTAGGCGACCAGTCCGAGCACCGTGAGGCTGTCGCGAACGATGGTCGTGATGACCGTCGAGGCCGCGTCCGCCACCTGCTCGGCGTCGTAGAGCATGCGCGACAGCAATTGCGCGCGAGGCCGCTTTTCCACCGCCCGCACCGGCATGTGCAGAAACCGCTCGAACAGCATTGCCCTGAGTTGCCCGACCACCGAGCGGCCGATTCTGCCCAGCTGGTGGGCCGAAACGAACCCGGAAACGCCGCGTATCAGAAACAGGCCCAGCACGCCCACCGGCAGCCATCGCGCCCAGGGCCCGCCTTCGTTGACCAGCAGTCCCGTCAGCCGTTCGACGGCAATCGCGAACCCGATTTCCGTCAACGCGAATACGGCCATGGCCAGGACCGCGAGCAGAAAACCGCGCCAATACGGAACGGCCAGCGATCCAAGTCGTCGCATCGGAGTTTCAGGCTGCATTCTTCGAGTTTACCCGGCGCCGGGAGATTGCGAACCACTTTCCGCCGGTGGCGGATAGGTCCAGAGCCGCGCCCTGTCGCGGCGCCATTCCGTCGCGAGCTCCAGCGGACTTCCGCCGCTTGATTCGAATCGCAGCGCGCCGCTCGCGCCCGTGTCCCACTGCCTGGCGCCCGTCCGGGCCCAGCGCGCGACCACCGTATCCCTCGGGAATCCCCACCGGTTGAAGAATCCGGTGGAATGCGCCACCAGGCGCGCGCGCACCGCCTGCACGAACCGGCGCGAAGAGGAGCTTGAACTGCCGTGATGGGGTGAAAGGACCAGGTCGAACGGCCCGTCAAGGGCCCTGCCTACCAAGCGGGACTCGCCGGAGGATTCCAGGTCGCCCGGCAGCAGCACCCGCACGCCCGGGGCTTCGACGATCAGGACGCAGGAATCGTCGTTGCCGCGCGATCCCGTCCCCGGGTCCGGGTTCAGCGCACGGAACCGCACCGTGCCGGCGGTCCATTGCTCTCCCGTGACGCAACGCCGGTAGCGCTCGGGTTCAAGGCCGTACAGGGCCGGAGCGATCAGCTCGGCCTCGGGGTGCGCCCGCAGGACGCTTGCCGCTCCGCCCGCATGATCGCTGTCGCCGTGCGAGACCACCAGGGCGTGCAGGCGCCGCACGCCCAGCGAGCCCAGGGCGGGCAGGACCACGCTGTCGCCCGCGTCACTGGAGGTATACCGGGGACCGGCGTCGTAAAGCAGGTTGTATTCGGGCGCCTGCACCAACACGGCCAGGCCCTGGCCAACATCCAGCACGGTGACCGCCAGGTCGGCCTGGTCGGGATTCCGTACCAGCCCCAGTACAGCCGGAAGCAGCAGCAGCGGTGCGGCCCAACGCGCGGGCGCCGGCCTGGGCGCCAGCAGCCAGACCACGCCGGCAACGGCCAGGACGGCGGGCAGGAATCCGAAGTCCGGCGGCGTCCATGCGGCCATATCAAAAACGGAAAGCTGCGACAGCATCGACATCACGGCGGCGAGAAGGCCGGCGCCTTGGTGCAGCAGGAATACGCCACCGGCAGGCCAGACGACGGTCATCAGCAGGGCCGCAAGCAGTCCCGGCACGATCAGCAGGGAAAAGAGCGGAATTGCGATGAGGTTGATGGCCGCCCCGATTACCGAAACCTCGCCGAAGAAAACCAGAACCAGCGGCGCAAGTCCCAGGGAAATGCGCCACTGAGCCACGGCCAACCTGCGTACCCGGGAGGATGCGGTCGAAGTCCCCCGCCCGCCGGAACCCGAGACCGGTTCGCGCAGGCCAGGCACGCTGAGCGCCAGAAGGGCTACGGCGCCGAAACTCAGCCAGAACCCGGGCGAAAGCACCGCAAACGGATCGGGAATGAGGACCACGAGCAGGGCGGCGCCCAGGGCAGCCCCGAATCCCCCGTGGCGGCGCATCTGGGTGAACACGAGAACCGCCGTAATCATTGCCAGACTGCGCAGCGTCGAAACCGCAAAGCCGGCCAGCGCCGCATAGCTCAGGGCCGCCAGGAACGAAATTCCGGCGGCCGCATGGCGCGCTGGAATCCCGCGGGCGAAGTGCTGGGCAATGCGGCCCAGGCCGGCGCCCACGAGCCAGGCGAACCAGGCCACGACACCCACGTGCAGGCCCGATATCGCGAACAGGTGCGCGGTACCCGTCCGCCGCAGGGCCTCCCAGTCTCCATCGGCCAGCAAATGCCGCGCTCCGGTCGTCAGGGCGATGACGTAGGGCAGCCCGGGATGGCCGTCCAGCCAAGTCCGCAACCGTTCCACGAGGCCGGCCCGGGCACAAAGCAGCCGCGGGCCCGCTTCGCAGCCGGCCAGGCGCTGCGGCGCGAGTTCATCGCGCACATAGCCCGTTGCGCTCAGGCTCTCGCGGAATGCCCACTGCTCGAAATCGAAACCGCCCGGGTTGAACAGTCCCCTGGGAGCGCGCAAGCGCAGCTTGAAGCGCCAGGTTTCCCCGGCCCGGGGCGGCTCACGGCATTCGTACCAGGTCACCAGGACGCGTTCGAGCCGCGGCCCCGGGTCCGCGGTCCCGCCAACCCGGACCCGAAAACGACAGGTCCCGTCGCCGGCCCTCGGAAAGTCGTCGATCACCCCGGTCACGATCCGGTCCATCCGGCCGGCGGAGTCCGGCATGCGCTGCTCCAGCCGTATTCCGGCCAGACAGACGGCGACGGCCGCGCCCAGCAGGGCAACGCCCATGAGCCTGCCGCGCATGGCCCATGCGGTCAGCGCCGCGATGGCCAGAATGGCGGCAACAAGGTATGGATCGGGCGGTGGCGGAAGGACCAGGAAAGCCAGGCAAACGCCGGCCCGCCACGCCATGCCCAGCCGCAACATCAGCAGCCGGGAACGGCGTTCAGTCGCCCGCTTCGGCCAGCCGGCCGTCGCGCAGGGCGAGGACCCGGTCCATGCGCCGGGCGCGCTTGAAGTCATGGGTCACGACGACAAGCGCGGTACCGGTGTCCCGATTCAGTCTGAGCAGAAGCTCGAACACCTGTTCGCCGGATTCGGGGTCCAGGTTGCCGGTCGGTTCGTCGGCAAGCACGACCGACGGCTGCGTTATCAGTGCCCGGGCCACGGCCACGCGCTGACGCTCGCCCCCGGAGAGTTTTGCCGGACGATGGGTGAGCCGCTCGCCCAGCCCGACCTGCTCAAGCAACTCGCGCGCATTCGCCAACGCTTCGGATGCGCCGGACCGCCGGATCAGCAGCGGCATTGCGACGTTCTCGACGGCGCTGAATTCCGGCAGCAGGTGATGAAACTGGTAGACGAAGCCGATGTGGCGATTTCGCCGGCTGCCGCGTTCCGCGGGGCGCATGGAACTGAAATTCCTGCCGTTGAGTTCGACCCAGCCGCGCGTGGGCGTATCCAGGCCGCCGAGCAACTGAAGCAGCGTCGTCTTGCCCGAACCTGAAGCGCCCACGATCGCCACGCGTTCGCCGGAGGCAATGCCGAGGTCCACGCCACGCAGCACCTCAAGGACCCGACCCTGCTCGCGAAAGTGCCTGACCAGCCCGTGGCAGGACAAGGGCGGTGCCCGGGTAATTTCGTTCACGTCAGGAGTCCAGGCGGGTGGCGGTGGCGGGGTCCGTGCGGGCGGCGCGCAGCGCCGGATAGACCGTTGCGATCAGGGACAACAGCAGCGCCAGAGCGCACACGGCGATGACTTCGGGAACCAGGATGCGGCTGGGCATTTCATCCAGGCTGTAGCCCGGGCTG
>JAPPHC010000074.1 GCA_028821145.1 Gammaproteobacteria bacterium | reverse complement strand
GAATGACGCTGGTCGGGGACGAGCCCACGGCGCCCATCAGCGAAACGCCCAGGCTGGGATACGCGGGTTCGGTTTCGGGCGGCACGCCCCAGATGAAGTCGGCGTACGAAGCCCTTACCTCGTGCACCGGTTCGTTGTCGCCGTCGCGTATCGGTACCGGCACCAGGGAAGTGATCCGGCCGTCGAACGCATCGGTGATTTGACGTTCGGCGCCCAGGCCGTAGGTGACGTGGCCCGCTCCGATCAGCACCACCATGATGGCGTCCTCGCCACCGTGCTGTTCGAGCGCCATTTGCGCATTCCAGCCCATCGCCGCGTCCCAGGTGCACTGCGCCCGGAACATGCCTTCCCACTGCTCTTCGCTGATGGCCGCGTGCAGTGCGTCGTCTTCCGCGAAATAGGCGCGGAACAACTGCCGGTGCTCGTCGCTGTTTGTGTTCACGGACTCCGGCATATACGCAGCCTGCTCGGCGCTCAATCCCTCGAAGCCCTCCGTGCGCACCGTTCTTACATAGTTGCGCGGAACGTTCACGCCGAACATCGGGATGCCGTTGTCCCTGGCGAACAGAAAGATGCGCCGGTAGTAGTCCCAGCGATAACCCCAGTTCTCGTACCAGTCGGACGATTCGACAAACTCTTCCTCGGTCAGCGAGCCGGCGCTCCAGTCGTTGAGGCTTGCCTGGCGCGTATACGGATACATTTCCAGCCCGATCATCACCTCGCGACCGGCGCGGTGCAGCTCTTCCAGGATTCTCGCCTGCACCCGGTGAAAGTCCATGTCGGTGTGGTCCTCACCAATAAAGAGTATGCGCGTATCGGCCAGCCGCTCCGCCAGTTCCCGCGGGTTCAGGAGATCACCGGTAGCGGCGTCGGTAATGCCATCAAGCACCAACGGAGCGTGCCGCCCCTTCCGCTCCGAATCCCCAATCTCCAGATCAAACACCCCGGAGCCAGCCGCCAGTGCGCCAGCAACCGGCATAAACACCGTTGCAAGCGCAGCGAACTTCAGAGTAGTTCTCATTGTGAGGCGATCGGTGGACGACTAAAGCCATTCATCGAGGTTCTGCTGTCCGATGATCGCCATGATCTCCGATGTCTCGCCGTCAACCCGAAAATAGATGCTGTCCCTGCCGAGCACACTGCGGCGGTAACCCTCGCGAATATGGTCCACGGCCGGATATTGCAGTGGGTTGGCCGCGATCGCTTCGAAACGTTCGTGAAATGCCCTGTAATGGTTGTCGGCAGCGGCGATTCCCCACTGCCGCGCGCCGTAGAGCCAAATACGATATAAGTCGGCTTCCGCTTCGGGAGCGAGTCTATATTTCGCCATCTCGACGGGCGCTTTCCTTGAAGCCGTCCAGCATTTCATCCGGCGTTGTTGTCACCCAACCACGCTCTTTAGTCGACGTTTCCGCCAACTTGAGCCGCTCGCGGATCGCCTCGGTCTCCCGCGCCTGACGGATCAGGTCGTTCAGCACCTCGCTACGGCTGGAAAATTCCTTGCTGCCGATCTGCGCTTGAATCCACTTCTCGTTGGGTTCGCTGATCAACAGGCTTGCGCGTTTTGCCATGTCCGCTATCCTCCAATGAAGGCTGCAATTTTGGCAGTTGGATGAGATAGAACTCCTATCATATCAACTCTGAACTGATGTGCTATACGGAAGCCCGATGAGACTTCTATTTGTCCGCAACACCAAAGGGCGAGCGCCTGATGATTGCCTGATGGCCCGCTAGGAGGAATCCGTCTAGGTGGGACGCTTCAAGTGGCAATAGAAATAAACTGAGGACGCCACCGCGCCAGCCAGTCCCGCCATCGCTAAGGCTATCCATTGAAGCTCACCAGCTGACTCGTAAAGGATGGCGGCGCCCACCCCGCAGAACAAACAAATCCTTGTGGCGCGGTTATATGTTTTTCTGTCCATTGAAAAAACCTCGATGATCATCATACCAAACTCGGCGGAAAGGTACATTTCTGTTGCTGCAAGGCGCTAGACGTCTCTTGTGAATAGGCCGGTCCAACCCAATCCAGCAGCAATTGCTTGCGGTGCATTAACTGGCTGAACTATTGCGATCCCGGCGACTACGCCCAGTGACAAAAAAACGAGAAACTCCAAGATGGTGGTTGCGCGTTTGGACAACCTGAAGAGTTCAATCAGATTTGAGTGAAAAAAGGCTATTTCGTACTTCTGCCGGATATCAAGCGCAAAAGTATGCGCTTTTTGGCACTTTAGGGCTGCAATCTTGGCAAAGTTAGATGCGGTCGGGGTATTTTTCTACGAGGACGCGTTTGTGGTAGTCGGGGATGTCGTCGACGCTATGGACCTTCTTGCCGATGGCGGAATCGACCAGCATCTCGCCGTCTTCGTAGCCGTAGCCGGTCCATGGTTTCTCGTAGGCCTTGCTGATGCCGGTGAAGCTGTAATACGACTCGATCGGGTCCTTTTCAGGGTCCATCAGGTCGGCGTAGGAGCAGCGCCACTGGAGTTCGGTGAACCGGGGCTGGTGTAAGCCGGGCTCGCTGTAGGTGCCGCCCATGAATAGAACGGCGTCATCCCCCCATTGCTTGATCAGGGTCAGCTTCGGGGCGTCCGGATCGTCGTCCATGAATTCCGGTTCCTGCACCAGGCGTGAGCCGCCGGTCGGAAACAGCAGAAAGGTCTCGATGGACAGGTAGTCCTCGAGTTCCATCGCGACGCCGTTGAAGGGATTCACGATACGCTCCACCGGCTCCATGGTCTCCGGGTCGAGATAGAGCGCCGTATACACCGTGCGCATCACCATGGAGCCCTCCGGCGCATCGGGAAACTCGTCCGGGTCCGGAACCTGTAGCTGCCAGGTGAACATCGCGGCGGATCCCAGCAGCACGCCGCCGGGAATGTCGGGCCGGGCGAGGACCTTCCGGATCAGCATCGGCACGTAGGTGCGTTTGCCGGACAGGTTGTTGGACATCTTCATCCGGGCGAGGCGATTGTGGTACGGGTGGTTGGTGTCGAAGTTGCCCGTTATGTCGGCGGTCCAGGGCTGCCGGTCCATTTCGTTGTTCTCGAACCGCTTGGGGCGGTAGTAGGAACTGAATACGCCGTCCCGGTAAACGCCCTCGGAGTCCTTTTCCCCCTCCTGCGCGGAGAGGGAGTTGATGGCGGACCCGGCGGTCAGGACCCCGAGTGTGCCGCCGATCGCGGCGAGCATGCTCCGTCTTACGGGATCGTGATGGTCCGGGGCCACGGCGGCGGCGGCCCGGGCTTCATCGGCCACGTTGTCAGAACCGCCAGGTGCCGCGCAGCCCGAAGGTGCGCGTGTTGCCCGGGTAGAAGCGCGCCACGGTGATGCCGCAGCCGGCGCAGGCAAAGCCGGCGGCCGGGTCGGTCGTGACGGTCACGCGGTCGTTGTATTCCTCGTCGAACACGTTTTCCGCCCAGAGCGCGATCTCGTAGCGCTCCGACTCAAGCCCGATCCGCAGGTTGGTCAGGTTGATGTCGCCCTGGTCCTGCTGGTTGAGGCTCAGCGAGTACTTGCCGGCCTGGTGACTGGTGTCCACCCGCACGTAGGCGTCGAAATCGCCGATGACGCGCGGCCAGGTGTAGGTGGCGCCCACATAGATCTGGAAATCGGAGGTGCGCGGGAGTTGCTGGCCGCCCACTTCGGTGCTGCACGCCACGGTGGGCGGAATCACGGCGCGGTCGCCGCACAGCGGTGAAATGGCGGCGTCCACCGTGCCGCTGTCGAATTCCGGATTCAGCCAGGTGGCGGCGGCGCGGACGGTGAAGTTGTCGGTCAGGTTGATCGTGGTGTCGATCTCGACGCCGGTGGATGTCGCTCCGGCGGCGTTCACGATCGCGGTGCCGATCTGCAGGTCGGGCGGGGCCGGGATCTGCAGGTCGGTCCAGTCGACCGAATAGACGGTGGCGTTCAAGACGCCGCGGCCGTCCAGGATCGACGTCTTGATGCCGACCTCGTAGGTCCAGTTCGATTCCTCCAGGTAGTCCGCATACGGCGTGTCGGCAAACGCCGCGCCGTTGGTGCCGCCGGACTTGACGCCGCGGGCCGCCGAGGCGTAGAGCAGCGTGTCGTCGTTCCAGGCGTACTCGTAGGTGACGCGGGGCGTCGTGTAGCTGAACTCCGAGGCCGCCGAGGTCACGGAGGTCGGGAAATTCGGGATGAAGAAGATCATCACCGTGCGCTCCAGGAACTGGTCTTCCTCGGTGTAGCGGATCTCCGCGCTCAGCCTGTTCCTGTCGTCAAAGGCGTAGGAAACCGAGCCGAAGACGGCGTTTACGTCGGTATCCAGCCGGTTCGGCACGAACGAAATCCGGCCCAGTTCGGTGGGGTTGGCGAGCAGCGTGGAGACGCTGGACAGCACGCTGCCGGTGAGCGTATTGAACACGGAACCGCCGATCAGCCAGCCCAGCGGGCCGTCGTCGTTCGAAGCCAGCCGGACTTCGTAGGACTGCTGTTCGGCCACGTCGCCGGCGGAATTGGTGAAGAACTGCGCCGAAAAGCCCAGCGGTCCCAGCGGAAGCGTCTCGGCAACCGGGTTGGACACGTTGTCGACCAGCGTGGAGTATTCCGATTCGGAGTCCGAGATGTTGACCGTCAACGTGGCGAATCCGAGGTCGTATTCGACGTTGAGGTAGGCCAGCGTGAAATCGCCGACCTGGCCCTTGCCCAGCGCGTTGAGGTTGGGCGCGTCGCCTGCCTGCAGTCCGCTGCAGTAGAGCGAATTGAATACGCGGCCGTCGGGCAGGTTGTAGGTAGCGCCGCAGTCATTGCGCGCTACCGGCACGAGGATCAGCGGCGGCTGGTCCTCGTCGACTTCGGTGCGCGCGGCGAACAGTTTCACGCTCAGGTTCTCGGAAGGGTCAAAAATGGCCGACAGGCCGTACGAGGTCCGCTCGTCGTAGCCGCCGAGCTTGTCGCCCCCGCGTGCGTTGGTGACCGTGCCGTCGAACTCGCTGGTTGCGGCGAACACGCGCACCGCGGCGTTCTCGCCCAGCGGGAAGTTGACGGAACCGCCGATCTCCCAGCGGCCCTCGTTGCCGATTTCAGCGGACAGCCTGCCGCCGATGTCGTCCGTCGAAGGGCTGCGGGTGACGTAGTTGATGGCGCCGGCGAAGGTGTTGCGCCCGTAGAGCGCGCCCTGCGGCCCCTTGACCACCTCGATCCGCTCCAGGTCCAGCACGCCGAACTCCAGCGACGAACGGTTGTTGAGGAACACGCCGTCGATGAACACGCCCACGTTGCCCTGCAGGCCGATCTGGCTGGTTTGCGACAGGCCGCGAATGGTGGGGGTGTTGAACGCGCCGATGTTCTGATAGGTCAGGCCGGGCGTAATTTCGGCCAGGTCATCGAGCGCATAAACCGAAGCGCGTTCCAGGTCGACGCCGGATATCGCGGTGATCGACAGCGGGACGTCCTGGAGGTTCTCGGTGCGCTTGCGCGCGGTGACGACGATTTCTTCGAGCTGGCCGTCGTCCTGCGCCAGTGCAAGGTCGCCCGCGAGGAGGGCGGCGACCGCCATCAGGGAGGGCAAGACCAGACGCGTCCGAGTTTCTGCAAGGCTCTCTATGCGAGTCCGAATTGCATGATTGGCCATCTTGAATCCTCCCGAGCAAACCGCACCCAAAGTGTAATTCATAGTTCGGCGCGTTCTGATGCGAAATAGGCATAAGGACATACGCCGAACTGATGTCCTGGAAGCGCTCCCGGGGTTATCCGGCGAGGCGTTTTACGTAGTTCTCGTAGGTGTTGGGTTCGCGGCCCAGGATCCAGCGCAGCACGTTGGGGTTGCCGCGGAAGCCGTACCGGTCGTAATGCCCGTTCATGATGAGCATCTGCTCAACCCGGTCGTCGCTCGCACCGGCCTTGCGGGCGTTCTTCTCGACCTGCTCCAGGCTCAGCGCTTCGGCGCGGATTACCCGGCCCAGCACGCGGCTGATCACGGCGGCCATGTCGCGCTGGCTCAGGGCTTCCGGACCCGCCAGCTCGTAGGTGATGTAGAGGTGGCCCGGCTCCGTGGCCACGATGGCCGTGGCTTCGGCGAGATCGCGCAGGTCGGCGACGTTGAACTTGACGTCGACGTTGAAGGGCATGTTGTGCACGCCCGTGTCCAGCACCTTTTTCCAGATCATCGCCAGGTGCTGCATGTAGCGTATCGGCTGCACGATCGTGTAGGGCAGGCCGGACTCGATCAGCTCCTCTTCCGCATCGAGTTTGAGACGGTGATGGCGCACCGCGCGCCTGAGCGGGTGCATGACCGAGTAATAGACGAAGCGCGACAGGCCGTGGGACTTCGCCGCGTCGATGAAGCGGCGCGTGATCTCGACCTCGTTGGGGTGCATGGGCGGGCCGATGTGGACGATCCCGTCGCAGGACTTGATCGCGGCGTCGATCGTGGATGCGTCCTCCATGTCGCCGACGGCGAATGAGCTTGCGCCCAGTTCGTTCAGAGCGGGCCATTGCGCCTCGTTGCGCAGGAACACCTTCACGTCTGCGCCGCGATTTGCGAGCGCCTTGAGTACCGCGCGGCCGGTTTTGCCGTTGGCGGCGGTCAGCAGTGTGGTCATGGTTCTGTGGTTCCTTTTTCTGGTGTCAGCGGTCGATCTGCCACTCGCGGCAGGACTCCTCGATCACCGGGATGATGTTCTCGACGGTGGGCCGCCGGGTTTCGGTCTGGCGCAGGATGAGGCCGGCCTCGCGCACCAGCGCCGATCCGTCCTTGCGGATGGTCCTGATTTCGCCGGACGCCAGCTCTTCCTCAATCCAGCGGCGCGGCAGCATGGCGACGTACTGGCCGAGCAGGACCAGCGACTTCAGCGTGTTGAGCGAGGTTGCCTCGATCGCCACCGAGACCGGGGGCAGCGATTCTTCGGCAAAGAACTTATCAAGAAAATCAACTATATGGGGCTGTTTTATGATAGCCCATTGAGCTTCTCTCAGGTCCTTTGCCGTGACGTTTTCCTTTGATGCAAGGGGATGGGAAGCGCCCACCACGAACTCCGTGCGGATCTCGAACAGCGGTTTGAGCACCACGTCCGGCGGCACGACGCCCGGCGGGAAGTTGGACAGGAGCACGTCGATTTCGCCTTCGACCAGCCCGGCTACGAGGTCCTCGAAGAAGCCTTCCGTGATGCGCACGTGAAGCCCCGGAAACCGGGTCGACAAGTGAGGGATGAGATGGCTGATCAGCGTCGGGGAGAACAGCGCGGCGATGCCGATGTGCACGTGGCCCTGCTCGCCCTGGGAAACGGCTGTGACGTCCAGCAGTGCGCGTTCCGCCTGGTTGATGATGATCTTGGCGTAGCGGTACAGGACTCGTCCGGCCTCGGTAGGCGTGATCTTGCGGGGCGTGCGGTCGAGCAGTTTCGCGCCGATGCGCTCCTCCATCTTCTTGATGCTGCGCGTGAGCGCGGGCTGCGTGATGTACTGCAGTTCGGCCGCGCGCGTGATGTTTCCCGTGTCCACCACACAGACGAAGTGCCGTAGTTGCTTGAGATCGAATTTCATACGTGGGAACGAGCGCATCAATATAATTTGAAATTATGGCTGGGTCAAAGTCGCATCTCGAAATTTATGGCGCAATGTCGCGGCGGCGCTTGCTTTGGATAATTGGGATGGGGCTTTTGGGTGGCAGTGTTGCCGCAGCTTCCGTTGGGCTGTCGGAGGAAGAGCAGGGCTGGTACCGGCGGCTGGTGTATTCGGGGGTGGACGACGAGGTCATCTGGTCGATCCTGGGGGTCAAGTACGGACGCGAGGGCAATTCGCTCACTCCGTTGTGGAATACCAACACGATCGGGTTCTCGCGGATCCGATATCCGGAGCAGGGCGGCTATCGGGTGGATGCGCTGGAAGTCGTGTTCTACACCGACCTCTTGAGCGGCGAACGTCTCGATTCCTGGCTCAACCCTTTCACTGCGCGGGAGGTCGAGGCCATCGTGCCCGCGCCCGTCGCGGTGACGTCGTATCACGCCGAGGTCGGGCCGTCGGAACGCACGGCACCGGGCGGTATCCGCATCGCCGAGTCGATTGAGCCGCCGCGCACGATCGGAGGCGACACCTGGGTGCAGGTCGAGAAGCGCGTGGCGGTTACGCCTGACCCGGCGGAGGCGCCGGCGTTCAGTTCAATCGAATTTATTGATTACCGGGGACGGACCACGGATCTTCGCTCGGGAGCGCCTCGCGTTGCGGCCACGCTTCAGCTCGAGATCGTGTCGGATTGGTTGCCGTGGATGGAAATGGGCGGGCGCTCCGGCGGCCTTTACACCCGCGCAAAGGGAACCAAGCTCTATACACTCGACGACCTGCCGGTATCCTCCCGTCAGTTGCTCAAGCGGCACTTCCCGGCAATCGCGGAGGATCCGTTCGGGTATTGACGCAATCAGACGCGGTCGTCGTACTTGCTGAGGACGTGCTTGTGGAGGAGGTCGGGGATGCGGTCTATGGAGTGGACCTTGCGGCCCTCGACGGCCCAGAGCAACTGGGTCTGGTCGGGCTTTTCGACGCCCAGCCACGGGCGCTCCCAGGCGCGCATGAGTCCGGTGAAGTTGTAGCGCGTTTCCACCAGCGGCTGATCGGGATCGATGAGCTGCGCGTAATTCGTGGTCCACCATGAGGAATCGGCCCGTGGCTGGTAGTCGCCTTCGCCCTGGAACAGGCCGGCCAGCACGAACGCGACCTCGTCGCCGAACCGCACGTACGGCGTGTCCGGCTTCTCCTCGGGGTTGTAGAACTCGGCGATGTCGATGTCGCGGCCGCCGCCCATCGGATGCAGCAGGTAGTTCATCGCGAAGATCGAATCCTCCACCGTGATGGTCTCGCCGGTGTAGGGGTTTTCGAGCGTCTCGACCGGTTCGAAGGTGTAGGGGTCCAGGATCGTTCCGGTATATAGCGCGCGCTGGATCATCGAGCCTTCGCGGGCGTCCTCGAATTCGTCGGTGGTCGCCTTCTGCAACTGCCAGGTCCAGATCCCGCAATGGCCGAACACCGGGTGCGCCGGCTGGCCCTGCGGGCAGATATAGGCGCGCGAAAACATCGGCACGTAGGTCTTCACGCCGGCCAGATTGTTGGTGGCCTTGATCTTCGCGTACCAGGCGTCGCTCGGGTCGGTGAGGTCCAGCGGGCGGTCGAACTCGACGACGGCGGGCTCGGCGGACAGGGACGACCTCGGCAGGCCGTTGGGGAGCAGGTCGCTCTCGTCGTCCTGGGCCAGCGCCATCTCCGTGCGGACCAGGCCGGCCAGGGCGGTCATGCCGGCGATGGCGCTGAGCGAACGCACGACGTCGCGCCGCTGTTCGTTGATTTCGAGGTTGTCGTCGTGGTCACTCATGGGAAGGTCCTCATTGCGAGTGTCATTTGCGGGGTACGCGCTCGGGGTGCTTTTCGAGAATCCTTTCCCGCACCAGAGCGGGCAATGCGTCGATCGTGTGCACCTTGATGCCGGCCTTGCTGGTGACGACCCGGGTGGGGTCGTCGACGCCCAGCCCGGTCCAGGCATAAAGCGCCGCGTAGGACGACGCGGTGAACGAGTAGTCGGCCTTGAGCCGCCGATGCGCGGGGTCCATCAGGTCCGCGTGCTTCACACGCCACACGGACGTGTCCATGCGGGGCGGGCGCGATTCGCTGGGTTCGAAAAGGGCGATGTTGGTGAAGTGCACGTCGTCGCCGAAGCGGTACCAGCGGAGTTCTTCGGAGAGCGTGGGGTCGTGCGGGATCGGGGCGAGGTCCATCGGGATGCTGAGCGCGAACTGCGTGGGCGCGAGCGTGAGCTGCCGGTTCATGGCCGGCACGTCGATCGCGTCCACGGTCTGCAGCGTGGCGGCATCGAGGAAGACCCGCGTGTACGAGCCGTGCAGCATCAGTTTGCCTTGCTCGTATTCTTCGCGGAACTCCGGGCCGCCGGTCGTGAGGAAGGACACGTTCAGTTCCAGTTCGTTGACGAGCGGGTAGGGCGTCGCGTCCGGAGGCATGACGAAGTGCCGGGTCATGTAGGCGCTGTACGCGTAGTCGCCGTTCAGGCTGAACATGGTCTTCATGCGGGCCAGTCTCAGGCCCTCGGGATCGTCGAGGTCCAGCGCACCGGGTTGCTCGAGTGTGGCCAGCGGCTCATCAAGCGCCTCCGCGGGCAATGCGTGCTGAAATCCCGCCGGTGTATAGGCCTCGGAAGTGCCTGGCTGCGGATCTTCCCCCTCGCTGCGGGCGAACGCGGCGCCGCTCAGCAATCCGCTGATCGCGACGAGCAGGGTGCGTCGGCTGATCTCGCTGGTCGCCAGGTGGGTCACGGGTCCTGCTTTTGCATGCTCGCGTGTGCGGTGGACCTCCATCGTATCGTGGCACGGTAATCCTGTCGCATAAAACCTGCTTATCGGGGAATGTCGATTCGGCATTTTGAGGGCCACGCCGTGTTCGCCGACAATGAAGGTCTGCTGAAGGCTGGAGGACGCCATGCGTTACCTGCTGGGATTTTTTCTGGTGCTGATTTCGGTCGGCACACACGCGGACGCGCTGCGGACCGGGACGGTCGAGGGCGGCGGCGGACTGCCGATCGCGGTCACGCACAACGGTTCCACCGATGCGCCGCGGATCGTGTTCGTGCACGGCTTTCTGGGCAGCACGCTCAATTGGAAGAAGCAACTGGAATCGGAGCTCGCCGACGAGTTTCACCTGACCGCGCTGGACATGCGCGGCCACGGCGCCTCGGCCAAGCCGTGGCAGGCGGAGCATTACCTGGACATGCAGCTCTGGGCCGATGACATCAAGGCGGCGATGGAGGCCGGCGGCTCAGGCGCCGGCGCCGGCAAGCCGCTGCTGGTCGCCTGGTCGTACGGCGGGCATTTCGTGCTCGATTACGTGCGCTACTACGGGACGGATGCGATCGGCGGCATCGTGTTCGTGAGCGGCAACGCCGGGTTCGTGCCCCGGCCGGAATCGCCGATGACGCCGGAACGCGAACAGCAAATCGCCCGCTCGACTTCCGCGAACGCGGCCACGCTGCTGGAGTGGACGGAGGGCTACGTGGACCTGATCACCGCGGGAGGCGAGCTGCCGCCGGCCGAAAAGCAAATGCTGATGGTGTCCGCGATGATGACGCCCCACTACGTGCGCGTTTTCAATCGCGAGCACCGCTCGGACAACAGCGACCTGTTCGAAGCGGTGGACGTGCCGGTGCTGTTCGTCATCGGCGGCCAGGACATCCTCGCGAACCGCGAGCAGATCGAGTCGATCGCGGCCCGCCTGCCGCGGGCTGAAGTGTCCGTCTTCGCCGACTCCGGCAACATGCCGTTCTGGTTCGACGCCGGGAAGTTCAACCGGCGCATCGCGGAGTTCGCGAAGTCGCTGAACGGCCGCTAGGTTCGCACGCGCCGGAAGTCGGTCAGCTTGCCGGTCTCGCTGATCGCGAGGCCGATCCCGCGGGTCGGCTCGATCGTGTTCAGGATGTGCGCGAAGCCGTAGTAGTAGAGGAACAGGCGGCCGTCGTCGTGCGGCACGAGCTGAGGGTAGGCGACGCCGCCGCTGTCGAAATTGTTGATCGGGCCCATGTGCAGAATGGGATCGTCGTACTTGCGGTGCCAGAGCAGTCCGTCGTCCGATTCCGCGGCGCCGATCACGCGCGGATAGCGCGGCAGGCGCGCGTCGAGCGCGGTGTAGAGCATCAGCCAGCGTCGCCCGTCAGGATCGGGGTTCGGCAGGATGTGGCGCGTGTTCGATCCGCCCAGTTCCCAGCGGGCCGGGTCGGCGCTCCACTGAATATTCCCGAGCACCCGCCAGTTCACGAGGTCGGTTGACTCGGCGACCTTCGTTTCCCAGTAAACGATGCGGGGCGACAGCGTCGTGTAGTACATCAGGAAGCGGTCGCCGTCGTGTATCCCGTTGGGGAAGGCGCCGTAGATGTTGTCGCCGATGTCCACCGAGGCCCCGCCGGTCGCGGCGCCTCGAATCCGCGTCCAGTGGATGCCATCCCTGCTGCGCGCTACGCCCGGCCGACACCGATAGCCTTTGAACTGGTAGCCCTCCGACACCGGGTATCCGCCCAGTTCCGTCGGCGTGGTGCTGTCGCCGCCGAAGTACCAGAGCAGCCACTCGTCGTTGTGCCGCAGGATGTCGCCGCTGCCGATGTGCGTGGAATCGAAGTCGTCCGGGTTGCTGCTCCAGTCCATGATCGCGCCGCCCGTCAGATGGCCCTTGTAGCGTTCCCATGAGATGCCGTCCGCCGACTTGGCGAGTGCGATGCGGCCGGTGCCGAACGCAGGCGCCACGCCCTCGGGATAGTTGTTGTCGCGCGCGTAGTACCACATCCACCAGGCCTGGTCGTCCTCGTTCCAGCGAACCGTCGCGCCGCCGTTCTTGGCTTCGTCGCACCAGCCGGGCGGACCCTTGCCGAGGATCAGCCCGGGATCGGAAGTCGTTGCAGCCTGTGCCCATGCCCCCGGCCAGCTTCCCGGCAGCACAACGCCGGCCGCACCGATCCCCTGTACCAATTGCCTGCGTGTTATCCGGTGCATGAATTTCCCTCACGAGTTAGCCGGCAACAATGTAGCACCAGAAATAATCCCGTCCGCTTATCCATCCGCTTATCCATCCGATTCCATCCGATTCCATCCGATTCCACCCGATTCCATCCGATTCAGCGGCCATCTCCGGGAGCGAGGGCACGTCCCTCGAGGCGTCTCGCCTTCGGTGAGGGCGGGACGCCCTCGCCCCCAGGGACTAGAAGCGGTCCTTGCGGCGCCTGACTTCGGCGAACACGTCAACGTCGTCGGCGTCTTCCATGCCGAGCTGCACGCGGATGCCTTCGCTGTCCGGGCGCAGGAAGGGGTTGGTGCGCTTCTCCTGGTACATCGTGGTTGGGACGGTCGGGCGTCCCTCGGTGCGCAGCCGTTCCACTTTCTCCATGCGCTGGATCAGCGCCTCGTTGTCCGGTTCCACGGTGAGTGCGAACCGCCCGTTGGTGCGCGTGTATTCGTGCGCGCAGTAGATCCGCGTGCGGCCCGGCCAGTTCATGAGTTTCTGCAGCGAGTCCCACATCTGTTCCGGCGAGCCCTCGAACAGGCGGCCGCAGCCCATGACGAACAGGGTGTCGCCCACGAAGGCGGCGTCCTCGCCGGCGAAGTAATAGACGATGTGGCCGCTGGTGTGGCCGGGGGTGTCGTAAACGAGGGCCTCGGTGTTGCCGAATTCCAGCGTTTCGCCGTCGCTCACCTGCAGGTCGATACCGGGGATGCGCGCGGCATCGGCGCTGGGGCCGACGATGATGCAGCCGGTCCGTTCCTTGAGCCAAAGGTTGCCGCCGGCGTGGTCGGGGTGGTGGTGGGTATTGAGGATGTGAGTGAGCCGCCAGCCCCTGCGCTTGAGCTCGCGGTTGATGGCGCGCGGATCGGGTGTATCGATGGTCGCGGTCAGGCCGGACAGGCGCTCGTGAATCAGGAACCCGTAGTTGTCCGACAGGCAGGGGAACTGGTGGATCTGGAGCAGCGCCATTTATTCGACCCTATTATGCAGTTGGCGCAAAAAACCGGCCAGAACGTCGTTGTATGCGGCGGGATGGGTGATCTGGGGCACGTGGCCGGCCCCTTCGATGACCGCCTCCTGCGCATTGGGCAGCGCATCGAGAAGCATGGACGAGCCGCTGAGGATGGTGGCCGATTCTTCGCTGCCCCGGATGACAAGACATGGCGTGGCGCTGCCTTTCAACGAGTCGGCGAAGTTCTCCATGTTCATGTGCATTTCGCCGCAGCCCCGGGCGGTGGCCTCGGAAACGGGCTTGCAACTGCGCGTCAGCGGATCGGCGGCGCGTTCCCTGGCGGGGATATCGCCCAGCTTTACGGCCCACTCCACAACCGGCTGAAAGTACTCCCGCGCGGGCGCCTTGCAGGTGGTGCTGCTGAAAACGGCGGCGCCGACACGGTCGCCGTGGCGGGCGAGGAGTTCCTGCGCAACCATGCCGCCCATGGAATGACCGACGATCGTGGCCCGTTCCACGCCCTCCTGATCGAGGACGGCCAGGGCGTCCCCGGCCAGGGCGGCAAAGGTATAGCCGTCCATGCCGGTCCCCTCGCTTTCGCCATGACCCCTGAGGTCCATGCGGATCAGCCGGTAGTCGGGGCTGAAAACGGGAACCTGGTCCTGCCAAAGGGCGATGGTGGACGTGTAGCCGTGCATGAACAGGACCGGCGGTCCGGCGCCATCGGTCTCATAGTGCAACTTCAGGGCATCGTTGGTGACGTGGGGCATGGCCGGTCAATCGAACACATGGCCGCCATCGACGAAGATGGTCTGGCCGGTCATGAAGTCGCTGGCCGGGGAACAGAGAAACGTCAGTGTCCCCACCAGGTCCTCCGCGTATTCCCAACGCTGGATGGCTCTGCCCGCGGCGGACCGGTCGAGGACTTCCCCGGGATACAACGCGATTATGGGTTCGGTTGCGACCATGCCGGGAGCAAGGGCGTTTACGTTGATGTTGAAAGGCCCCAGGGCCCGGGCCAGGGCCCGGGTCATGCCGATAATCCCACTCTTGGTCGCCACGTAATGGACCAGGTCTCCCGGTCCTGACTTGGACACGGTGGAAGTGAGATTGACGATCTTTCCGCCGCCGCGCCGTTTCATCGAGGGAACCGCCAACTGGCTCAACAGAAATGCGCCCTTGAGGTTTGCATCGAGGACCTTGTCGAACTCTTCCTCCGGAATTTCCACAAAGTCGATGGTGGTGGCATAGCCGGCGTTGTTGACCAGAATGTCGATGCCGCCGAAGCCGTCGATGATCCTGTCCACGGCCTTTCGAAGCTGTTTCTTATTGCCCACGTCGGCCGTCAGGCCCAGGGCCTTGTGTCCCGCCTTCGTCAACGCGTCGGCGGCATCGGCCACCTTGTCCGGCCTGATGTCGATGAGAGCGATGGCCGCGCCTGCTTCCGCCAGGGCCCCGGCGTAGTGGCGGGCGATATCTCCCCCGCCCCCGGTGATCACCGCGACTTTTCCGTCGAGGTCGCCGGCGTCCAATACGCTGGACGCATTGGGCGCCGTTTTCGCGCCTTCAGTCAAAGATATGTCCCCCGTCCACGATGAACGCCTGGCCGGTTACGAAGTCGCTGGCGGTTGAACACAGGTACAGGGCCGTCCCGACCACGTCCTGGGGCACCGCATCCCGTTGAATGGAACGCATCCTGGCGTACTGTTCGAAAACTTCGGGCGGGTACAGGCCGTCCATCTGCTCGGTCCGGGTCAGCCCCGGCACCAGGGTGTTGACCGTGACCCCGTGATTGCCCAGTCCCTTGGCCAGCGCCCGGGTGAGACCGATGACGCCTCCCTTCGCGGCCACGTAGTGTGCGGCTTCGGCCACGGGGCTCCAGAAGGTGGCCGACGACACGTTGACGATCCGTCCCCAACCGCGCTCCATCATGTGAGGCGCGACCGCCTGGGCGCCGAAGAAGGACCCGCGCATGTTGACGGCCACGACCTTGTCCCATGCCTCTTGTGGCCACTCGTACCATGGCACGCCATGGGTCTGCTCGGTGGTGCCGAACCCGGCGTTGTTGATCAGGATGTCGACGTGTCCGAACTCCCTGATGGTCGCGTCCACGGCCGCGCCGAACGCGTTGCGGTCCGAGACGTCCGTTTCCACGGCCAGTGCTCGTCCGCCCTTCGATACGATGTCTTCCGCCACGCCTTCAGCCTGATCGGCCAACACGTCCAGCACCGCCACGGCGGCGCCCTGTTCGGCCAAAGCGCGTGCGTAGGCGGCTCCCAGACCCCGCGCCGCTCCCGTAACGACAGCAACTCTTTTCGAGAATTCTTCCACCGGCAGGCTAGGTTTCGCGCAGCCGGGGTTTGAGTTCGGCTAGGTTGCAGGGGCGGGTGCGGGTGTCGAGCTGCGCTTCGATGAGCTTGTCCCAGCCTGTGGCCACGGCGTTGCGCGAGCCGGGCAGGCAGAACACGAAAGTGCCGTTGGCCAGCCCCGCCAGGCAGCGTGACTGCAGCGTGGAGGTGCCGATGTCCTCGTACGACAGCACCCGGAACATCTCGCCGAAGCCCTCGATCTGCTTGTCCAGCAACGGCTCGACCGCCTCGGGCGTGCCGTCGCGCCCGGTCAGCCCCGTCCCGCCGGTAGTGATGACGGCGTCCACATCTTCATCCGCGATCCACTGCGACACGACCGCCCGGATTCGGTACCGATGGTCCGGTTCGAGAAGCCGCTCGTGCAACTTGTGGCCTGAGCCGGCGATGCGCTCCGCCAGCAGCGCGCCCGAGTCGTCCGTCTCCAGCGTCCGGCTGTCCGAAACGGTCAGCACCGCAATGCTCAACGACAGAAATGTGTCCGACTTCTCACCCAAGTTTGCGCCCTCCGGAGGTACGGAGATTTTAGATCAGTCGGAGGGGGGTGCGTGTTCTGGTTTGATGTAGGTCATCTTCGCTTCCCGCGCGGCGTAGGCGTCAATCTCCAGTTCCTCGGGAGTGCGCAGGAGGTCTTCGCCGATGTTCAGTTGTCTGCATAACCGGTCCATCGCCGCCTCGTGCGTCTCGATTTCTCCGTCGGCCAGAATGTGATTGACTTTGCTGCCCAGTGCAACCAGTTCGCGCGTGACCAATATGGTTCGATGGCAATTGAGAGGGTCCTTTTCCGCGCACATCAGCGCAATGCGCATATGCTCGCTTCCGTCCACAACGCGCTTGATGCCGGACTGAAACAGGCTGGTCGCGGCCAGTTTCCGAAACTGAACGCGCCCATTCTCATAGCAGTCCGGATCGTTACTCCTTGCGCCCAGTTCCTGGCCAAGAAACACATAGGCTATTCCGCTTGCCTTCAACGACTCCTTCAACGTTTCCCGATTGAATTGCGGGTGCCGCCGACTGTAGGGCATCGACCGCACATCCGCCACGGCCTCTACGCGGTGCCGCGCAAGCAGGTCCAAGAACCGCGCCACTTCATGCGCCGAATGACCTACCGTAAAGATATCGCGCCGCTCAGGTGACGATGTCATACCAAATCACGTTGTTGGCTGAGCCAGACACCGCTCAACCTTGATTTGGTCCTCTCTCCGTCGCACTAGTGCGAGATCATAGTTTGTCTGACGCTGCAGCCAGAACTCTGCGTTTGACCAACCCGCCTTTTCGAGGCGTACGGCCATTTCCGGCGAGATGGACGCGTGGCCGTGAAGCACGCGCGAGAGGGTATGGCGCGCTACTCCCAATATCCTCGCGGCTTCGCTTACGTTCACGCCCAGCGGCTCAAGGCAATTCTTCTTGATGCTAAGGCCAGGGTGGGGTGGATTCTTCATAGTCATCGTTTGAATCGGCGAATCACGCTTGAGTGTACCGCGTCACGGTACACACATCAAGAGTTTTTCGCTGTCCGTGTTAGTTCAGACTTTCGCCTTCGTTATAGGGGTGGGCGCGGGGAGCTTACGCTGGTAGGGTACCGGGGCATGGATACGAGCAAGAGTGTGATGACGGATCTGCCGGATTTGCAGGCGTACTGGATGCCGTTTACGGCCAACCGGCAGTTCAAGCGCGACCCGCGTTTCGTGGTGGACGCGCAGGGCATGTACTACACGTCGCACGACGGGGAGCAGTTGCTCGACGGCGTTTCCGGGCTCTGGTGCTGCGCCGCGGGGCATTGCCATCCGCATATCGTGGCCGCGATCCAGGAGCAGGCGGCGAAGCTGGACTATTACACGGCGTTCCAGATGGGCTATCCGCGCACCTTCGAACTGGCCAACCGGCTGGCCGAGATGGCGCCGGAGGGCCTGACCAGCGTGTTCTTCACCAATTCCGGTTCGGAGTCGGTCGATACGGCGCTGAAGATCGCGCTCGCCTGGCACCGGGTGCGCGGCGAAGGGCAGCGGGTGCGGTTGATCGGGCGCCAAAAGGGCTACCACGGCGTGGGCTTCGGGGGGATTTCGGTGGGCGGCATCTCGTCGAACCGCAAGCTGTTCGGGGCGCTGCTGGCGGGCACGGACCACCTCGGGCATACGCAGGACCTCGAGCACCAGGCCTTCAGCCGCGGGCAGCCGGAGTGGGGCGCCCACCTGGCCGACGAGCTGGAGGAGATCATCGCGCTGCACGATGCCTCGACCATCGCCGCGGTGATCATTGAGCCGATCGCATGTTCGGGCGGCGTGCTGATCCCACCGAAGGGCTACCTGGAACGGATTCGCGAGATCTGCGACGAGCACGGGCTGCTGCTGATCTTCGACGAGGTCATCACGGGGTTCGGGCGCACCGGCGAGTCCTTCGCTTCGCAGACCTTCGGCGTGACGCCCGACATCATCACGCTGGCCAAGGGCCTGACCAGCGGTTCGGTGCCGATGGGCGCGGTGCTGGTGCGTCGCGACATCTACGACGGCTTCATGCACGGCCCCGAGCAGCTCATCGAGTTCGCCCACGGCTACACCTATTCGGGCCATCCGCTGGCAGTGGCGGCAGCGCATGCGGCGCTGGACGTGTACCAGGACCAGGGCCTGTTCGAGCGCGGCAGGGAAACCGGCAAGCTGCTGGGCGACGCGCTTCAGGAGTTGAAGGGCAAGCCCTACGTCATCGACATCCGCGACTTCGGGATGCTGGGCGCGGTGGAACTGGAGCCGGTGCCGGACAAGCCTACGGCGCGCGCGCAGGAAGCGTTCCGGCTGTGCTTCGACAACGGTCTTCTGGTGCGCACCACCGGCGACACCATCGCGCTGTGCCCCGCGCTGATCGCGGACGAGTCGCACATCGCCGAACTCGTGGAGAAACTCGCCCGGGTCCTCGACTCGCTGTCCTAGTCGGCGCGTTCTATGCGCGCTTCATCGACTTCCGGTCGTGGTTCGTTCGCTCTCAGGGCTTCAGCTACCTCTTCGTTGACAATGCCGCTGGCCAGCGCGAAATCGACGTATTCGTCGACATTCAAGGCCCCCAGCGGCACGTGGCGGTCCTCGCCCAGCACCGGAGGCGCGGGCGGGCCGTCGAAGCCGCTTAGCTGGTAGCCGGCGCTGTCCTCGGCGTGATACGCGCCCAGGGTGGGGATGTTGTCCTTGTCGGGATACAGCACGGCCGCGGCGCCGCCGTATCCGGCGAAGCGGCCCGCGTTGCGGTAGATGAACCACACGCCGCCGTCGCGCGTGATCGTCGTCTTCAGGGAATCGGACCGCGCCGGGATGGGATAGTGGGTGAAGGCGTCGACGACCTGGTCGTACTTCGTCAGGTAGTTGTCGTTGGCGACCCAGATGTTGTCGTCGACGTCGGCCTCGGCGTTGTAAGAGGCCGCGTACGGAACGTCGATCCTGCGCCGGAACACTTCGCCCGTGTCCGGGTCCACCCGGTACAGCGTGGCGTTGTCGAAAGCGCGGTTGCCCCAGGTGGCGGTCCAGACCATGCCCCTGGAATCGACGCCCAGCCGGCGGATCGACGAGGTGGCGTCATCGGCGACCAGGGGATAGTGGCGGAACTCCTCGGTCTCGGGATCGAAACGCGACACGCCGCCGTTGTGGTAGTCGGAGAACCACACCTTGTCCTCGTGATCGACGATGATCCCGTAGGGGCGGCTGCGCATGACCGGGACCTCCCAATAGACGATGGAATCCGTCTCCCGGTCCCATTTGGCCAGCGCGCCGCCGGGCAGCAGCGAAAGCCAGAGATCACCCTTCGAGTCGAATATCTGGGTGTTGCTGCGCAGCAGCGGGTTGTCGATCACCCAGTTGTCCACCTTGCCGGTCTTGGGATCGAGACGTCGCACCACGTCGCCCGAAAACCACACCGTGCCGTCGGTCTGGTCCACCACGATGCCGTGGCCTCCGCCGTTGCCTTCGAAAGCCTCCTGTTCGCCGGTGCGCGGATCGAACCTCACGATGCAGCACGCCCGGTAGGCGAGCCACACGTTGCCGTCCAGATCGAAGTCCACCTGGTGCGGCCACGGCCAGACCTCGTATTCGTCCGACTCGCGATAGACGTACTCGATGAACATGGCCTTCTTCAGCGCTTCGTAGTCGAGTTCGGGTTCACGGGTGAGCTGCGCCACGACCGGCGCCCGGTCCGCGGGAAAGTGCTCGGCCAGGTAGTCCACCAGGATGTCGCGGTCCTCCGGCGGCAGGTATTTCGGGTCGAAGTACGAAGCCTTGCCGGGACGTCCGAAGGCCGGGCCCTGGTACATCCGGTCCACGGTGACTGCCCAGGCCTGCCGGTCCTTGGGCGCCCGGCCGCCCGGATAGGCGCGCGAGAAGTCGTTGTAGGGGATGAACTGCGTGGTGTGGCAGCCGTGGCAGGCGCGTTCGAGGATGTCGCGTCCCGGCCCCGGCGGGTAAACCTCGTCGTAGGGCAGGATTTCAGCGCCCGGGTAGTTCATGCCGCCCGCGTAATCCACCACGGGGCCGATTCCGGTCAGCGTGAAGTCGATTTCGGCCGCATCGCCCGGCCCGATTTCGATGCTCACCGTCTGGCTGTCGAACCCTTCGAGCTGATCGACCGCCGGCCGTATCGTCACGTCGTAGCGCCCCGGGATCATCTTCACCGCCCGGTACTCGCCGTCCACGACGAAGACGGTGTAGGCCAGGTCCCTGTCGGTGTTGTACGCGTAAACCACCGGGAGCAAGCCTTCGGCGGTTCCCTCCACCTTGCCGGACAACCGGCCGAGGCCGTCGTCTCCGGAGGAAGGAGGCGCACCGGGACCGGAAGGCTCTCCGGAACAGCCAAGAATCAGCAGCAGGCACAGCCCTGCAATCGCCGTGCTTCTCATGTTTCTCCTCCTTCGTCCCAGCCGGGAGATCAATTGTGCCAGCGGAAGATGCGGGCGATGTGGCCGGCCGGGAAGCGGGTGCGGTTGGCGGGGAGTTGGGCGAAGCCGTCGGTCCGGGCGAGCGAGGCGAAATCGCCGGAGGTGTTGGTCTGGCGAGGGTGGGCGAGAAACCGGCCGTCCCGGTCGGTGGACAGGCGAACGGGGAGGAACCAGGTCAGGCTGGGCCTGAAGCTGACTTCATCGGAAAGCGCCGCGTGTTCAGGGGCGGGGGCCTGTGCGCCCTGCGCCATGTTGAGCGCGGGGATGACGTAGCGGCGCAGGCACACGAGGCTTGAGACGGGGTTGCCGGGCAGGCCGAAGACGGGTTTTCCGGCGTGCATGCCGAACCAAAGGGGGAAGCCGGGGCGTTGGCGAATGCGGTGGAATACCGGCCTTGCGCCGAGTTCGGTCAGAACGCCGGGAACGTAGTCCTTCGCGCCCTTCGAGACGCCGCCGCTCAGGATCATCGCGTCGCTGTCGGAAAGGGCCGTGCGGATGCGTTCCGCGAGCACATCCGGATCGTCGGGCGCATGCGTGGCGGCGACCTTGCCGAAACCGTGGCGCCTGAGCAGAGCCGACATCGCCGGGCCGTTGCTGGAGCGCACCTGCCAGCTTTCCGGGCGCGAGTCCAGGCCGACCAGTTCGTCGCCGGTGGACACGAGTGCAATGCGGGGATCGGGGCCGACGCGCGGTCGCGCCACGCCGTTGGCGCTCAGCAGCGCCATTTCCACGCCGCCGATGCGCTGGCCCTCCTTGAGGAGCAGGGCGCCGGCCCGGCGGTCCGACCCCTGTCTGTGGATGAACTGGCCGCGTTTCGGACGATAGTCGTCATCGATGCGGACCCCGCCGTTCGTTTCGCTGAGTCTCTCGACAGGCACGACCGTGTCGGCGTCCTGCGGAAGCGGTGCGCCGGTGGCGATACGCCATGCGGCGCCTGCGTTCGACAGCGCGCCGGGAGCCTGGCCGGCGCTTTGCATTCCTTCGAGCGGAAATTCCCTCTGCCCGGCCGACCAGGCACGCCAGCGCATGGCGATTCCGTCCATCGTGGCGCGGTCGTAGGGGGGCAGGTCGCGTTCCGCCAGCACGTTCTGGCGAAGGACGCGGCCGGCCGCGGCGTCCAGCGCGACCGTTTCGGCAGGCCAGGCCGCAACCGTTTCCCGGATCAGTCGGTCGGCCTGCGCGACGGTGAGCTCGGTCTGCATTGGTCAGGGCAGATTGCGGGCCGCCATGGCCTTGCGGTAGATCGGCAGCAGTCGCCAAAGGAAGAACAGCCCCAGCAGGCCACTGATCGTGCCCACGATCGCCATCGAGTAATGCAGCTTCATGTCGTTGGCGAACACGAAGTCGGTGATCAGCGCCACCGACGTGCTGCCGAAGCCCATGCTGACCAGGGACACGATGAACAGGTATATCGCGCTGGTCTGGGCGCGCATGGAAGGGGGCGTGAACAGTTGCAGCGTCATCACGGCGGGAGGGAATACCCAGCTCCCGAAAAGCAGCAGCGGCGCATACATGAGCAATGAGTAGTTCGGATCGGGTATGAGCGAAGTCACCGCGGCTAACGGCACCAGCGCAAGGGTGGCGACGATGGAAGAGCGGACGGTGCCCCCGCGGTCGCCCTGGCGGTGGAGGTAATCGGCGTACAGGCCTCCGACGACGGAGCCGACGCAGCCGAATGACCCGACGATCAGGCCCAGCCTGAGTCCCACGGTGGCGCGGGGCATTTCGTGGATCCGGATGAAGTACTCCGCACCCCACACGAGGACCGCGTTGAACAGCAGCGAGATCATGCAGAAGGCGGCCACCAGGTTGCCGTAAACCGCGATATTTTTCTTCAGAAAGTCGATCAGTTCCGGGACCGGAACGCCGCCTTCCACGGCGCCGTGCCGTGCCGGCTCGCGAAACGTCAGGCAAAGCAGGGCAACCACCAGGCCGGGCAGGCCGACGATGACCAGCGTCGCCCGCCATGCCGACAGTTCGCCTAGCAACGGAAATTCCAGCGGCGGGCGCTGCTCCAGCGTGCCGACCAGCCAGCCCCCGAGTATCACGCTCAGCCCGTAGCCCAGGAACAGGCCCATCTGATAGGCGCCTATCGCGCGGCCGACCTGTTTGCGGGGAAACAGGTCGGTGATCAGCGAAAAGGCCGCCGGCGCCAGCGCGGCCTCGCCCACGCCCACGCCCACCCTTGCCAGGAAGAGCTGTCCGAAATTGCGGGCCAGCCCGCACAGCGCGGTCATCAGGCTCCATAACGCGATTCCGGCCGCGACGATGTTGCGCCGGCTGGAGCGGTCGGCCAGCCGGGCGATGGGGATGCCCACGGTGCAGTAAAACAGGGCGAAGGCGATGCCCTGCAGGAGGCTGAATTGCGTGTCGTTGAGGCCGAGGTCGGCCTTGATCGGCCCCACCATCAGGCCGATGATCCAGCGGTCGATCAGCGCGAAGGTGTACGCGACCGTGAGCAGCGCCACCGCGTACCACGCCCCCAATTTCTTCAGCCTGTCGATTGGCTTCGCCCTCCTGAAGCTCCGCGGCGTAGCTTACGCGATGGAAGGGATTATTCGTGAAACTCGAGGAGGACGCCTGGGGCGGCGACAGTGAGACTGGCCGCGTCGCGCTTGAAGGGCTTGCCGGCGGCGGCCAGCACGTCGCCGGTCCGGTCCAGGCTGCGCGTGCGCAGGTGCAGGGCGGTAAAGCCGCTTCGGCCATCTTCAGCCGGGCGGATGTCGATCTGTTCCGGCGCACCCGCGCGGCCCAGCAGCGCGAAACGGCGCTCGGCATCGCCCGTGTCCGCGGCGTGCAGCGTCATGCCGGTCAGTTCGACCGCGCCGTTGGGATGCGCGTTCATCTCCTGCCAGAACACCAGTTCCGGGGTCAGGTGCTGAACGTAGCAGCACAGCGCTTCGGGGAAGGTCTCCGGCGGCAGCGCCAGCCATTTGAAGCGCGCCACCGCGCCTTCGGCGTAGTGCAGCGCGCGGCTGGCCTCGCCCACGGGCGTGGGATCCTGTCCGGATTCCAATGCGTGCTCACGGACGGCGTCGATGTCCGCGGCGCGAAGGATCAAGATGCGGATGGCCGGCTCGTCGCCCAGCCAGGCGCCAAGGTGGTGGTCCGGTCCGGGGCGCGTGACCTCGCTGATTTCCACGTAGGTCGAGCCGAAGATGAAATGCGCGCTTTGCTGATCCAGGCTTTTCTCCTTTCCGTCGGGTCCGGTGCCCATCAGCTCGACGGGATCGGTGACCCGAAAGCCCAGCGCCCGGAACTCGGCCACGGTGTGCAGGATGTCCGGCCCCACCAGGCCGACGTGGTCGATGTCCAGCACGATCCGGCTCAAGACGCGGCCTCGGCGGCGAGTTGCCGTTCACGATCGTCCATGCCGCGCCGGTAGATGCCGAGCAGCCGCCACAGCAGGATGACGCTTACGGCGCCGCTCAAGGCGGCCGCGATGGCGATCGAGTAGTGCAGCATGCCGTCGTCGCGGAACACGAAGTCGGTAATCAGCGCCACAGCGGTGCCGCCGAATCCGATCCCGGTGAGATTGACGACGAACAGATAGACGGCGGAGAACTGCGCGCGCATAGCCGGCGGAGAGAACAGTTGCAACGCGGCGGTGGCCGGCGCGAACACCCAGCTCGAGAAGAACAATAGCGGCGCGCACAGCAGCAGGGAGAGCCCGGCGTTCGGCATCAGCGTGGCGGCGGCGCCGAAGGGGAGCAGCAGGCAGGCCGCCAGCAGCGCCGAGCGGATCGCGCCGCCATTGTCGCCGCGGCGCTTGAGATAGTCGCCGTGCAGCCCGCCGCAAATGATGCCGCCGCCGCCGAAGAAGGTCACGATCAGGCCGATGTACCAGCCGGCGTCGCCCCGGTCCATGTCGTGGATCCGGATCAGGTACTCGGCGAACCAGGCCATCACCGCGTTGAACAACAGCGTGAGCATGGAAAAGGCGATGAAATGCAGCGCGTAGAGGCTGAAGTTCTGCCCGAAGAAGCGGCCGACTTCGCCCAGCGGGACGCCGCCTTTCGCGGCCCCGAGGCGGGCCGGTTCGCGAAACGTAAAGCACAGCGCCGCGATCGCCAGGCCGGGAACGCCCAGCACGATGAGCGTGAGCCGCCAGGGCGTCAGTTCGCCCACCACCGGCAGGGTCACCGTGTCCAGGGCGCCGATCAGTTCGGCCACCAGGATAAAGCTCAGGCCGATGCCGATGAACACGCCGGACGAGTAGATGCCCAGCGCGCGGCCGAGCTTCTCGCGCGGGAACAGGTCGGCGATCATCGAGTAGGCGGCCGGCGACAGCGCCGCTTCTCCCACGCCCACGCCCACGCGGGCCATGAACATCGCGCCAAAGGTGCGCGCCAGGCCGCACAGCGCGGTCATCAGGCTCCACACGGCGATGCCGGCGGCGATGATGTTGCGCCGGCTGGCGCGGTCGGCCAGCCAGGCGATGGGAATGCCCAGCAGCGTGTAGAAGATCGCGAAGGCGAAGCCGTGCAGCAGGCTGAACTGGGTGTCGCTGATGCCCAGTTCGGCGCGGATCGGGCCCACCATCAGGCCCAGCACCGAGCGGTCGATGAACGAGCAGATGTAGGCGACCGTGAGGACGCCGACGACGTACCAACTCCTGCGGCTCATGGGTTGGAGGGGGGAGGGCGACATGCCCTCCCTCCCGGGGCAGGCGCCCTCACTCAGGGCGCCTGTAACGAGCGCTTGGAGTTCTCGTTACTCAAAAGCCCATGTGCAGTTGCAGCGCCATCGAGCGGCCTTCGCCGGGATAGCCCAGGGCCGCGCCGATGCCGGTGAGGTCCTTGCTGCGGTCGTTCAGCGACGTGAATCGCACCGAATTCTGGTAATACTCCTCGTCCAGCAGGTTACGCACGACGAACGAGACTTCCACGCCGTTCAGGAACGTGATCCCGGCGCGAACGTTGGCCAGCGTGACGCTGTCCTGCCCGACCTCGGCCTCGTTGAACTGGCTGTGGAAAACCTCAGACCGGTAGGCGATCTGGGCCAGGGCCGTGAACGTTCCGGGGCCGACGTCGGCGCTGTAGCTCAACGTGGACGTGAGCGAGACTTCCGGCGCGTTGACCATGATGTTGCCTGCCACGTCGAGCACCTGGGTGCCGTAGCGCGTCACGAACTTGTCGTATTCGGCGTTCAGCAGCATCGCGGACGACTCCCAGGTGAACTGGTCGGACAGCACGGCGGAAACGTCCAGTTCAATGCCCAACACCGTGGCCTCCGCGGCGTTTCTCACCCTGACCGTTCCTTCCGCGAAGGTCGAGACCTGCAGGTCGGTGTAGTCGTAGTAGAAGGCCGAAGCGTTGGCGATCGCCCTGCCGTCGGCCAGCGTGGACTTGCTGCCCACCTCCAGGCTCCACAGATACTCGGGATCGAAGGCCGGGTCGCCGCTCAGGGAGTTGGTGCCGCCGGACTTGAACCCGCGCGTGAGCGTGCCGTAGAGCATGATGTCCTCGCTGTAGTCGTACTTCAGCCCCAGCTTGGGCGTGAAGGCGTTCCAGTCGTCGGTGGTATTGCGCGGTCCGAAGGCGAACGTATAAGCGCGCGGATCGCTGGCGCCGAACAGGCCGTCGAAGTTGCCGCCGGTGAGGCCGCGAAGGTTCCAGTCTTCCTTCTCCTCGTTGCTGTAGCGCACGCCCACGATGCCGTCGAGGCGGTCGCTGAAGTGCCAGGTCAACTCGCCGAAGCCGGCCCAGGCGTCGGTCTTGTTGGTGGCGAAGATATTGAATGCGCCGCCGAAGTTGATGGCCGGCAGGCCGAGTGCCTCTTCCTTGTCCTCGGTGAAGTAGTAGAGGCCGGCGATCCACTCATAGTCGGGGCAGTCGCAGGCCAGGCGTATCTCCTCGGAGAACTGGTCCGTATCGCGCTCGAAGTGAGTCTGCGTGACGAAGATTTCGGTGCCGTCGGTGTTGAACCGGAAGCTGTCCTCGAACTGGCGGTAGCCGGTAATGGAGGTGAGGGTCAAGCCGGCGCCGAGATCGGCAGTCACTTCGGCCGTTATGCCGCTGATGGTCCACTTCTGGAAGCTGTCCACTTCGTTGCGGGTCTGGTCGAAGTCCGGCAGCGGCTGGGCGCCTTCCGCCGCCGAGCGATGCAGGTCGCCGCGCGGGCGGATGGTGCGGTTGTCGCCGTCGAAGTCGGTGTAGTCGCCGATGATCTTGGCATTGACCGTGTCGGAAACCGCGAAAGTAACTGTCGCGCGGGCGGCCATGGTCTCGCCGCCGTCCACCTCGTCGCCGCCCCTGGGATCCAGGTCCTCGGTGAAGCCGCCGTCGCTGCCGTAGCGCACCGCCAGGCGGAAGCCGGCGTTGTCGCCGATCGGGCCGCCGTAGGCCGCCTCGCCGTCGTAACGGTTGAAGTTGCCCAGCTTGAGGTTCACATAGCCTTCGGGCTCGTCGCCGGGCGCGCGGTGGATGATGTTGATCACGCCGGCGGTGGCGTTACGGCCGTAGAGCGTGCCCTGCGGTCCGCGCAGCACCTCTACGCGTTCCACGTCGAGGAACTGGGTCAGGCCCATCTGGGCGCGGCCCTGATAGACGCCGTCCTGGTGCACGGCCACGGACGAATCCTGGCCGATGCCGAACAGGTTGGTGCCCACGCCGCGGATGTAGAGCTGCGCTTCGCCGCCGGCGCGGCTGAACACCAGCGACGGCACGTCGAGGCTCAGGTCCTCGATTTCGTCCAGGCCGCCATTCTCAAGCAAGTCGCCGCTGACGGCGGTGATGGCCAGGGCCGTGTCCTGGATCGTCGCCTCGCGTTTCTCCGCGGTAACGATGATCTCTTCGAGGACGTTCTCCTGGGCCGTCACGTTTGCCGCAACCATCATGCAGCCGCCGGTAAGTGCGGCCAGCGATAGCCGCAGTAAACGATTATTCATGCGAACTTCTCCTGTTGGATGTTTTCCGGGGAACCCGGAGGCTCATTCAGCCGCCGGGGGCCAGAAATGATAACGGATTGCGTGCGCAATACCTAATCCGGGAGCGTGAGCGGGACGTGCTCTTTACCCGGGTCAGGTCTTGAGGGTGACGTTGCCGTGCCTGAGGAAGGCGGCCGCGACCTGGTCGAACACGACGCCCACGCGGATCACGCTGAAATCGCGGAAGTCGACGATCGTGCTGGAGTGGCCGTGCGGATTGGCGTATTTCGACAGCCCGTAGTCGAAATGCACGCTGGCCGCCTCGCGAACCGGCGCCTCGATGTCCTCGTAGCGGTATTTCGAGCCCTGCAGCGAGGTGTTGGCCGACGAGCCGAACACCGGCATGCCGCGCTCCCAGGACTGGCGCGCGATCTCGTTGTGAAACTGCCCGGCGTTGAGCAGCATGTCCATGGTCTCGGCCTTGGTGGAGGATCGCATCACGAAGGGATCGACGCGGGAGAAGAACTCGTGCCCGACGCGAAACGGCGCGACGATCGAGAAGGGGATGTCCTCCTCGCGCACGATGGTCTCGGCCAGGTCGTGCTTCCAGTCGTCCATGACGTGGATCGCGCGGCTCATCGTGGTGTTGGCGAACAGCCCGCCCGGTTTCTCGTAGCTGCGCTTCTTGGCGGCGTAGATGCGCCGGATGCCCGGCTCGGTGCAGGCGTTGATCGCGTAGGCGACGTCCAGTGGCGCGATCGCCACTTCGCCGGCGGCGATGGTGTCGAGCAGCAGGGCCACGTCGGCCTGCAACTGCTCCTGCGGGACCGGGTCGGCGGTCGTGCGTTCGTTGGACATAGGCGTTGAAGTCTTCCTTATGAGCGAATTTACTTGCAGAAGGGTGCAAGAAGAGCGTCAATTAGACGCATTTGGTGCAGTTCTTCGAGCTTGGCGGCAATATCGGCGCCGTCAATGCCGTTGTCGCCGGCGGTCAGAGAATCGAACTTCGCGACGAGGTCGTCGCGGCGCATCGGGTTGGCGGGCGTGCCGAGGCTGTCGAGCACGTCCGAGCGGCGGGTTTCGCCATTGCGGTCCTTGAGTTCCAGCCAGCTTCCGAAGTGCGCCGGGAAGGCCGCCTGCATGTCCGGGTCCGCCACCGCGTCGACGCGATCGGCGATCGCCAGCGTGCGCCGGTCCTCGAGCGCGTCGCCCATGAAGCCGGCCACCGAAGCCGGCCCGTAGTAGAGCGCCGCGCCCAGCGTGAACGGCAGGCTGTATTGCGCGGCCATCTCCGAGGTCGGCCGGCGCAGCATGTGCTGGGTGACCATGATGTCGGGCCCGCCCACGACGATCGATTCGATTTCCTGCGGATCCAGGCTGAAATCGTCCGTGACCTCTGCAAGGGCGTCGAGGGTGGAGTGGAACAGGCGGCAGCAGGGATAGGGCTTGTAGCTGATGCGGTGGATCTCCGGGCCGTCGGGGTGTGGGCGGTTGAGACGCTCGGGATCGGAATCGGCGCCGAAGTTGCTGATCAGGCCGTAGCGGCCCTCCAGCGCCTGCTCGGGTCCGGCGATGCCGAGCCCGGCGTGTTCCGCGGCCATTACGCCGTGCAGCGCCGCGTAGCCGCCGTGCAGGCGCTTGACGGTCGTGCCTTCCGGCTCCTGGCTGAACTGCATCGAGCCGCCGGCCATGGACAGCACAAGCCCCCAGCCGCGCGCCAGTTCCCTCGGCGACAGGTTCAGCAGCACGGCCGCCGCGGCGGCCGCGCCGAAGCCGACGAACAGGCTGGTGGGATGAAAGCCCAGTTCGATGGTCTCGGCCGCGTTGGTGGCCGCGCCCACGCGGCCGACCGCCTCGTAGCCGGCATGGATCGCGGCGGCCAGCCGTTCGCCGCTCAAGCCGTGGTGGGCCGCCAGCGCCAGGCTGGAGGCGATGACGGCCGCGCCCGGATGGCTGACCGACTCGTCGTGGGTGTCGTCCAGTTCCAGGCCGTGGGCGGCGGTGGCGTTGACGAACGCCGCAAGGCCGGGCGCCAGGCGCGTTTGCGAAGCCAAAAGCGGCGCGTTGCCCGAGTCCGCGTGCGGCGCGGCCCACTCGTGCATGCGCCGGCCCCAGGCCAGCAGCGAACCGGCGTAGCAGCAGCCGAGGTGGTCGAGGACCAGGTTCCGGACCTGCTTGAGGTCGCGCTCGGCCAGGGAGGCGTCGCCCACCGCCAGCAGTTCCTCGGCCAGCGCCAGGCTGCGCCCGTTCTCGGCCACGCTCATGATTGCTCCCGGGAGCGCAGGGCTTCGGTGGCGGGCAGGTCCGGCGCGCCGGTTTCCGGGTCGATCACGACGCCGTACTGCTCGCGCGCCTCATCGCTCGAGAGCAGCCCGTCGAGCACGTTGTCGGCCACGCTCGCGGGATCGCGCTCAAGCGGGTCGCCGTAGCCGCCGCCGGACACCAGCGTGATCTCCAGCCGGTCGCCGGCCTCGAAACGGGCGTGCGACACCTTGGCCGGCAGTTCCTGCTCGTCGGGAGTGCCCGGATTGACCTTCACCTGGCCGGGCAGTCCGTCGGCGCCGCCGAAGATGCCGCGCGGTGGATCGCCGGAGCGGTTGTCGCCGGTGGAACTGACCGCCGCGCCCTCGAGAAAGCGCCAGGTCTTGACCGCGCCCATGCCGCCGCGCCAGCGTCCGGGGGCCGGGGCTTCGTCGCGCAGCTCGTAGCGCTCGCACAGCATCGGCGCCGACAGCTCCATCTCCTCCAGCGGATTGTTGCGGGTATTGGCCATCAGCGTGTCCACGGTGTCGAGGCCGTCGCGGCCGTGACGGCCGCCGTACGAGCCCTCGTTGATCTCGACGTTGATCTGGTATTTGCCCCGGTACGACTCGAACGAATAAACGAAGCACGAAACATTGGCGGAGTTGCCCCCGGTGACGCGCTCCGGCAGCGCCCCGCTCAGCGCCGCCAGGACCTGGTCGGGGATGCGGTTGATCTGGGTGAAGCGCGCCTCGCAGCCGCGCGGGTAGATCGGGTTGAAGATGCTGCCTTTCGGGGCGTGGGCGTAAACGGGGCGGAAAACGCCGTCGTTCTGCGGCACGCCCGCGCCCTCGGCGGTTTCGTCCAGCAGCAGGGCCCGCACCGCGAAGTTCACGGCCGGCAGCACGCTGCCCTCGAAGGGGCAGTTGAAGCCGGTAGAGGTCTGCGGCGTGGAGCCGGTCAGGTCCACGCAGATGTCGCCGCCGCGCACCAGAACGCGCGTCGCGATCTTCAGCGGCTTGCCGAAGTGCTTGCCGTCGTCCTCCAGCCAGGCGTCCGGCGCCGGGTACTCGCCGTCGGGCAGTTCCTCGATCCGCGCGCGCATCCGCCGCTCGGCGTAGTTCATCCACTCCTCGGCCGCGCTCATCACGCGGTCCAGGCCGTGCTGCGCGACAAGTCCCGCGAAACGCTCCTCGCCCAGCCGGCAGCAGGCGATCATCGCCTCGAGATCGCCGGCGTTGGCCTCGGGCGTGCGCACGTTGTCCATGATCAGCGACCAGAGGCCCTCGCTCCGTTCGCCGGCAGCGTGCAGTTTCACCGCATCGAGGATCTGGCCCTCGGCGAAGAAGTCCGGCACGTCCACGGAGAATCCCGGGTCGGCGGCGCCGATGTCCACCATGTGGCCGGTGCAGCCGGCGAAGCCGACGTGCACGCCGCCCACGAACAGCGGCAGCAGCACGCCGTAGTCGGGACTGTGCGATGCGCCGTGGTACGGGTGGTTGTGCAGATAGACGTCGCCGGGCCGGTAGCGCCCGCGGTGCTTGCGGTCGATGCCGCGCACGTAGGCGGGCAGGGAGCCGCAGTGCATGGGCGTGGAGTCGCTCTCGCACAACTGCCGCCCGTCGAAGTCCAGCAGCGCCGCGCCGATGTCGCGCGACTCGCGCATGACGCTGGAATAGGCCATGCGCACGAGCAGTTCGGCCATCTCGTGGGCGATGGAGTGCAGGGCGCCGCCGATCACCTGCAGCGAAACGGGGTCCACCTCGACGCGGTTCCAGCGGCGCTCGGCGTGCGCGCCCAGTCCGGTGCTGCGCGCCTGGTCGAGTCCGGGCCAGAGTTCGGCGGCGTTCATGGACTGTCCTCGCTCCCGGGGGTCAGGCGGAGGTTCGAATAGCGGTCCACGCGAGCCTGCCAGCCCGGTGGGATCGCGGTGGTGGTGTCGGACTGCTCGACGATCGCGGGACCTTCGATGCGGTGGCCCGGCCTGAGAGCGGAGCGGAGGTAGAACGACGTGGCCAGCGCATCGCCGGCGCCGGGGAAGCGGCAGGGCGCGGTCAGCAGCGGTTCGGCGTCGCCGGAGGCCTCCTCCTCAGCCTGGGCGGACACGAGCGGCGTGCCGGGCACGTACGCGGACACGCCGAGGTTGATGACCCGCACCGGCATGTCCGGGTAGGCGCGCAGATAGGCGCGCTCATGCTCGGCGTCGAAACGCTCGCGCAGCGCCGCGGCCCACTTCGCATCGATGTCGCCGGGCGGCGTATCCACCGCCAGCTCGTTGCCCTGGCCGGCATAGCGGCACTCGGCCCAGAGTTTCAGGCGCACTTCGTCCGCGCCGAACCCGTCGCCGGCCAGCCGCTGGGTGGCTTCTTGCGTCATCTCATCGAACCGGCCGGACACGGCCGCGTAATCCAGGTCTTCCAGATCGCCCCAAAGCGTTGCCTTGAATTCATAGCGCACCTGCGCGCACAGGAGCCCGCCGGCCGCGCCAACGCCGGGGTGCGGCGGAATCAGCACTTCGCCGATGGCCAGCGCTTCGGCCACCGGCGCGGCGAAGGCCCCGCCCGCGCCGCCATAGGCTACCAGCGTGAATTCGCGCGGGTCAAAGCCCTTGGACACGCTGGCCAGGCGCATTGCCTCGACCATGTTGTTGACCGCGATATCGAAGATCCCCCCGGCGGCGTCCTCCAGCGTCAGGCCGAGCGGCTTAGCGACCTGCCGGCGGATGGCGTCGCGGGCCCGGTCCGGCGTCAGCGTGGGGACGGCGTCCGCGAGGTGGTCGGCGCGGTACCAGCCGCTGACCAGAAGCGCGTCGGTAACGGTGGGCCGGTCGCCGCCCTTGCCGTAGCAGGCCGGTCCCGGATCGGCGCCGGCGCTTTGCGGGCCCACGCGGAACATGCCCTCGGGGTCCAGCCAGGCGATCGAGCCGCCGCCGGCGCCCAGCGTCGCGATATCGACCATCGGCGTCATCACGTCGTAGTCGCCGACGCGGGTATCGAGCAGGCTGCGCATGCGCATTTCGCCGTCCGGCGCCACGCCGATGTCCGCGGAGGTCCCGCCCACGTCCAGCGTGATCACGTTCCTGCGCCCGATTTCGGCGCCGGCCTCGATGCCCGCGATCAGTGCGCCCACCGGCCCGGAAAGCAATAGGTTGACCGGCCGCCGCCAGGCCTCGGCGGGGGCGACCATGCCGCCGCTGGACGTCATCAGGCGCAGTTGCGCCGGCACGCCCGCCTCCTCGAGCGCGGCGGCGAAGCGGCGCACGTAGCGGCCGGTCACCGGGCCCACGTAGGCGTTCATCGCGGTGGTGGAGAAGCGCTCGTATTCGCGCACCAGCGGCGCGATCTCGTGGCTGGCGGTGACGAAGGCCTCGGGGAACTCGCGCCGCGCGATGTCCGCGATGCGCCGCTCGTGTTCCGGGTTGAGGAAGGAGAAAAGGCAGCAGACCGCGACGGATTCGATGCCCTGTTCCCTGAGAAGCGCGACGGCTTTGAGTACGTCGTCCTCGTTGAGCGGCGCTTCGACCTCGCCGTCGGGCGCGCGGATCCGTTCGCGCACCGTCATCCGCCAGCGGCGCGGCGCCAGCGGGCGGCTCTGGCGGGCGATCTCCTGGTAGTGCGAGAAGTTGTACGGGCGGTCCTTGCGCCCGATGTGCAGTACGTCGCGAAAACCGCGGGTCGTGATCAGCCCGGTCCTGGCGCCCTTGCGTTCCAGCAGCGCATTGGTGGCCACGGTCGTGCCGTGACAGCAGAACTCGACGTCGGCGAAATCGAGGCCGGCCTTGCGCAGCAGTTCTTCCGCGCCCTGCATGGCGGCGCGGGACGGGTCGTCGGGGGTGGAGGCGAGTTTGTGGGTGGCCAGCACCTGTCCGTCGCGGCCGGCGGCGATGAGGTCGGTGAACGTTCCGCCGATGTCGATGCCGATACGCGCCAAAGTTGCCCGCGCCTCTTCGCGCGCCCAGAAAGACGGCGATTTTCGCACACCGTGGGTCGTGTATGGTTCGTGCGGCCATGGGTGCGCTGACCGAATCCGTTCTCGACTTCCTTTGCGGCGAGCTGCCCGCACGCGCGCCGGCAAGCGCCCGGCGTATTGCGGTGACCGGGTTCATCGACTGTATCGGCGTGGCCCTGGCGGGGGTGGACCAGCCGGTGGTGCGCAACCTGCTGAAATCCGACGGCGGGGGCGACCCGGAGGCGCGGCTGCTGCTGAGCGGCCAGCGCATGCCGGCCTCGGCCGCGGCGCTGATCGGATCCGCCGCCGCCCACGCGCTTGATCTCGACGACTACGCGTTCGCCAACCACACCAGCGCGGTGCTGGCGCCGCCCATCCTCGCGGAAGCCGAAGTCGTTCAGGTTTCCGGCGCGCGCATGGTTGAAGCCTACCTGGCTGGATTTGAGGTCTGGAGCGTCTTCGCGCGGCGTGAGCGGGACTACATGCAGGGGGCGGGCTGGCACCCGACCGGCGTCTATGGCCCGGTGGGAGCGGCAGCCGCGCTCACCCGGCTGCGCGGCCTGTCCAGGCGCGAGACCCGCAACGCGCTGGGCCTGGCCGCAGCCGCCGGCGGCGGCGTGATGGACAACTTCGGGACCCAGGCCAAGCCCTACCAGGCCGCGCGCGCGGCCGAAGCCGGCGTCACCGCGGTGCGGCGGGCCCTGGCCGGCCTGGACGCGGGACCGGATGCGCTGGATGGGGCAGGGGGCTTCCTGAAGGTAATCTCGCCGTCGGGCCGAGTGGACCGCGCCTCAGCCGCATCGGATCTCGGGCGGGACTGGTACATGGCCGAACACGGGCTGAACATCAAGCGCTACCCGATCGTGGGCGCGGCCCAGCGCTGCGTGGATGCGGCCCTGCAACTGCGCACCGACCACGGTCCGGAACCTGCGGCGATCCGGCGCGTGACCGCCCGCATCAGCGAGGCGCACTCTTCCGTCATGCAGTTCCGGCTGCCCGCCGATGCCATGCAGGCCAAGTTCAGTCTCGAGTTCGCGGTCGCGGCGCCGCTGATCTTCGGGCGCCTGGGATTTGCGGAGATGCGCGACGATTGCGTGCGGCGCGACGACGTGCAGGCGCTGATGCGGAAGGTGGAGCGGGAGGAAGGCCCGGACGACGATCCGATCTACCCGGTGGGGGCGCGCCATGACACGGTCGGCGTCGCGCTTGACGACGGAACCGCGCTGGAAAGCGCGCCGGTCCATCGCTACCGGGGGCATGGGCAGAACCCGCTTACCCCGGACGAGCTGCGCGCCAAGTTCATGGATTGCGCGACGGTTACCGGCGCAGTGCCCGAGGATGTGGCTGCCGATCTGTTCGAGCGTCTGTCGCGCCTGGAGGAACTGGACGGCGTCGGTGAACTTACTGAATTACCTAATATATCAGTATGATATTAAGTATATCTCACTTATATTTTAGATTTTAGTTCAATCGCCAACCAGTAATTTTTCCAGCATGGCGCCGGCGGCCAGAACCCGCATGTCGGCGAACCGCGCGCCTACGAACTGCACGCCCACCGGTAGTCCCGCCGGACCCGTAAGGCCCGGGACCGTCACGCACGGCAGCTGCAGCGCCGTGAACAGCCGGTTGAACGTGGCCTCGCCGTTTCCGTCCCTGCGCGGGATCGCTTCACCCGGCACCGAGGCCGTCAGCCAGGCGTCGTAATCGGCCAGGCGCTGGTCGAACGCCGGGCGCAGGACGCCGATCCCGTCGTAGGCCCCGGCCATCGCCCGCGGCGTGATCCCGCGGTTGACCTCGACCTCCTCGACGATGTCCTCGTGCAGGCCCTGCTTGCCGGCGCCGTACTCGGCCATAAGCGAGATCCGCGCCTCGCCGTGCATGATCACGTCCTGCCACTCGTTGAGGTTCTCCGCGCCCGGGATTTCCTCCACCTCCTCGACGCCATGGCCGGAGGCCGCAAGCCTGTCCGCCGCGGTCTCCACGGCCGACCGGCTGGCCGGTTCGGCGTCCGGCCAGTAGGGCGTGCGGTAAAGCCCGATCCGCAGGCTCCGGCCTGCTTCGGGCGCCTGCCATTCGCCCAGGTTCAGGGTTTCCCCGGTGCGCGCCAGCAGTTCCACGTCCTCGGCCATCCAGCCCACCGTATCGAGGCTGGGCGCATGCAGCCACAGTCCCTGCACCGGAACCCGGCCGTACGTGGGCTTGAAGCCCGCCACGCCGCAGAACGAGGACGGCCGGATCACCGAACCGCCGGTCTGCGTTCCCAGCGCCATGGGCGCCATGCCGGTGGCCACGGCAGCGCCCGAACCCGCCGACGAGCCGCCGGGGGTGCGCTTGGGATCGTGCGGGTTGGCGGTGGGCGGGTCGCGGCCGATGCCGGCAAATTCGACCGTGTCCGCCTTGCCCAGCAGCACGCAGCCGGCCTGGCGCAGCAGGCGCACGCAGGCCGCGTCCTGCTCGGCGCGCCGGCCCTCGTAACGCGGCGAACCGCGTTGCGTGGGCAGGTCCACCGTGTCGATCACGTCCTTGACCGCGAACGGCAGGCCGTGCAGCGGGCCGCGCGGCCCGCGCAGTTCGCGCTCGCGGTCCCGGGCCCGCGCTTCGCCCAGCGCCCGCTCCGCGTCGAAGGCCGCGAACGCCTGCACGTCCTGCTCGCGGTCCTCGTAGCGCGCAATGCAATGTTCGACCGCCTGTTCGCTCGAGACCTCGCCGCGCGCCAGCCTCGCCCACAACCCCTGCGATTGGAAGCCGAAGTCCGGATTGCGCTTCATGGATGTGGTCCGGCCATAGCGGGGTCCGACGCCTTGACGCCGATCATTATGGCCGCTACCCAAGCGGCGGGCCGCCCTCAGTCGGTTTCGTCGACGATGTGCAGGTTGACGCCCTCGTGGGCCAGTTGCCGAACGATGTCCCGGGGGATGCCCGCGTCCGTTACCAGCGTGTCGATCCGGTCGAACCTGCAGATGATGTGCGAGCAGCGCCTGCCGAATTTCGACGAGTCCGCCACCAGGATGATCTCGCTGGCCATGTTGCACATCCGGCGGCTCAGGCTGGCCTCCTGCGCGAAGTGAGAGGTTACTCCGACTCCGGTATCGATTCCGTCGGCGCCGAGTACCAGCTTGTCGAAATGTATGTGGCGCAGGCCATCCTCGGCATGCTTGCCGAAGAAGCTCAGCGACCGGGTGCGCAGTATTCCGCCCGTGACCAGGATTTCAATGTGCCGGGCCCGGGCCAGCGCCGCCGCCACGTTCAGGCCGTTGGTGACGACCGTGAGGTCCCGATGGTCCAGCAGGCAGAGGGCCACCTCCTCGGTCGTCGTGCCGGAGTCCAGCGCTATGGTGCGGACTTCGTTGCCGATCAGATCCGCAACGGCCCGCCCCAGGCGCCGCTTGACGGACAGGTTGTCCTTGTGCCGCTCCTGCAGGGAAAGCTCGCGGGTCAGACGGTTGCTAGCGACGGCGCCGCCGCGGGCGCGCACGACCAGCCCCTTGCTGTTCAGCGCGTTCAGATCATTGCGGATGGTGACTTGCGAAACGTTGAGCATCCGGGCCAGTTCCTCCACCCCTACCTTGCCCTTGGACTCAGTCTGACGCACGATTTCGGAGCGCCTTTCGATCAGGCTCAACATGAATTCCCCCCGGCTCAATGTGAATTCCCCCCGGTTGATGCGAAATCCTAATCACTTGCATTGATTTTCACAACCGGCGCGGGCGCCAAACGCCTGGCCTCAAGGCGCGCGGCGCGCGGGCTTGGCGGGTCGGCGCGCCCACGGCCATGCTTGCGGTTACGATAGCGCCCGAAACCGTTTCCGGTCCGCAGCGATGGAGATCAGGGGAGAACAGAGTCTGGCGCACCCGCGCGAAGACGTGTGGGCGGCGCTGATCGATCCCGATGTGCTGG
>JAPPHC010000039.1 GCA_028821145.1 Gammaproteobacteria bacterium | reverse complement strand
CACTTGCTTGACATGCAAGGGGTCGGTGGTTCAATTCCACTCGCGCCTACCATTCTTCGCTTGAATCCCCACCTTTCCTGATATGAGCACCGGGACCGGGCGAAGCAATACTGCATCCGCGCTGCACGGCCTGCACCCGGCGGTTCGAGAATGGTTTGAAGAGTCGTTTGACCGGCCCACGGCGGTACAGGAGGGCGCCTGGCCGGCCATTGCCGCGGGCCGGCACGCACTGCTGGCGGCGCCCACCGGTTCCGGCAAGACTCTGGCGGGCTTTCTTTCCGTCATCGACGAACTGCTGCGCCGCAGTCTGCGGGACAAACTGCCCCAGCAAACCGAAGTGGTTTACGTCTCGCCGCTGCGGGCTCTTTCGAACGACGTGCGCCGCAACCTCCGCGAGCCTCTCTCGGGAATCGACCGACGTCTCGAGGCCCAGGGCCTGCCCGCCACGGGCATTACCGCCGGTTTGCGCACCGGGGACAGCTCCCCGGCCGACCGGCGCCGGCTGCTCAAGCAACCTCCCCACATCCTGGTAACCACGCCCGAATCCCTTTATCTGCTGCTCACATCGGAAGGGGGCAGGGGCCTGCTTTCGTCTGCAGGGACCGTGATCCTGGACGAACTCCATTCGCTTGCAGGGGGCAAGCGGGGCGCCCATCTCACCCTCAGTCTGGAGCGCCTGGAAATGCTCACCGGCCGGCCGTTGCGGCGAATCGGCATGTCGGCCACGCAGCGACCCATGGACCGCATGGCCCGCTTCCTGATCGGGGCGCGTGAGAACGATTGCGCGATTGTCGATGCGGGCGCCGCGCGCGAGCGGGACCTGGCGCTGGAACTGCCCGGTTCGCCGCTGCAGGCCATCATGCCGCTGGAGGTCTGGTCGGAGCTCTACGACCGGCTGGCGGGCCTGGTGAGCAATCACGATTCGACCCTGGTGTTCGTCAATACGCGGCGGCTGTGCGAGCGGGCTGCGCGCCAGCTGAGCGAACGGCTGGGCGAGGACGCGGTCGCTTCCCACCACGGCAGCATGTCCAAGGAGCACCGGGGCGAGGCCGAGCAGCGCCTCAAGCGCGGGAGTCTCAAGGTGCTTGTCGCCACGGCCTCGCTGGAACTGGGCATCGATATCGGCTCGGTGGACCTCGTATGCCAGTTGGGCTCTCCGCGCGGGATCTCGCGGTTTCTGCAGCGCGTCGGGCGTTCGGGCCACGCCGTCGGCGAGGTCCCCAGGGGCCGCCTGTTCCCGCTGACCCGTGGCGAACTGGTCGAGAGCCTGGCGCTACTGAAGGCGGCGGACAGGAACGAAATCGAGGAAATCCGCATCCCACCGGGCGCCATGGACGTGCTCGCGCAGCAGATCGTGGCCGAGGGAGCCTGCGGAGAAAAAGGCGTCGATGAGCTGCACGAGGCCTTTTCGCTGGCCTGGCCGTACCGCAATCTGGACCGTGAACGCTTTGCCCGCGTGTCGCGGATGCTGGCGGACGGGTACTCCACGCGGCGCGGCCGGTCCGGGGCCTACCTGCATTTCGACAGCGTGAAACGGTTGTTGAGGCCGCGGCGCTCGGCCCGCATCACCGCTCTGACCAATGGCGGGACCATCCCGGACCAGTTCGACTACGACGTGCTGCTGATGCCGTCGGAAACCCGCATCGGCACGCTGAACGAGGACTTTGCTTTCGAGAGCCTGCCCGGGGACATCTTCCAGCTCGGCAACGCCTCCTACCGGATCCAGCGGGTCGCTTCCGGCAAGGTATACGCCGAGGACGCGCAGGGAGCTCCGCCCACCATCCCGTTCTGGTTCGGGGAAGCGCCGGGGCGCAGCACGGAACTGTCGGGGCGGGTCGCGGAACTTCTCGACGGCGTGGAGACGCGTCTGTCCCGGGACGCGGACGCGATCGATTGGCTCGCATCCATCCCCGGCGGTTCACGGGAGGCCGCCCGCCAGGCGGTCGAGTATCTTGAGGCCGCGCACGCCACCCTGGGTGCGTTGCCGGGCGAAGGGCGCTTCGTGATCGAGCGCTTCCTCGACGAACTGGGCGACATGCACGTCGTCATCCATTCGCCGCTGGGCTCCCGCCTCAACCGCGCCTGGGGGCTGGCGCTGCGCAAGCGCATCTGCCGGAAGTTCAATATCGAACCGCAGGCGGCCGCGCTCGACGACAGCATCGTGATTTCGCTGGGTCCGGGACACAGCTTCCCGCTGAAGGAAATCACCGGGTGGCTGCATTCCTCGACCGCGCATGAACTCCTGATACAGGCAGTGCTCGACTCGCCGATGTTCCCGACCCGCTGGCGATGGACCGCCTCGACGGCGTTGGCAATACTCCGCAACTGGAAGGGCGAGCGTCGTCCGGCGCAGTTTCAGCGAGGCGATGCGGAGGACCTCATGGTTGCGCTTTTCCCCGATCTGGTCGCCTGCGCCGAGAACCTTACGGGGGACCGCGCGGTCCCCGATCATCCGCTGGTCGACCAGACCCTGGACGATTGCCTGCACGAGCTGATGGACGCCTATGGCCTGCTGGCCCTGCTGCGCTCCTTCGAGCAGGGAGAGGCCGAAGTGCACTTTGCCGAACCCGCCTCGCCGTCGGTCCTGGCCCAGGAGGTCATTACCGCCAAGCCCTATGCCTTCCTCGACGACGCGCCGGCCGAGGAGCGCCGCACGCAGGCGATCCGAACCCGCCATCTGCTCGATGTCGAAGACGCCGCAACGCTGGCGCGACCGGATCCGCAGGCGATTGCCGAGGTGTGCGCGGAAGCCTGGCCCACCCCGCGCGATGCGGATGAATTGCACGACGCGCTGAACCTGGCGGGATTCCTGACCGACGCCGAACTGGCGAATTTCGCGGATTTACTGGCGCAACTGGCGTCGCAGGGCAGGGCGCTCGCCTTTGCGGCCGGCGAAGGCCGGGAGATCTGGGCCTGCGTGGAACGCCGCGGAGAATTGGCCACGGCCCTGGAGAAACCGGATGAGGCACCGACGGCGGTACGTGAACTTGTCCGTAGCCGGCTTGAAGTCCTGGGGCCTGTAACCGCTGCCGAACTGGCGCAGCCTTTGGGCCTGGAAACGGCTGGGGCGGCCGAGGCGCTGGTGGCGCTGGAGGGAGAAGGCTTCGCGGTTCGCGGCCGTTTCCGCACCAGCGCGGAAGCCGACGGGCCGGAAGAGTGGTGCGAACGCGGCCTGCTGGCGCGCATTCACCGGCGAACGCTGAAGTCTCTGCGCCGGCAGATCAAACCGGTCAGCGCCGCGGAGTTCACGTCCTTCCTGCTGCATTGGCAGGGGTTTGGGACAGAACGGCGACAGGGACCGGAGAGCCTTCGCCTGGCGCTGGATCGGCTGGAAGGCTGCGGCGCCCCGGCGTCAGCCTGGGAAAGCACGGTGCTGCCGGCACGCATCGCCGACTTTTCCCCGGCGATGCTCGATCAGGCGCTCGCGTCGGGCGAATGGCTGTGGAAGCGCGCCGAGCCGTTTCCCGGGAGAGCGGGTGGTCGGCTGGCCGCCAACACGCCCATAAGCCTGCTCAGGCGCGAATGCTGGGACTGGTGGCCGTTGGCGCCCGGCCGCATGGAAGGCCTCTCGTTCGGCGCGCGCAAGGTTCTCGAAGTCCTGCGTGAGAGTGGCGCGGACTTCTTCCTCGGCCTGGTCCGGAACACCGGCATGCTGCGCAGCCAGGTGGAAATGGCCCTGGGCGAACTGGCCGCCGCCGGACTGGTGACTTCGGACAGCTTCACCGGCCTGCGCGCGCTGATCACGCGGGCCGACAAACGTCCCCGCTTCGGCGGATTGCGGGCCCGGATGGGCGGCGTGCAGGCCGGAGGCCGTTGGTCCGCATTGCCCGCGCCGGCAGCCGATGAAGTCAACGAAGAGGATCGGGTCCAGTACCTGGCCGAAGCGATGGTTCGCCGTTACGGCATCGTGTTCCGCGCCCTGCTGGCGCGCGACCGCGGGCTGCCGCCATGGCGCGCCTGGCTGCGGGTCTACCGCCGCATGGAAGCGCGGGGGGAACTGCGCGGCGGCCGCTTCGTGGGCGGGTTCAGCGGCGAACAGTTTGCCGCTCCCGCCGCGGTGGAGGAACTGCGCGCCATGCGGCGCAGGGACGACTTTGCTTCGCGCATCCGCGTCTCCAGCGCGGATCCGGCAAACATGACCGGCGTGTTGTCGCCCCGGCGCATCCCGTCGCAACCCGCGCGCTGGATCCGTTACGCCGGCGGAGAACCCCGGATGGAAGCGGAGAGGGACGCCGCTGCCGGCGCCTTATAAGAAAATTCCATCGAATCAAAAAGCTCCGTCAACACGGCG
>JAPPHC010000033.1 GCA_028821145.1 Gammaproteobacteria bacterium | reverse complement strand
TGCAGATGCCGATGAACGGGCGCTCGAAGTCCTCGTCCGAGCGCACGATGCCGGTGGCGCGCAGCAAGGAGCGGTGTGGCGCCCTTTCGATGCCACGTTTTACGGTGTCGCTTCTCATTTCCCCAGGCCTGGTCTACCTGCGCCGGCGACTCGCGCCAGCGAAGCAAAACATCTTACATCAGCAAGGGGTAGATTGAATATCCGGAAAATTGCGCAAGATACTGTGAATGGCTGTAAATTTACGGCTTCCGACCGGGAGGACGATATGAAGAAAACACTGATGCTCGCACTGATCGCATCGCTGCCGCTCACGTGGAACGCGGGGGCAATGGCGCAGGACTGGAGCAGGGAATACGAGACAACGAAGATTTCCGATCGCCTCTATACCTTCTGGCGTAGGGGAATCCGCAATATCTTCGTGGTCACGGATGAGGGGGTCATTGCTACCGATCCGATCAGCCCGGAGGCAGCCGAGGTCTATCGGGCGGAAATCGCGAAGGTGACGGACCTGCCTGTGCGCTACGTGATCTACAGCCATGAGCACTGGGACCATGTGCTGGGCGGGCAGATCTTCAAGGACGAGGGTGCCGAGTTCATCAGCCACGAAAATTGCCTGAAGTTCTTCTTCCGCAATCCGAATCCGGACCTCGTCATCCCGGACCGGACCATCTCCGGCAACACGCTTTTCAGCCTGGGCGGCGAGAGTTTCCATCTGCGCTATCTGGGGGAGAACCACGGCGATTGCCTGCTGGTTTTCGACTTTCCCGAGGAGCGGGCGATCTACCTCGCGGACCTGGCGACCGACGGGTTCATAGGCCTGGGCACAATGCCGGATTACGACCTCATCGAATACCTGCGTTCGCTGCGCGAGATCGAAGCCATGGACTTCGACCTGATGATCGGCGCGCACGGACCGGCCCGCGCGGGCAAGGACGCGGTCGTGATCCGGCGGCGCTGGATGGAAACGATCATCGATGCGGTGGGCCGGGAACTGGAAGCCGGCACGCCGGTTGCCGCGATCGCCGGCAAGCTGCATTTCCCGGAATTCGAGCACCTTCGCGGCTACGAATCGCAGTTGCCGGCCTTCGTACTGCGAATGGCCCAGTTCCACGAGATGGGCTGGTAACGCGACGCCGGGCGCGGAGGCAGACGTGCCCGAGCTGCCGGAGGTCGAGACGACCCGCCGCGGCATAGCGCCGCTGGTGGCGGGTGCGCGGATTGAACGGGTAGTGGTCCGCGAACGGCGGCTGAGATGGCCGATACCCCGGCAGGTCGAGCACGCACTGGCAGGCGCCGCGATGCTCGGCGTTCGACGCCGCGCCAAGTACCTCCTCCTGGAAAGCGAACGCGGAACGGCCATCGCCCACCTCGGAATGTCGGGCAGCTTCTCCGTCGTAGCGGCCGGAACCGAGCCGGACGTCCACGATCACTATGACTTGGTTTTCGATGGCGGCACGGCCCTGAGGTTTACCGATCCTCGAAAGTTCGGCAGCCTGCTGTGGGGCGGACGCGAACCCTTGCGACACAAACTGCTGGCGGATCTCGGTCCCGAACCTTTCAGCGCCGAATTCAGCGGTGCGTGGCTGAAGGAACGCTCGCTTGGACGCAGGGTCGCCGTGAAGTCGTTTCTGATGATGCCGGCGGTGGTTGCGGGCATGGGCAATATCTACGCCAGCGAGGCGCTCTACCGGGCCGGGATACACCCGCGTCGCGCCGCCGGCCGGATCGCATTGAGCCGCTACGAAGCGTTGGCCCGGGCTATTCGAGACGTGCTGAGCGAAGCCATCGAGGCGGGCGGGACCACGCTGCGCGACTTCGCCGACGCGCGCGGCCGCCCGGGTTACTTCGCGCAGCGGTTGGACGTCTATGACCGGGAGGGTCAGAGTTGCCGGCGGTGCGGCTCGTCAATCAGGCGCAGCGTCATCGGACAGCGCGCCAGCTATTACTGCGCGCGCTGCCAGACATAGCGGGCGAAGGAGGGCGGGACGTCCTCGCTCCCAGGGGTCAGCGGACGTCGGAGCCGCCGTTGCGGCGGGGATCGCTGGCGGCCGTCAGCGTGCCGTCGGCATATTCGAGGGTGATCGCCTGCATGTTGCCCCAGGGCCGGGAGGATTCCCGCAGCGTGTGGCCCAGTTCGGCGAGCGCCGCCTGCAGAGCCTCGTCCATCGCGCCGGCTTCGAACGACACCGAGTCCGGGATGTACTGGTGGTGGACGCGGGGCAGGCTGACGATGCCTTCCGCATCCGCGCCGTCCATCCAGGCCAGCGCGCCCAGCAGCACCATCGTCACGATGCGGCTGCCCCCGGGCGTGCCGAGGATCGCCAGACCGCGCTCGGACTCCAGGAAGGTGGGCGTCATGCTCGACAGCATGCGCTTGCCCGGTTCGATCCCGTTGGCATGTGAATGCACAAGGCCGAACGCATTGGGCGTTCCGCGCTTCACCGAAAAGTCGTCCATCTCGTTGTTCAGGATTACGCCGGTGCCTGGCGGCACGAAGCCCGAGCCGAACAGCGTGTTGATCGTCTGCGTTACCGCGGCGCGGTTGCCGTCCTTGTCCAGCACCGAGAAGTGGCTGGTGTCGGTCCCCAGGGGGCGCTGACTGACCGGACCGGGCAGGGTATCGCTGGGCGTCGCCCGGTCCATGCGCACGCTGGCCAGCAAACCGTCCGCGTACCAGGGATGGGTCAGCCGCTCGACCGGAACCGGAACGAAGTCCGGATCGCCGAGAAACTCGGCCCGGTCCCGGTACGCGCGACGGATTGCCTCGACCAGCAGGTGCGTCCGGGCCGGATCCTCAAGTTGCGCATAACCCCGGTGTCCGAGCATGTTGAACACCTGCGCCAGCGCCACGCCGCCGGCCGATGGCGGCGGTGCGGTAGTGACCTCGACTTCCCGGTAGCGGAAGCGGACCGGTGGCCGCTCGACAATCCGGTAGGCCGCCAGGTCATCCATGCTCCAGATGCCGCCTGCGTCCCGCACGCCCTTGACCAGGAGTTCGGCCCTGGGACCGGTGTAGAAGCCCGCCGCACCCTGAGAGCTCAGGGTCTCGAGAGTATCGGCGAGGTCCGGCCGGCGGATCAGGACGCCGACGGGCGGCGCTTCTCCATCCGGCATGAATATTTCGAGAAACGCGGGCGATGGCGAGCCCATGCGGGGAAAGGCCCGCAGCAACCTCTGGCTCCCCTCGGTTACCGGCAGTCCCTCGCGCGCCAGCCGGATTGCAGGCGCCAGGCTTTGCGCCAGCGGCAGGCGGCCGTACCTGTTCGCGATGTGCTCAAGCGCGGCCGGCAGCCCCGGGATGCCCGCGGCCAGCGGACCGGACAGCGAGGCGCGCCGGACCGGTTCGCCATTCTCGTCCAGGTACATGTCGCGAGTAGCCGCGCCGGGCGCTGTTTCCCTCGCGTCGACAAACACGCTGGACTCATCGTCGGCCTGGTGGAGAAGGAAAAAGCCGCCCCCGCCGATGCCCGAGCTATGCGGTTCGACAACTGAAAGCGCGGCGCTGACCGCAACGGCCGCGTCGAAAGCGTTGCCGCCCCGGGAAAGGATTTCAAAGCCCGCAGCGGTGGCGGCGGGATGGGCGCTGGCTATCGCTGAATGTCCGGGCCCCGTTGCTCTCGCAACCTTGCCGATCCTGTCTTCGGCCTGAGCGCCGACGGCCGCGGCAATCCATAGCAGAAGGGCCGGCAGCAGGACTTGGCCGGCCCGGGGCAGAATCAATTTCATTACAGGTGCTCCTTGAGCGCGGTCACTACTGCCGGATGTACGAAATTCGATACGTCGCCGCCCATTCCCGCGATCTCCCGGACCAGGGATGACGAGACATGGGCGTAACTTTCAGAGGGTGTCAGGTAAACCGTTTCGATCGACGAGTCCAGGCGCCGGTTCATGCTGGCCAGCTGGAACTCGTGCTCGAAGTCGCTGACCGCGCGCAGTCCGCGAAGGATCGCGTGCAGCCCGTTGACTCGCGCATATTCCACCGTCAGACCTTCGTACCCTTCAACGCGCGCCTCGGGCACGTCGGCCAGCACCTCGGCGGCCAGGCGGATTCGGGTCTCCAGGTCGAACATCGGCGATTTCGAGGGACTCGCCGCCACGGCCACGACGACTTCGTCGAACAGCGTCGCGGCCCGGGTGACCAGGTCGCTGTGGCCGTTGGTTATGGGGTCGAAGGTGCCGGGATACATGATTCCCCGCCGCGTGCCCGCGCTGCGCCGCCTTGCGTTCATGTTTCTAGCTTCGCGTCACGACGCTAACGCCGTTTCCGGCCGGCCAGCGTCATGCGCACGTCCCCGACAACTTTTTCACGCAGCATTTCCAGTTCCAACGGTAGTTCAATCAACGGGTCGCGCTTGCCGGCTTCGAAGTACAGGCGGCAATTGTCCGCGAGCCATCCGTTTCGGGCAAGCAGTTTACAGCAG
>JAPPHC010000036.1 GCA_028821145.1 Gammaproteobacteria bacterium | reverse complement strand
CCCTTCGGGAGCGAGCGGGGCGCGCCACTGCGGCGTTGCAGCCCTGGGCAATACGGGCAGTATTCCCTGCGGTCTGCGCCTTGCATTGGCCCGCCCCGCTCACTCTGATGCGACTCTACGGGCGTGACACAACACCACGGGAAGCGCGATGCCCAGCAGCAGGCAGAGGACGACCACGGGCCACTCGCCGTAGCGCACGTAGGGCGTCGTGCCCGTCAGCCGCGCTACGCTGACGTCCAGGAAGCCGGCTTCGTACTTCGGCAGCCGGTCGATGATGCGGCCGCCGGGATCCACCGCCGCGGTAATGCCGGTGCCGGTCACGCGCAGCAGGTAGCGGCCGGTTTCCATCGCGCGCACGCGCGCCATGTCCAGATGCTGCTCGAGGGCGACGGTGTCGCCGAACCAGCCGTCGTTGCTGACGTTGATGAGAACTTCCGCGGCCGGCGCCCACCCGCGCTGTTCCGAACCGAAGGCCGCCTCGTAGCAGATGCTCACGCCGCAAACCGCTTCCCCCGCCATGATCGGCGCCTGTCCGGCCGGCCCCGGTACGAGGTCGCTGGCGGGAAGGTTCATGCTCAGCAGCCAGTCCCTTATCGCATCGGGCACGGGAAAGAACTCCCCGAAAGGCACCAGGTGGTGCTTGTGATAGGTCCCCTGGCCGTTGCCGAGCACGATCAGGGAATTGAACCGGCCGGCGTCGGTTTCGGTGAGGATGCCGAGCGCCAGGGCGATCCGCCGGGCGCGCAGCAGGCGGTCCATTTCGTCAAGATAGTCGCGGACGAAATCCTGCGTCTGCGGGACCGCCACCTCGGGCCAGACGATCAGCGCCGGCCCCGGAGGGCCGCCCGCCATGGGTTGTCCGAAGCTCAGCAGTTCGTAGCGGGTAAGGGTCGGCAGGAACTCCTCGTCCAGCCACTTCCGCTCCTGGGGAATGCCGCCCTGCACGAGCCTTGCGTGCAGTTGGCCCCGCGACGGGCCATCCTGCGCCGGCAGCGAAATCTGCCCCAGCCCCGCGGCGCCGCCGAGCAGCAGGAGCAGGCCCACTGCCCGGGTTACCGGACTTGGTGCACTGCGCCAGACGAACAGGCATGCGCCGGCCAGCAATGCCGTCGTCAGCCCCACCAGGTACATGCCGCCCAGGGGCGCCAGCATTGTCGGGATCCGGCCGGCGAATACGGGGGCGGTGAGGTATCCGGCGCTCATCCACGGAAATCCGGTGAAAACCCAGCCCCTGAGCCACTCGGTCAACACCAGGACGCAGGGCAGCACGACAAGCAGAGCCATCCAGGACCTTTTCGGTTGCATGCGCGCCGCCCAATATCCGCCCAGGGCGTACCAGCAGCCTATCACGGCCGCGAGCAGGACCACCAGCGCGACGGCCAGCGCCACCGGCCCCCCGCTGACGATGCGCACGCTGTGATAGATCCAGTAGCAGCCGGCGGCGAAGGCGCACAGCCCGAAGGCGAAGCTACCGGCCGCCGCCGCCCTCGGGCTCTTGGCGGCCCGCTCGCCCGACCACAGCGACAGGAGCAGGGTCAGCCCCGCGACGCCGATGAACCACCGGACCAGCGTCCACTCCGGGTAGAAGCAGAACGCCGCCGCCCAAAGCAGACCGGCCAGCGCGCCTGTGGGAATCGTCCTGTTCACCGCCGGCAGCGTGCTATGCTCGAAACGCCGAGCGGGAATTCTTCCCGGAAAGATGGGGGCTTTCGCACATGTTGAAGAAGATTTGCGGCTTGTATCTCTTTGCCGTTGCCGTACTGGTGGCCGTCCATACGGTCGTCGAGCCGTTGTACCACGCATCGGGGCCTGGCCAGCCCTACAGTCCATTCTGGACCATAGTGAACCCTTTGACCGCGCTGGCCATTGTATTGGGCGCAGTTTTCAGCTACACGCGCAAGCGGGGTGCGGGAGGCGAGACGGTCACTCGTGAGTTCGTGGCGGCCAACACGCTGTTTTACGGATTCCTGTTCGTGGGAATCATGTTTTTCTGGAACTGGTTCAACCTGTTGAACCCCGCTTTCACCGCCATAGGAGACGACACGGTTTCCCTGGTATGGATCGTCGTCGACGCCGGCGTGGCGCTGCTTGCGGGCGCCGCCGGGATTCACTTGCTGCGGAGCGAAGCCGAAGGCGGATAGCCGTGCGCGCCCTTGCGAGCGCAGCGGCAATTGCGCTGCTGCTTGTTGCATTCGCTCCTTCAGGTCATGCGTTCGAATGGAGCGACACCGAATTGCACCTGCAGTACGGGCAGCTCGACGTTCCTTCATTCGCCGGCGGCGGCAGGGCGAAACATCTGATCACAACCGGGCAGCATGCGCACGGCTGGAAATACGGCGACAACTTCGTCTTTCTGGACATGCTGGACTCCCGGGAGTCCGGCTTCCAGGACTTCGATCTGTATGGCGAGTGGTACTCCAATTTCAGTCTGTCGAAGATCGCGGGCAGGAATATCGGCGGCGGCCTCATCGCGGACATCGGCCTGGTCCTCGGAATCAACTGGGCCGACGACGCGAACGTGGTCAAGTTCCTTCCGGGAATCCGACTCTCGCTGGACCTGAACGGATTCGCGTTCGCCAACCTGGACATCACCGGGTACATCGACGACAGCAAGGGCGTCGCATCGGGCGGAGCGCCGAAGGAAAGCGATTCGTTTATGGTGGACCTGAGTTTTGCGCGTCCGTTCACGATGGGCGGACAGGATTTAAGCCTGGAAGGTCATATCGAATACATTGGCGGCCGGAAGAACCGGTTCGGCGACAATGTCGACGGCTGGCTGCTTGCGCAGCCTCAACTTCGCTGGAGGGTCACTGAACGATTATGGATGGGAATCGAATATCAATACTGGATGAACAAGCTCGGCGACGGGGCAACCGACGAGAACACCGTGCAGGCCCTGCTGGTATGGCAGTTCTAGCCGCAACGGCGCTAATACTACTGGGGTTCGCCGGTCTTCCGGCGAAAGCCGCGGAGTCGGAAGCGCCGCGGGTCTTCCAGGACTGCGAAGCCTGCCCCGTGATGGTCGAAGTGCCGCCCGGGGACTTCGTCATGGGCGCGGAGGGCGGCGAGGAAGGCCGCCCGGACGGTCCCCCGCACGAGGTCAGCATCGCCAGAGCCTTCGCCATCGGACGGTTTGAAGTCACGAACCGGGAATTCGCCGCATTCGTGGCGGACACCGGCTATGAAACGGAACCGCCCTGCGCGGTGCGGGTCGGCGACGAGTGGATGCTGCATCCGGAAGCCGTCTGGACCGATCTCAAGACCGGCCAGGCAGGGGAACCGGACCACCCGGTGGCCTGCGTCAACTGGCTGGACGCGCGCGCCTACGTCGCATGGCTGGCCGACTTCAGCGGCCAGCCATACCGGCTGCCCAGCGAAGCGGAGTGGGAGTACGCGGCGCGCGGCGGCGCGAGCGGCGATTTTCCCTGGGGGTCGGAACCGGACGAGGCCTGTAGTCAGGCCAATGTGTACGACTCGAGCGCGCAAGCCATGCACGGCTACAGCTGGCAGCCCGCGCTTTGCGACGATGGATTCCCGATGCTGGCCCCGGTCGGCCGCTTGCAGCCCAATGGATTCGGCCTGCACGATGTGGCCGGCAACCTCTGGGAGTGGGTGGAGGACTGCTACGAAGCGCCGTATCCGGCCGACATTCCCACGGACGGAAGCGCATACGGCCCGCCGTCCGGCCAGTGCGATCGGCGCAGCGTCCGCGGCGGTAGCTGGACTTCGCGGATCAGCCGCCAGCGGCTTGCGTTCCGCGGCCGCGATCCCGAGGACCTGCGCTACTCGATCTTCGGCTTCCGCGTCGCCCGCTCCCTCGACTGAAGGCGGATGGAGTCGTTGGTCGGTCGCGCTAGAATGCGCGGCATGAACAGATATGCACCAGCAATGGCCGTGCTGATCGGCCTCACGTTCGCGGCAGCGCCCGCTGCCGCCGAGGATGCGCAGCCCGAATCGTTCCGGGATTGCGAGCAATGTCCCGAGATGGTCGTTGTTCCGGGCGGCAGCTTCGTCATGGGAAGCGAGGAAGCCGTAAGCGAACGCCCGATGGGACCGCCGCACGAAGTGACTATTCCCCGGCCGTTCGCGTTGGGCAAGTACGAAGTCACCAACCGGCAGTACCAGGAGTTTGTGGACGCTACCGGCCACGAGATGACGAAAGGGTGCCGCGGCAATATCGATCAGGAATGGCAGAACGACCCCGAAGCGCACTGGACCGATTTGCGGCTCGGGCAGGAGTCCGACCCCGAGCATCCGGTGGCCTGCGTCAGTTGGCTGGACGCCCGTGCGTTCCTTGACTGGCTGTCCGGGATCAGCGGCCAGGACTATCGTCTGCCCAGCGAAGCGGAGTGGGAGTATGCAGCGCGCGCCGGCGCCGGTGACTGGTACCACTGGGGGGAAGATCCCGACGAGGGTTGCAAGCACGCCAACATGTATGACACGAGCGCGCACGCCGTGCACGACTTTATCTGGCCCTGGATCGACTGCGACGACGGTCATTCGACCCTGGCGCGGGTCGGCAGTTTCCAGCCGAATCCGTTCGGGCTGCATGACATGACCGGCAATCTCTGGGAGTGGGTCGAGGATTGCTACGAGGTCCTTTATCCGGAAGACACGCCGACCGACGGTTCGGCCTACGGTCCGCCGCCGGGGCAGTGTGAGAACCGCAGCGTGCGGGGCGGCAGCTGGCTCACCAACCCCGACTGGCAGCGCACCACATTCCGCGGCCGCGATCCCGAAGAGGTGCGCTACAGCTTTTTCGGCTTCCGCGTCGCCCGCTCCCTGCCCGAATAGCGCGTTGCCGCTTCTGTTCGTTTTACTCGGCCTGACCGTCGGGACGGCGGTCGCGGACGGCGACCCGACGGCGGCTTTTCGCGATTGCGATGGGTGCCCGGAAATGATTGTGGTGCCCGGCGGGGAGTTCGTGATGGGAGCGCACGGCGGCGAGCCCGGCCGCCCGGAGGGACCGCCCCGCGAAGTGCGCGTGGAGCGCGATTTTGCGTTGGGCAAGTACGAAATAACGAACGCAGAGTTCGGGGCCTTTGTGGCCGCGACGGGATACGAGGTGGAGAAAGGCTGTCGCGGGAAATTCGACGGCGAGTGGCAGAACCACCCGGAGCCGCACTGGGCCGATCTGATGCTCGGGCAGGGCCACCAGCCGGATCACCCCGTGGCCTGCGTCAGTTGGCTGGATGCGCGCGCTTATGTGGACTGGCTTGCGGAGATGAGCGGCCAACCGTATCGCCTGCCCACCGAAGCGGAGTGGGAATACGCGGCGCGTGCCGGCGCCGTGGGCAGTTTCACCTGGGGAGAGGACCCCGAGGCGGCATGCGCCTATGCGAACGTGTATGACGCAAGCGCGGATCCCGTGCATGATTTCGGCTGGCAGGCGGCGGAATGCGACGACGGCTACCCGACGCTCGCGCCGGTCGGCCGGTTTCGTCCGAACGCCTTTGGCCTGTACGACGTGGCCGGTAACGTCTGGGAGTGGGTGGAAGACTGTTACGTTGAACCCTACACGGCGGAGTTGCCGACCGACGGTTCAGCGCTTGAGGTCCCGCCGGGCCAGTGCGAGCGGCGCGGCGTGCGCGGCGGCGGCTGGATCACGCGCCCGGACCGCCAGCGCCTTACCTTTCGGGGCCGCGACCCGGAGGACATTCACTACACCTTTTTCGGCCTCCGCGTCGCCCGCTCCCTCTCTAGCCTCGAGAACTAGGCGGCTTCGGAGTAGCCGAGGACGGCTTTGGTCTCGAGGAATTCCTCCAGGCCCTCGGGGCCGGACTCGCGGCCGTTGCCGGACTGCTTGTAACCTCCGAACGGAGCGCTGAAGTCACCCGATTCGCCGTTGATACAGACCTGGCCGGCGCGCAGTTGCGCTGCGACGCTCCTCGCCTGTTCGAGGTCGCCACCCCACACGTAAGCGGCGAGGCCGTATTCGGTGTCGTTGGCGATCGCAATCGCCTCGTCCAGGTTGTCGTAGGGAATTACAGACAGTACCGGCCCGAAAATCTCTTCGCGAGCGATCGTCATGTCATTGCTTACGTTGCCGAATACGGTCGGCTTGACGAAATAGCCCGTTTCCAGGCCCTCGGGCTTGCCCGGACCGCCGGTGGCCAGCGTCGCGCCTTCCTCGATGCCCTTCCGGATGAGACCCTGCACCTTGTTGAACTGGACTTCGCTCACCAGCGGCCCCATCGTTGTTTCCTCGGACGCGGGGTCGCCGATTCGAGCCCGCGAGGCGGAGGCTACCGACAGCTCCACGGCCTTGTCGTGGAGCTCGGCCGGGACCAGCAGTCGAGTGGGCGCGTTGCACGACTGCCCGGTGTTCATGCAGACGTTGCGCATGCCGTTGATCACGCCCTTGTCCAGCGAGGCTTCGTCCAGGATGAGATTGGGCGATTTGCCGCCAAGTTCCTGGCTGACGCGCTTGACCGTTCCGGCAGCCGTGGCGGCCACCGCGATACCCCCGCGGGTCGATCCGGTAAACGACACCATGTCGATGTCGGGATGCCCGGCGATGGCCTGACCGACCCCTGGCCCGTCGCCGTTCACGAGGTTGAAGACCCCGGCGGGCACGCCCGCGGCTTCGATGACTTCCGCGAACACCACGCCGCTCAAGGGCGCGATCTCGCTCGGCTTCAGCACCATGGTGCAGCCGGCTGCCAGCGCCGGCAGGACTTTCAGCGTGATCTGGTTGACCGGCCAGTTCCAGGGCGTGATGAATCCGCAAACCCCGATTGGCTCGCGGCGAATCAGCGTGCCGCCGCGCTGCTCCTCGAACTCGAATTTCTCAAGCAAACGGCGCGCCGTTTTGGCGATGACGACGCCCATGGCCGCCTGCGCCTTGGTGGAAAGGCCTTTGGGTGCGCCCATTTCCGCCGTAATCGCCGCCGCGATGTCGTTGTAACGCGCTTTGTAGGCGGCAATGAACGCGTCGATCAACTCCAGGCGCTCCTGCTTCGAGGTCCGGGAATATGCGGCAAACGCTGTTCGGGCTGCCGCCACTGCGCGATCGACGTCCGCGGCGCTGCCCAGGGAAATGACCCCGGCGGGTTCCTCGGTAGCCGGATTGATCACATCCAGCTCCCGCGGCTCGACCGGTTCGACCCACTCGCCGCCGATGAAAAACTTGCGGTACTCGTATTCGGCCATTGCTGCCGCTCTCCTTCGTTGATGGGGACAGGTTGGCGAGGATACACCCTCCCGGTGTCGCGCGACACGACACCGGATGGCGCGTGCTATCCTGCCGCGCGACGCTCTGTTTCGAGGCGCTGACACAAATGCAAACCATGCTAGGCCGATTGACCCGCGTCGAGGGGACGGTTCCCCTTTCCCTGCGCGCGGGCTGGGGCGTCGGCGCCCTGGGAGTGGCGCTACTGTTCAACACCTACTCCGCCATCATCCTGTTCTACCTGACCAGAGTGGCGGGGGTTGCGGTCATCACGGCCGGGGCGCTGATGATGATCGCCAAGGCCTACGACCTTGTCACCGACCTGCCCATGGGCATCATCAGCGACCGCACCAGGAGCCGCTTCGGCCGCCGCCGGCCCTGGCTGCTGGTGGGCGCCTTCGTGTGCGGCGGGGCATTCGTGATGCTGTTCAGCACTCCCGCCGAGTGGGCGGACTTCGACAAGGCGGCGTATGTGCTGGCGGGCCTGCTGGTCTTCAATACCGGATACACGCTCTTCAACGTGCCGCACATCGCCATGCCCGCGGAAATGTCCAACAGCTACGACGAGCGCACGGCCATCATGTCGTTCCGCGCCGTGGCCATCATGATAGGAACCTTCACCGTGATCGGAGGCGGGCCTACGCTGGCCGCGCAGTTCGGAGGCGGCAACGAAGGCTACGAACTGGTGGGCTGGCTGTTCGGCGTCTTGGCGCTGGTGGCGATGATTGCCTGTTTCTTCGGAACGGCCGGGGCGCGCGCGACCGAGCACGTACAGCCCCGCGAGAGCCCATGGGGGCAGATCCGCACGGCCGCATCCAATGTGCACTTCCTGAAACTGGCGGTCTTCAAGCTGCTGACCCTGCTCGCCACCGGCGTGGCGGCGGGGAGCGTCTTGTTCTTTATCGTGGACATTCTGGGGCATTCCCAAGACGTCATGCTGTGGTACGCGCTCGGCGGCAATCTCATCATGCCGCTGCTGGCCGCGCCGCTGTTCTGGGTGCCGTTCTCGCGCAAGGTGGGCAAGCACCGCGCGCTGATGGTTGCCACCTTCGGCTTCATGGTGGGAGCGCTCTGGTGGTGGTTCGTACCGCCCGGCGAACCCGTCTGGCTGCTGTTCCTGAGGGCCCTGATCCTTTCCTTTTTCGGCATGGGCAAGCTGCTGCTCGGTATGTCGCTTTTGCCCGACGTGCAGGAATACGATTACCTGAAGACGGGCCTGCGGCGCGAGGGCGTCTTTGCCGGCGCGTACAACATGGTGGAGAAGGCCGCCTTCATGGGCGCTCCCATGCTCATCAGCTTCATTCTATGGCTGCTGGGTTACCAGTCGACCGTCGACACGGAAGCCATTCAGCAGGATGCCAGCGCGCTCACCGGAATCCGCATCTCCATTGCCGTGGTTCCGGCGGTCTGCAACCTGATTGCCGGGATCATCCTGTTGCGCTGGACGCTGACCCGGGAGTACCTGGAGGAGTTGCGCGCCAAGCGCGAATCCGCGTAGCTGCGAGCGAGGGCATGCCCCTCGCGGCGTCTCGCCTTCGCGGAGGGCGGGATGCCCTCTCTCCCAGGCTAAGCGGCCTGCTCGCTCTTTGCTGCGTCCGCGGATTTCGCGGGCACCAGCGGGATGGGGTCGATCACCCAGCCCTTTTTCACGCGGCGGCCCGGGCTGGGGATGGCGAAAGCGGTATGCGGGTCGGCCTTGCGGACCTTTTCCGTGTCGATGAGCCAGCCGCGCGCTTCCCATTCCGCGAGCCATTGGCGGTAGCGGCCTACCGCGTAGTCCGACGGCATGAGCATGTCTTTGGCGCTGGTTCGCGGCGCCAGCTTCGGATGCAGGAGAAGAAGGATGTCCCGGTCCTGGAACGCGACGTACTCATTGCGCTTCATGATGGTTTCGTCATGCGCTTCGTCCTGCATGAAGTTGCGCATCGTGACCATGTACAAGCCCGTAAGAACCTCGTCGATGGGTACGCGGTACAAGTACTGATAGATCTTCATGACCGGCGAGGGATTGATATGCGTCCACACGGAAGCGGGCCCGTGATGGCCCGTGCCCACGGTAATGGTGCTGTTCTCGGTCACTTTTGAGGACTCGCGCATTCTTCGTTCCGGCAGGGGCGGCGCGTACACCTCATTGTAGAAACCCGTGCCCCAGTCCGTTTCCCGAATGTCCAGATCGCTGACCCTGTAGTTCTCGTCCTCCCCCTTCATGCCGTGGGTGTCGTGGACGAATTCGTTGTGGGCCGGGTCGATGCCGTTTTCCACCGCGCGCCTGTATTCGACTTCCCATTCGAAATACTGAAGCGTGGGCTGCCAGCCTTCCTGTCCCCACTCCGGGATTTCAAGTATCGGCGGCCGTTCGGAATCGTCGAGGTCGCCCAGGAAACAGAAAACCAGGCCGTAGCGTTCCGTGACGGGGTAGGAATCCACTCGCGCCCGCCCGGGCGGCCTGGCCTTCATGCCGATGGAGGGCACGCGCACGCACTGCCCGTCGCCGTTGAACCGCCAGCCGTGGTACGGACATTGCACGCAACTGTCTTCCACGACGCCATCGCCAAGCGAACCGCCGCGGTGGCAGCAGGTGTTACTCAGGCAATGGGCCTGGCCGTCCTCGTCGCGCCACAGCACGAAGTCCTGGCCGAGCATGCGCCTCTTCAGCGGCGCTCCTTCCAGCTTCCCGGACTCGACCGCGGGATACCAGAAGTTGATGAACATGGATCAGGCGGCCTGGTCGGTCTCCACCGCCCGCGCCGGCGTCGCCGGCATCAGCGGGATGGGATCGATCACCCAGCCCTTCTTCTTGCGCCGTTCCGGGCTCGGTATGGCGAACGCCGTATGGCGTTCCTGCTCGCGAACCTTGTCCAGATCGATGCGCCAGCCGCGCGCTTCCCATTCCTTCAGCCATTCCCGGTAGCGCCCGATCGGATAGTCCGAGGGGGTAAACAGTTCCTTGGTATTGACCCGCGGCGTGATCCTCGGATGCAGATTCAGGAGGATGTCCCGGTCCTGAGTCGCCACGTACTGGTTCCGCTCCATCATGGTTTCGTCGTAGATGTCTTCCAGCATGAAGTTGCGCATGTTAATCAGGATAATCCATGTGTTGTCCTCGTCGATCGGACATTCGAAGAGGTACTGGTAGATATGCATGACCGGAGTGGGATTGATGTTGGTCCACTTGGACGCTGGTCCGTGATGGCCGGCACCCACGTTGATGGTATGAGCCTTGTTCCGCCCGGATGCCTCGTGCATCTTCTTTTCGGCCAGGGGCGGCGCGAAGACCTCGTTGAAGAATCCCGTGCCCCAGTCGGTCTCGCGAATGTCCAACTCCCGGACACGGTAGTTTTCGTCCAGACCCTTCATGCCATGGGTGGGATGCACGAACTCGTTATGCGCCGGGTCGAGGCCGTTCTCGATTGAGCGCTTGTAGTCGATGTTCCATTCGAATGACTGGATAGTGGACGACCAGCCTTCTTGTCCCCATTCGGGAATTTCAAGGATCGGCGGGCGTTCGGACTCGTCGAGGTCGCCGAGGAAACAGAAAACCAGGCCGTAGCGTTCCGTGACCGGATAGGAATCCACTCGCGCCCGCCCGGGCGGCTTGGCCTTCATGCCGATGGAAGGCACCCGCACGCACTGGCCCTCGCCGTTGAAACGCCAGCCGTGGTACGGACATTGCACGCAACTGTCTTCCACGACGCCATCGCCAAGCGAACCGCCGCGGTGGCAGCAGGTGTTACTCAGGCAATGGGCCTGGCCGTCCTCGTCGCGCCACAGCACGAAGTCCTGGCCGAGCATGCGCCTCTTCAGCGGCGCTCCTTCCAGCTTCCCGGACTCGACCGCGGGATACCAGAAGTTGATGAACATGGATCAGGCGGCCTGGTCGGTCTCCACCGCCCGCGCCGGCGTCGCCGGCATCAGCGGGATGGGATCGATCACCCAGCCCTTCTTCTTGCGCCGTTCCGGGCTCGGTATGGCGAACGCCGTATGGCGTTCCTGCTCGCGAACCTTGTCCAGATCGATGCGCCAGCCGCGCGCTTCCCATTCCTTCAGCCATTCCCGGTAGCGCCCGATCGGATAGTCCGAGGGGGTAAACAGTTCCTTGGTATTGACCCGCGGTGTGATCTTCGGGTGGAGTTCGTACAGCACGTCCCGGTCCTGGGTCGCCACGTACTGGTTCCGCTCCATCATGGTATCGTCATAGATGTCTTCCAGCATGAAGTTGCGCATGTTGACCAGGAACAGCCGCGTGTTGTCCTCGTCGATCGGCGATTCGTAAAGATACTGGTAGATGTGCATGACCGGAGTGGGATTGATGAAGGTCCACACGGAGGCCGGCCCGTGATGGCCGGTGCCGACCCTGATCGTGCGGTTCTTTGTTTCGCCGGACGCCTCGCGCATCTTCTTTTCGGCCAGAGGCGGCGCATAGACCTTGTTGAAGAAGCCCGTGCCCCAGTCGGTCTCGCGCATGTCCAGCTCGCGTACCTTGTAGTTCTCGTCCATGCCCCTCATGCCATGGGTGGGATGCACGAACTCGTTATGGGCCGGGTCGATGCCGTTTTCGATTGATCGCTTGTAGTTGAAGTTCCATTCGAATGACTGGATGGTGGACGACCAGCCTTCCTGGCCCCACTCCTTGATCTCGAGCAGTGGCGGCCGTTCCGATTCGTCGAGGTCGCCGAGGAAGCAGAAAACCAGGCCGTAGCGCTCCATGACCGGATAGGAGTCCACCCGCGCCCGCCCGGGCGGCTTGGCCTTCATGCCGATGGACGGCACGCGCACGCACTGCCCGTCGCCGTTGAATCGCCAGCCGTGGTACGGACATTGCACGCAACTGTCTTCCACCACTCCGTCGCCAAGCGAGCCGCCACGGTGGCAGCAGGTATTGCTGAGGCAATGGGCCTGACCTTCCTCGTCGCGCCACAGCACGAAATCCTGACCCAGCATGCGTTGTTTGAGCGGCTTGTCCTCGAGTTTCTCCGACTCGACCGCCGGATACCAGAAGTTGATGAACATGGCTGTGCTCCTGGATTACAGGGCACCTAGTTTATACCGGAACCCCCCAGGCGTCGTAGTGGAACAGGCCCAGCGACTCCTCGTTCTGATTGTTGCCTTCGGCGAAGCGGTCGGTATCGGGCGCGAAGAAACGATGGATGATCCTTGCCGAGTTCTCCATGACCATCGTGGTTCGCGCCACGCGGGCGGATTCATAGCGCAGAAACGCCTCGGACAGGTTGTCGGCTTTTGCCATGCATCGCGCCAGGACGATTCCGTCCTCGATCGCCATTACGGCGCCCTGACCCATGAAGGGCAGGGTGGGATGCGCGGCGTCTCCCAGCAGCGACACCCGCCCCACGCTCCAGGACTCCAGCGGCCGGCGCGAGAACAGGCCCCACTTGTAGCAGAGTTCCGGCGGGGTGGAGCCGATGATCGCACGCACCAGTTCATGAAATTCCGAGAATTCGTCCAGCACTTCCTTCACGGTCGATCGTTGCGACCAGCTTTCCACCTGCCAGTCGTCCCGTTCCACGAAAGCGACGTAGTTCACGGTTTCGCCTCCGCGGATCAGGTAACGCACGAACAGATGCCCGGGTCCTATGTATATGCCCGAAGGTGGGTCCACTGCTTCGGCCGGCACCTTGGCCGCGGGCGCCAGCCCGCGCCAGGCGACGTAACGGGTGAATTTCGGCGACTCCTGTACGTGCATTTGCGAGCGCACCGGCGATTTCACCCCGTCGCAGCCGACCAGGGCGCGCCCGGAAGCGCTGTTGCCGTTGGTGAAGTAGGCCGTTACGCCGGTCGCGTCCTGGGTGAATCGCTCGAATTCATGGCCGAGGCAAATGCCATCCGGGTCGTTTGCCCGCACCGCGTCGGCGAGCATCCGGTGCAGGTCCGCCCTGTGGATCTGGTAATAGGGCGCACCATACTGCTCAAGCGTCAAATCTCCGCGATCGATGCGAACCAGAACGCGCCCAGTCTGATAATGATGCACGGCCTGGTAGGACGGAGGGTCCGCCAGTTCCGCCAGTTCGCTTTCCAGGCCCAGGCCGATCAGCGCCTTCGAGCCGTTGGGACTCAGAGTAAGCCCTGCTCCTACCTCGGCCAGTTCCGGCGCCTGCTCGTACACCTTCACGGCAATGCCCGCCCGCTGCATGGCCAGCGCACACGTAAGGCCACCCATTCCGGCGCCGATCAACATGACGGGCTGGTCACTCATCCGCCGGAATTGTATGCTCGTGTTGATGCGCTTCGGCGAACATCAGGCGTTTCCCCGGGGGATACAATGCGTGCCCTGATGTTCTGCGGGAATTACCTATGCGCAACGCCACAATCGCTGCCGGCCTTTTGGCCTCGTTCGTACTGATGTCCGCCGCGCAGGCGCAGACAGTGCTGATTACCGGTTCCAACAGCGGAATCGGACTGGAATTCGCCAAGCAGTACGCGGACCGGGGATGGACCGTGATCGCCACCCACCGCCGCGCCACGACGCCCGACACCCTGGCGGCGCTTGAGGGGCAGTATCCCGATGTTCGCGCGGAAAAGCTGGACGTGACCGACCACGCCAGTATCGACGCGCTGGCGGCAAAGCTGGACGGCATGCCGATCGATGTGCTCATCAACAATGCCGGCATCACCGGCGACTTCACCAAGCCGAGGCCGCAAACCCTCGGCACGCTGGACTATGACATGGCGGTACATTTCTTCCGCACCAACGCCCTGGGCGCGCTCAAGGTCAGCGAGGCTTTCATGGACAACGTGGAGGCCAGCGATCAGAAGAAAATAGTGGCCATCAGTTCACTGGCCGGCTCCTTTGAAGGCGAGTCCGGCGGAAAAGGGGGAATCTACTGGTATCGCTCGAGCAAGGCCGCGCTCAACATGATGATGGTAGGAGTCGCCGCCGATTCGAAGCGCAAGGGCATTACCGCGACCCTTCTCTCTCCGGGCACCGTGAAAGTGGAAAAGATAGCGGAAATGGTCGAACGGGCGGGAATCAAGGGCTTTATCGAGCCGTCCGAGAGTATCGCCGGCATGATCGAGGTAATCGAGAACCTGACGCCGGACGATTCCGGCGCATTCATCCGCTACACAGGCGAGCGCCAGCCTTTCTAGCTCTCTAGAGGAAGGTCACGCCGCCGTCCACCATCAGGGTCTGGCCGGTGGTCATTCCGCTCAGGTCGCTGGCCAGCCACAGAACGGCGCCGACCACGTCCGAGCTGTCCAGCGGCCTTCGGATCGCCTGCTGCGAGGTGGTCGCGCCGATGGCCTTGTCGTACTTGTCGCCGAAGAACTCCGCAGACGCCTGTGTCGACACGATGTTCGGCGCGACTGCATTGACGCGCACGTTGTAGCGCCCCATTTCCCTCGCCAGGCCGCGCGTCAGCCCGATTACCGCGGCCTTGGAGGTGGTGTAGTGAATGACATTGGCCATCCCGTAGGTCGCGGCCAGCGAGGCGATATTGATGATGGACCCGCCGTCGCCCGATTTCATGTGCTGCGCGGCTGCCCGGCTGGCCAGCCATACGCCCTTCACGTTCACCGCCATGGTTGCGTCCCAGAGCTCTTCCTCCACTTCGTCGAATCGCGTGAGCTCAAGGTTGCCCCACCAGCCGGCGTTGTTCACGAGCACGTCGATCCTCCCGTAGGCCTCGGCGGTCCGGGCGGCCATGGCTTCGAGATCGGAAAGCGACGTCACGTCCACCTTCGCGGTCAGGACCTCCGCGCCCTGTTCGCGCGCCAGCGCTTCGCTTTCGTCGCAATCCCTGAGGTCGCAGAGCATCAGGCGTGCGCCCAGGCGGGCGAATTCCACCGCGTAGGCCTGTCCAAGCCCGCCGGCGGCTCCCGTAATGACTACCGACCGCTCGTCAAATCGCATTCCGCTACCCTCAATCTCCGGCAAGATGCGCGATGCTAGCATCTTGTCGCCATGCCCGCCGCGAACGCCTCCCCGTTTCCACGCCCGCCCCTGCCTTCGACGACGCTCATGCTGCTTCGCCGGGGCCGCGCCGGGCTGGAGGTGCTGATGCTTCGGCGGATACAGCGGGGCGCTTTCGGCGGCGCGTGGGTCTTCCCGGGCGGAGTTCTGGATGACCAGGACCGCGATCCGGCGCTTTACCGCCGCTGCCTCGGGCTCGGGGACGATCGCGCCAGCCGATTGCTGGCCGTACGCCGGGACGGACTGGCCTACTGGGTGGCGGCCATCCGCGAAACCTTCGAGGAGGCCGGGTTGCTGCTCGCGGTGAACGACCGCGGTCAGGCGCGGCGCGCCCCGCTCATGGAACGCAAGGCGCTGATTGGCGGCCGGGTCCGGTTTGCCGAACTGTGCCGTCGGGCAAACTGGAAACTGCCGGTCAGGCGCATGCGCTACGTTTCTCACTGGATAACGCCCAGCGCGGCGCCGAGACGATTCTCCACGCGCTTCTTCTTGGCGGAATCATCGCCCGGCCTGAAAGCCCAAGCGGACGGAAGGGAGGTTTTGCAGGCGCGGTGGTTCGAGCCGGACCGGGCGCTGCGGCAGGAAATCCCGCTGGCTCATCCGACCCGGCATTTTCTGCGAACATTGCGTGAGATGGGAAATGTTGACAAGGCGATGGCATGGGCGGCCTCCGCCGGCCGCGGTTCCGTCCCCGTCACCCGGCCGGAGGTGCGGCGAATTGACGGAAAACTGATGTCCTGTCTGCCGACCGGCGAAGTGCTCGGCCCGTTCAGCATGAAGCACTACCCGGTGACCTGATGCCGGCCGATGCCATAACGCCCGGGGACCTGGTGGACCTTGCGCCCTCGATCCGGCGCCTGACCGCGTTCAATGCCGGGACCATGACCGGCCCCGGCACCAATACCTGGATTCTCGGGAAAAAGGAAATAGCGGTACTGGATCCGGGGCCCGCTTCGGCCCGGCACGTCGAGAACATCGTGGACCAGGCCCCGGGGGAGGTGCGCTGGATTCTGGTCACCCACACTCACCCCGACCACTCGCCGGGCGCCGCGCTGCTGGCGGAGCTCACGGGCGCTTCGTTGATCGGCCCGACTCCTCCGCCTGGCGACCGTCAGGATTCGAGTTTTTGTCCCGCCGTGCAGCCGAACGACGGCCAGGAGTTCGACCTGGGCGGTTTTGTGCTTCGGGCCGTGCATACGCCCGGCCATGCATCCAACCACTTCTGCTGGTGGCACGCGCCGCGGGGCGTGCTGTTCACCGGCGATCACATCATGCAGGGCTCGACCGTGGTCATTGCGCCTCCCGACGGCGACATGAGCGCCTACCTGGCCTCGCTCGGCCGGCTGCTCGATCTGCCCATACGCGCCATGGCGCCCGGGCATGGTCACTGGATCGATCGGCCCAGGGAAGAGATCAGGGGCCTGATCGCGCATCGTGAACGGCGCGAGGAAAAGGTGGTCTCGGCCATGGATGCGCTCGGCCCCGCCGCGCTTGAGGCTATCCTTCCCCGGGTGTACGACGACGTGCCCGACCGCCTGCATCCGGTGGCGGCCCTGTCTCTCGAGGCCCACCTTCTGAAGCTTGAACGCGAAGGCCGGGCCCGGCGCGAAGGCGACTCCTGGCGGCTTGCGGAAGGCGCGGCGCAGTGAGCAAGACCATCATCCGGCCGGCCCGGCCCGCGGACACTCCGACGATCGTCCGGTTCAATATCGAGCTGGCCGACGAGTCCGAGGGCTTGCGCCTTGATCCGAAGACGGTCGAGGCCGGCGTGCGCCGGATGTTCTCCGACCCGGCCCTGGGGCGCTATTTCATGGCCGTTTCCTCCACCGGGGAACGGCTGGGGCAGTTGATGATCACGACCGAGTGGAGCGATTGGCGCAACTGCATGATCTGGTGGCTGCAAAGCGTGTATACGGCGCCGGAGCACCGGGGCAGCGGCGTGTTCCGGGCGCTCTGCGAACACGTCCTGGGCGAAGCCGGCGAGACGGGGTGCCGGGTGCGCCTGTACGTGGAGCGCGACAATAGCCGCGCGATCGCGGCATACCGGGCCCTGGGGTTCGACCACTGCGGATACGACGTCATGGAGCATGGCGCATGACCGTAAGTTTCCCTTCATGGTGCCGCATCGCGACCCTGGTCAGAAGTGTTGTGGGCTTCAAGGCCGTGTGGCTGTGCACGGTGCTGGGCGCCGCCGGCGGCGACGTCTGGCTCGGTCCGCTGGCGCTGCTGGCCTTCGCCGGAGTGCAGACGTTCCTTTCGGGGAATCGCAGAAGGGAGCTGCTGGTCCTGGCGAGCGGACTCGCAATGGGCCTGGTCATGGAAACCGTCGTGGTGCGGGCGGAATGGGTCAGCTATGCGCCGGGCTGGCCTGATTCGATTCTCGCCCCGGCCTGGATTCTGGCCCTGTGGGGCGCGTTTTCGCTGATGAGCATCGACGGCCTGGCCTGGCTGCGCGGCAGACGCATGCTGGCCGCCGTCCTGGGCGCCACCGGGGCGCCGTTTGCGTATTTCTCGGGAATTGTCCTCGGCGCCGGATCGGAGGCCGAGGTCGCCTTTTACGTGACTGTGGGTTTGTTCTACGCGGCCGCGACGCCGCTGTTGGTCGAATTGGGAGGCGCTTTGGAGGGCGGCGGGGCCGCCCCCGGGGGGAGGAAGAATCCGGGGGCGACCTGACCCTGGTCCCGGGATTGGGGGGAGGTCTCTTGGGAGGGGAGATCCGGGAGCAGGGCGCCGCTTGTTTGAGGATGGGCTATCCGCCCAGGATGGACCAGAACGCGGCGATCGGGGCTACCAACGCGACCGCGAACAATACGGCCTCACCACAAACGCCCAGGTTTCCGGCGCTCGTTCTTGAAATCAGTGTCATGTCTCTTTCTCCTTTGCATCTCTTCTTGATGCACTGCACAAGATACGGGCGAAGGCGTTTTTTTCTTCTCGGCAGGGTAACGATTCGTAACATTTTGTAACGCGGATTGAATTTCCCTCGAAATCGGCAAAACCACCCATAAAATCTGCAGGCAATGCCATCCCGCATCTTCCTGATCGACGACGACGCAAAGCTCGCCATGCTTCTGCGGGCCTACTTCAGCCGTTTCGATCTCGAGCTCGAGTCCGCGCTGGAAGGCGACACCGGGCTCAGGAAAATGGCCTCCTTCGAACCGGACCTCGTGATTCTCGACGTAATGCTGCCGGGGCGGGACGGCTTCGAGCTGTGCCGCGAGATCCGCAAGACCAGCAGCGTGCCGATCATCATGCTCACCGCGCGCGGCGACGTGACCGACCGCGTCGTGGGCCTGGAGGTCGGGGCCGACGATTACGTGCCCAAGCCGTTCGAACCGCGCGAACTGGTCGCCCGGATTCAGACCATCCTGCGGCGCGTCCAGCGTTCGTCAACGGCTTCCGGGGTGGCGGAACACGGTCCGCTGCGGCTTGACTTCGATCGCCGCGAAGCGCAGCTGAACGGCGACCTGCTCGATCTCACGGCCATGGAGTTCAACCTCCTGCAACTGCTTGCCGGCGAGCCGGGGCGCGTCTATACGCGCGACGAAATACTCTCGGAACTGCGCGGCATAGAGCCGAACTTTTTCTCGCGTTCGGTGGACATCAATATCAGCCGGCTGCGCCAGAAACTGGACGACGATCCAACCAATCCCCGCTTCATCCGCACGATTCGCGGCGCCGGCTACGTCTTCCTTAAGGGACAGGGTGAAGGAAGTCGTGACCCCGGAAGCGAGGACGTCCCGCCCTCAAACACCACGATCGTTCTATGAGTAACCGATTCGTCCGAGCACTTAATTGGCTGAAGCGAAAGCCGGTGAACGCCTGGCGCTCGCTTCCCGTTCGCCTGATCCTGATCTTCTTCGCGAGTTTTATCGTCATTTCGGCGGCCACGGGGGTCCTCACCGTGATATTCCGGCCCTGGGAGAGTTCGGAAAACATGAACGCGCTACGTATCTATGGTTACCCCATGATCGCAGTGGTTTTCGCCGGCTGCTACCTGGCGGTGCGGCGGCTGTTCTATCCGCTGGAAGACATCCGGCAGGGCACACGCCGTATCGGGGAAGGGCAGCTCGACTACCGGATCCCGGTCCGTCGCCAGGACGAGCTCGGCAGGCTGTCGCAACGCATCAACCGCATGGCGGACCAGGTGAAGGGGATGCTGGACGGCCAGCGCCAGTTGCTGCTGGCCATGAGCCACGAGTTGCGCACGCCGCTGACCCGAGCCCGGCTGGCGCTGGAGTTCATCCACGACAAGGACGTGCGCTCGCACCTGGAGTACGACTTGTCCAGCATGGAGCGCATGATCACGGAACTGCTGGAGGGCGAACGCCTGAACACGCAGGTCGGGCGGATGTCACGCTCGCGTGTCAACCTGAACAAGTTGATGGCCGAAGTCCTGCGCGGCGATTTCCCCAACGACCGCCACCGCGTGTCCCTGAGCGTGCCGCCGGCTACGGCACACCTGAGCGTGAACGCCGCCCGCCTGAGAATGCTGGTCCGCAACCTGGTGGAGAATGCCCTGCGCTACAACCCCCGGGACGGGATGCCGGTCGAGCTCAGCCTGCGCATGGACGAAGGCGCGGCGGTAATCCGCGTGCAGGACCACGGTCCCGGAATCGAACCCGAGCACCTGGAACGGGTTACCGGCGCCTTCTACAGGGCCGACCCGTCCCGCGGCGCGGGAACCGGACGCCATGGCCTTGGCCTTTACCTGTGCCGCCTGATCGCCGAGGCGCACGGCGGCGAGGTGGAAGTGGCCAGCCCTCCCGGAAGCGGCGCCTGCATCACCGCCCGCATACCCGGCGAACCGCCGGACTGATCCGGTTTTGCATCGCCGCCCACTTGTGCATAATTGGCCGGCTGTCGGCCTGCTTTACCGACAGGGAGGACATCCAATGAGATTCAGACTTGCCGTTATTTGCGTCCTGGCTGCGGGCGTGATCGTCGCCCCGCGCCCTGCGGTTACGCAGGAAGCCATGCTTGAGGAAATCATCGTGACCGCCCGCAAGCGCGAGGAGTCCGTTCAGGACATCCCGATCGCGGTCAGCGCCTTCACCGCGGACGACATCCGCGAACTGGGCCTCTTGAGCGTGGATGACATCGCGCTCTATACGCCGGGCTTTTCCTTCCAATCCGGCTTCGGCCGCAACGCCGGTATCGATCGCCCCGCCGTGCGCGGCCAGACCACCATCGTGAACGGCATCGCCAACGTAAAGGCCGTTTCCACCTTCGTGGATGGCGTGTACGTAGGAGGGCTGGTGTCGTCGGTCGACCTGGCCAACATCGAGCGCGTCGAAATCATCAAGGGACCGCAGTCGGCGCAGTACGGCCGGGGCACCTACGCCGGCGCCATCAACTATGTCACCAGGCGCCCGACCGACGAGTTTGCCGGCGAGGTTTCCCTGGGCGCCGCCGAACACGAGTCGTACGACCTGAGCGCCTGGGCAAGCGGCCCGCTGGTCGCCGACCGGGCCTATTTCCGCGTTTCCGCCAGCTATCGTCAGTACGGCGGTGAATACGTCAACACGGTAACGAACGAAGAGATCGGCGACCAGGAAACGATGAACGTGGCGGCCAAGCTGTTTCTGACGCCCAGCGAGAACTTCGAGGCCACCCTGGCGCTGGGCTATCAGGAAACGGACGATGGCCACCCCGCCCTCGCGCTGCAGGGCCGCGAACACAACAATTGCTGCTTCCGCGGGCCGCCGTCGGGCAGTCCGGACATTAGCGGCGTGACCGGTCCCCGGGCCCGCGAGTACTACATCGGCGAGGCGCAGCGCAACCTGCCGGTGGCGCTACTGACCGAAGGCCTGGACTCGGTCGGCGGAGCGGGCAATCGCCTGGAGCGTTTTTCGGCTTCCCTGACCATGCACTACGACATGAACAACGACTGGCGGCTGTCCAGCCTGACCGGGAGCATCTCCGACGAAACCGAGAGCTTCATTGACGGCACGTACGGCGGCTACGACTTCGGCGTCGCCTGGGTGAATGGTTATCCGCCGTTTCTGCGTCCCAGCCTGGGCCGGCTTTTCTGCGTGACCATCGGCTTCTGCGGAAACTTCCAGCGCATGCTCGGCGGCGAACAGACCGACTTCTCCCAGGAGCTGCGGCTGTCCTCGCCGGCGGACAGGCCCCTGAGGGCCACGCTGGGCTTGTACTACTACAAGGGCAAGAAGCACGAAGACATGGACTCCAAGGTACTGAGCAAACAGTCGGAATCGCTCGGCTATGGCCTGGTGGCCGGCACGGTCCTGCCCAATTCCACCTTCGATAACGACGACGTGACCAACACGGCGGTGTTCGGCGGCCTGGAATGGGACATCAACGATCAGTGGGCGGCAACCCTGGAGGCCCGCTGGGCGCAGGACGACATTACCGTTCGCATCTACAACACTCGCGACATCAACCTGCTCAACAGCGAGCACACGGAAAAATTCGACTCCATCAATCCCCGGGTCACGCTGAGCTACCGTCCGGACGACAACACCAACCTCTACCTCAACATCTCCAAGGGCTCCAAGCCGGGCGATTTCAATGCCCAGGTGCCCATCGGGCCCGACGGCCAGCCGGACGAATCGTTCCGCGCCGTGGACGAGGAAGTCGCCTGGAACTACGAGGCGGGCTACAAGGGCCGGTTGCTGGATGGCCGCATGACGCTCAACGTGGCGGCCTACCGCACCGAGGTGACCGACCAGCAGTTCACGACCGTGATCGAGACGGCCACGGGCGGCAGCGCCTCGCTGATCGACAACGTCGGCGAAACCGAGATCAACGGACTGGAAGTGGAAGTCGAGACGCTGCTGACCGACTCGCTTACGGTGAACGCCGGTTACGCCTGGACCAATGCGGAGATCGCGAAGTGGACCAATGTTGACCAGGCCGACCTGCTGGGCGCCAACGGTTCCTTGCAGGACCTGAATCGTCTGGGCTCGGTAGCCGGCAAGCAGGTACCGCGGATCCCCGAGCACTCGGCATCCGTGGTGGCCCGCTACGAAGGCGCCGAGATGGCTTCGGGCTTTTCCTGGTTCCTCGTGGGCGACGTCGTGTACGAAGGCTCGCGGTTCAGCCAGGTGCATAACCTGATCGAAACGGGCGCCATGACCCGGGTGGGTTTGCGCGTGGGCGCGCGCCGCGACGCGCTGGAAGTGGTGCTGTGGGCCAGAAACCTGTTCGACGACGACGCGCCGCTCGACACGCTGCGCTACATCGACCGGCGCACCGGCGGCCTGCCCAGCCACGCGAGAATCCCCGGATTTGTGCCAGGCCAATTGGGTAATCCGTCCAGCACGCCGCGCGGTTTCGCCATTTCGCTGCCCCGCGGCAGGCAGATAGGCGTAACCCTCACATACGGCTTCTAGGCACGTGGCTTGTGCATAATTGACCGGCTGTCGGCTCGGTTGGCCGATAGGGAGGACATCCAATGAGATTCAGACTTGCCGTTTTTTCCGTACTCGCTGCGGGCGTGATCGTTGCCCCGCGTCCCGTGATCGCACAGGAGGGCGCGCTGGAAGAGATCATCGTCACCGCCCGCAAGCGCGAGGAGTCCGTGCAGGACATCCCGATCGCGGTCAGCGCCTTCACGGCCGACGACATCCGCGAACTGGGCCTTAGATCGGTTGACGATATTGCGCTGTATACGCCCGGGTTCTCGTTCCAGTCCGGCTTCGGGCGGCAACCGTCACTCGACCGTCCTGCCGTTCGCGGCCAGACAACCATCCTGAACGGCATCGCCGGCGTCAAGGCGGTATCGACTTTCGTTGACGGCATCTATATCGGTGGCCTGGTGTCGTCGGTCGATCTGGCGAACGTGGAACGCGTGGAGATCATCAAGGGACCGCAGTCCGCTCAGTATGGCCGCGGCACCTACGCCGGCGCGATCAATTACGTCACCCGGCGTCCGACGGAAGAGCTAGCAGGTGAAGTCTCGGTGACCGGGGCGCAACACGAAACCTATGACGTCAACGGATGGCTCAGCGGCCCCTTGTCGGAAGGCAAGGCCTATTTCCGCATTTCGGCGGGCTACAACCAGTACGGCGGCGAGCATGTCAATACGCTTACCGGAGACGAAGTGGGCGGGCAGGAGACCACAAACGTATCCGCCAAGCTCTATTTCACGCCGAACGAAGACTTTGAAGCCACTCTTTCGGTCGGTTATCAGAAAGTCGAAGACGACCATTTCGCCATGGCCTTGCAGGGCCGGGAGCACAACAATTGCTGCTTCCGGGGACCCGTCAGCGGGAGCCCCGATATTTCAGGCGCAACGGGACCGCGCGCCCGCGAGTACTACAAGGGCGAAGCGCAACGCAACCTGCCGGTGGCGCTGCTCACCGAAGAAATCGATGCGGTGGCCGGAGCAGGGAACTTCAACGACCGAATCTCGGCCTCGCTGTCCATGCACTACGACCTGGCCAACGGCTGGCGTGTATCCAGTCTGACGGGAAGTATCGACGACGAGAACGACAGCAATTTTGACGCGACCTATGGCGGTTACGATTTCGGGACCGCTATCGCGGACGCTTTGCCGCCGTTCCTGCCTCGTTTCATCGGGGCCGGGATATGCCGTTCGCTTTGCGGTCTGTTTACGCGCTACGGCGGATATGATCAGACCGACTTCTCGCAGGAACTCAGGCTGTCCTCGCCCTCCGATCGGGCGTTTCGAGCTGTTGTCGGGCTCTACTACTATCAGGGCACCAAGGACGAGCACACGGACCGTAAGGTCATTCCGTTCTCGGCCGCGAAGTGGGGCATGACGCCGCTTGATGTTTTCCCCAACGGTCCCGTGTCCGATGAGACAGTTGACAACACGGCCGTATTCGCCGCCGTGGAGATGGATTTCAACGAGAAGTGGTCGGGAACGGCCGAAGCCCGGTGGGCAAAGGACGACATTTCCGTGCAGGTCTTTTCGTCGGACGAAAGAACCATGATGACCGGCGACTACGGCGTCGACTTTACCTCCGTGAATCCTCGTTTCACCCTCAGCTACAAACCCGACGACGCAACGAATCTCTATCTGAACATCTCCAAGGGATCCAAGCCGGGCAATTTCAATGCGGACGTTCCGCTGGACGCCTCCGGCAATCCCGACGAGTCCTTCCGGTCCGTTGAAGAGGAAGTGGCGTGGAATTTCGAAGCCGGCTACAAGGCCCGCCTGATGGACGGGCGCCTGGCATTGAATGTCGCCGCCTATCGAACCGAAGTGACCGATCAGCAATTCACGACAGTGATCGAAACGGGCAGGGGCACGACCACCTCGATCATCGACAACGTCGGTGAATCGGAAATCAACGGCCTTGAGGTCGAAATGCAGGCACTCGTCAGCGACAAACTGACGCTCAACCTCGGCTATGCCTGGACCAATGCGGAAATCAAGGAATACATCAACATTGATCAGGCCGAACTGCTGGGCGCCAGCGGGTCCCTGGCCGATCTCGCTCGCCTGGGTTCCGCCGCAGGCAAGCAGGTGCCGCGGATTCCGGAGCATATGGCTTCGCTGGTCGCCCGCTACGACGGCGACACGATGGCGTCCGGTTTTTCATGGTTCTGGGTGGGCGACGTCGTCTATGAGGGCTCGCGCTTTTCCCAGATCCACAACCTGATTGAGACCGGAGCAATGACCCGCGTGGGTCTGCGCCTGGGCGTGCGGCGGGATGCGCTCGAAATCACGCTTTGGGGCAAGAATCTGTTCGATGACGATGCACCGCTGGACATCCTGCGGTATATCGACCGGAGCGCCGGTTCGCTGGCCCCCAGCGCTGCCTTGCCGGGCTATTCGGGAGAGACCCGCAGTGCGAGCACTACGCCGCGCGGCTTCGCCATTTCCCTGCCCCGTGGCCGCCAGGTCGGCGTGAGCTTGAGCTACAGCTTCTAACCGCACACTCGAGCGAGGGCATGTCCCTCGCGGCGTGCGCGCCCTCACTCGCAACCCGTGAGAGAGGGCGTGTCACCGCGCGGCGTCTCGCCCTCCTTGCCGCCAATGTTCCTGTATGCTTGTGCAAACAACGCAGAGCAGATTTGAGCTGGTAGACAAGCGGGGGCTTTGAATGGAACTGGCGAATAAACGGTATTACCCGCCGGGCAGGTACCCGGAAGGCTGGTATCTCGTGGAGATCGCCCGGAACCTGCCGAAGGGCGGTCTGCTCCAGAAGGAATGGATGGGCCGGCAGATCGTGGCCTGGCGCGATGCCGACGGAGAGATTTGCGTCTCCGAGGCGTACTGCCCGCATCTCGGCGGGCACCTGGGTCCGGACGGCGGCGGTTGCGTCAGAAACGGGCGGCTGGTCTGCCCGTTCCACGGCTTCGAATACGACGTCACCGGCCGGTGCGTGGCCACGCCGAATGCGCCGCCGCCAAGAACCGCGCGGCTGAACGTGTATGAAACACGCGAAGTCAACGGCCTCGTTCTAGCCTGGTGGAGCCCGGTGGGACGAGAACCGCAGTGGGAGCTCCCCGAGTGGCCGGACAGGGAATGGCACCGCCTCCACTACGGGAGCGTACGGCTGCGCGGCCACCCGCAGGAAACCGCGGAAAACTCCGTGGATATCGCCCATTTCCGCTACGTGCATGGCTACGCGGCGGTGAAGCAGGTCGGAGACGTGCAGGTGGACGGCGCCTACCTGCGCAACCGGTTTGTTTTCAGGCGCAACGTTAAGCTGCTTGGCCTGCCGGTTCTTACCGATGTTGCCGCGACAACCCATGTGTGGGGTCTCGGCTATTCGTTCGTCGAGTTTCATGAGCGCGTAAGCGGGCTGAAACTGCGCCAGTGGATCCTTTCCACGCCCATTGACGATACGCACATCAAGCTCGTGGTCGCCCTGCAGATCAGGCGTTGGGAACCCGGGCAGAAATGGCTGGCGACATTGCTGCTTCGGTGTCTTCCCGCGAACTGGCTGACCCGGTTCTTCGTATCGCGGGTCAAGCACGACGTGCGCCAGGACGTGGCCATCTGGGAGAACAAGCGCTACCAGCCGCTGCCCATCCTGAGCCGCTCGGACGGCGAGATCATGACTTACCGGAAATACTGCGAGCAGTTCTATCCGGACGCCGAAGAGAGCCGCGCGCGTGTGCGCAGCCTCAAGCCCGCCCCGATTCATGCCGCGCGTGGCGCCAGGCTGGGCGCCTGATCCCTCCCGGCGGCACAAGACCACTTCCAGGGAGACCCGCGCGCCATGCCGGCGAAACTGCCCACGTCACTGAGGAACGCCTACAGGGGCTGGTCCGTCGCCAGCCGCGTCGAGTCGTTTGAAGGCTGGCTCGACAGGCGGGAAGGCGGCGACGCCGAAGACCGTGGTTATGACCATGCCGAGACGGTCAATGACTACTACTCGCTGTGCAGCGAGTTCATGCAGTTCGGGTGGAACGAATCGCTGCACTTCGCCCCATTGAGGCCGGGCGAAAGCCTTGACGACTCGATCCTCCGGCATCAGCGGCTCATGATCGGCAAGCTCCGGCTCAAGGAGGGGATGACGGTCATCGACGTGGGGTGCGGAGTGGGCGGTCCGATGCGCCGGGTCGCGCGTGAGTCCGGCGCCCGCGTGGTCTGCCTGAACAACAACGAACAGCAGCTGGAGAAGGCGAAGCGAAGGAACGTGGAGGCCGGTCTTGATCACATGGCGGAATACGCCCACTGCAGCTTCATGGACATGAGCAGGTTCGGGCCCGACTCCTTCGACGCGGGCTATGCGATCGAGTCCACCTGCCACGCGCCGGACAAGCAGGGCGCTTTTGCCGAGATCTTCCACGTGTTGAAGCCCGGGGCCTTGTTCTGGGGCCAGGAAATGTGCCTGACGAGCAAGTTCGATCCCGACAGCTCCCGCCACCGGGACATCAAGCAGGAACTCATGCGCGGGATCGCGTTGAATGAGATCGCAAGCTTCGCGGAGGTGGATCAGGCGCTGGAGGCGGCCGGTTTCGAAGTCGTCGAGGGAATGGACAGGGCGATGCAGGAAGATCCGTACACGCCCTGGTATCAGCCGATGGAGGGAGAAACCGGGACCTTCCGGAATCTCCTGCGGAGGACGCCGGCGGGTCGAAAGGCAATGATCGGCATGCTGAGGCTCACGGAGGCGGTTGGACTCTTCCCGAAGGGTTCCACCACCGTGGTCCGGCTCATGGACCGGACTGCGGACGCTTACGTGGCCGGCGGCAAGACCGGAATCTTCACGCCGCTGTACTGTTTTCTGGCGCGCAAACCAGCGCGGACTGCTTGATTCCGCCCCTTTGTGTGCCTTCCTCTCGTGGGAGACGCCATCCTGGCTCGATTCTCGCTATCCCTGCTTCAACGCTCCCTCGAGAGGAAGGCACACAAAGGGGCTAAGGCTGGCGTCTAGCCTGTGGTATCGCGCTGAACCCTGACCTGCTGCCCGGGACTCACGAATTCCTGGCCCACCGTAATCAGCGTGACTTCGGCCGGCAATCCGGAAACCCACAGCCCGTCCGGGTCTTCCCGCACCACGTCGATCGGATAGAACAGAACCCGTTGATCATCGTCAACGGCGCGCACGCCCATTTCTCCGTTGGCGTCCAGCACCACGTAGGACATCCCGACCTTGTGCGCCGGCTGGGCATGCAGGGAGACTTCGACTTCCGCGCTCAACCCCGAGGAAATGGAAAAGTCCGCATTGGGGACCGTCACTTCGATGGGATACGTGCGTGATTCGTCCGCCGACTGTTTGCCGATAAAGGTCAGAGATCCGCGGGCCCTGCCGCCGGTCGCCATCGTGATTTCCACCTCGGCGCCCAGGTCCAGTTGCGGATACTGTTGCTCCGTGACGGCGGCCTCCACGTAGATGGGATCGAGATCGAGAACGGTGGCGCAGGGGCTGCCCATCTGTAGGTAGTCGCCCACCTCGGCATGCGTCTCTTCCACAAAGCCGGCGAACGGCGCCACCACGGCCGTGTTCTTCAAAGCCAGTTCGCTGGCCAGGAACTGGCGGCGCGCTGAACTCAACTGGGCCTTGGCCCGGGCGACCGCGATCTCCTGCTGCAGGCCGCGTTCGCGCAAGGTCTTCATTCCCTCGTACTCCAGCGTCGCCAACTCGACCGCGTCGCCGGCCTCGCGAACGCGCAGCGCACGGTCATTGACTTCCACCTGGCAAAGTACGTCGCCCGCCGACACCCGCGCCCCGATATCGATCGGCCGGTCGTCCACCCGGCCGGAGGTTTCGGCGCGCACAGTCACCGCATGCCGGGTTCGCGTGCGGCCGCGAAGAGTCAGCGTCCTGGATTGCTCCGACGCGCGGCTGGTCCGTACCCGCACCACGATGTCATCCTGCGCTTCGGCGGACGAGGCGACCGCCGCCTGCCCATCGTCGTCGCCGCCGCCCAGAATTCCGGACAGCAGCCATACGGCGCAAATCACAAAGACCAGCGCTGCCCATAACGGCTTGCGCAGGGAGTTCCTGATTTTCATCGATGCGTTGTCCTCTTCGGCAGGCGCCCCGTAAGTCAGAAGTCGTGGCGCCGTTTCGTGATCGTAAATCGAAACTTGCTGTTGGGTGCGCTCGTGGGAAACGGATTGAATGCCATCTCATAGTCCTTCGGAACGACGCTGATGTCGAAATAGTAGGCGATGAGGAGCAGATTGATCGTCATTTGCAGTTCCACCCATTTCGATCCCAGGCAATGGTGCGTCCCCAGTCCGAAGGGCACGTATGCTCCCGCGCGCTTGTGTTCCTCCCTGGGCGGCGCGTAGCGGTCGATATCGAATCTTGCGGGATCGGGAAAAGTCTCTTCCAGGTGGTGTGCGGCGGTGTGCGCAAACACAACGCGTGTGTCCTTCGGTATGTTGAAGCCCTGCACCACGCAGTGGTTCATCGTGGTGCGAAGCTGCATGGGGATGACCGGATACAGGCGCTGAGACTCCAGGAACACCCTGTGGGCGGCGTCGATTGCGGACATCCTGAAATCGTCCCTGCCCGGGTCGCCGTTGGCGAACAAAGCCTCGGCTTCCTTCTGGACCCGGCGGTAGATTTCGGGATGGCTCGCCATTCCATAGACCGCAAAGCTCAGCCCGCTGCCGAGGTAAATGCTGGCGATGAAGCCTGCGACCAGCATGAAGCTCAGATCGGTCTCCGGGAAATACTGAGGATCGCTGGCGTGCAGGCTCAGAATATGATCGACCAGGTCCTTGGGTTTGCCTTTGCGCTGCGCCGGAGTGTGCGCATTCAATACCCGGTTGAGCATCTCGAAAATGCGCTTCCTCTTCCTGGCCATGCCGGGCGTCTGCATCATGAATTTCGGCAGGGCTTTCTGCACATGCGTGACCAGCGACCGGTGTTCGTAGCTGAGGAGATCGTCGATATGGTCCGACGCGTCCACGCCCACCATGAGCTGCGACACCTGAACGCTCATCAGCTCCTGGCATGCGGCGGCGCCTGGCATCGGTTTGCCCGGGACCCATTTCTCCAGTGACGCACGGCAGAATTTATATACTTCGTCCAGCCTCGCCTCCAGCGTCGCGCGGGAATAACCGGCGCGCAAGGACTTTCTCATTCGGTAATGCTCCGTGCCGTCCATGCCGGGCAAGGTCCGCGACGCACCGTACAGTTGCTCGAAGTCGGCCATGTGGTCCCGCGTGCGGAAATAGGTGCGGCCGTTGCGGTTGATCCATGCGTTGGTGTCCGGGCCCGCAAGCACGACAACGCCCTTTTCCGAGAAGGGCTTCTTGATCCTGAAAACCGGACCGTATTCCCTGTACAGGTCCGTCAGGATCCTTGAAAGGTTGCCCCGCCTCAGGTTTCGATTCGGAATCAGCTTCAGCAGGTTGGCGACCGGAATCGGCCGGGTGCGCCCCACGGGCTGCTGCACCGGGCGTCCCTGACTCTCCCTTACAGCCGCGCCGATGGCCCGTCCCACCAGGTCCATTTTGCAGAGCAGATCGATGCGCTCGCGCGATTCCTCGTACTCTTCTTCGGTGAGCAACAGCGGCAGGGCGTCGCATGCGGCAATCAGGCTGATCAGGATCACATCCCGGGGATCGGGTATCTCGTCGTCCAGGATGGCGCGAAGGACGCGCGTCTTGACCTGCAGTTTGGTCGATCCGTCGTCCGCGGAGTACGTTCCGGTGCGCGATACCTGGCGGCTGAGCGACCAGAAGCCACCCGAATCGTGGTCCAGAATGTTCTTCTCGACCAGCCGGTCGAGGATGATGTCCATCGCGTCGTCCGATCGCTGCGCGGTCTTTTCGATCCAGTACTGGGCGTTGTGCACCGGCGGGGGCGCCGAGGCGATTTCCTCCAGCACCGGATCCAGCAGGGGGTCGCCCGTCTCCTTGGCGTCCAGGAGCGTAAGCGTCTCCGTATCGGTGTCGATGCGGAATTCGAGCGACAGGTCCGCGAGCACCGAGCCCGCTATCACGCAGGACAGGTTCCAGGCGCCGACGGGCTCGAAATAGCCGCTGTCTTCGTTAAGAAGAACCAGGGCCAACTCTTCTGCCAATCTCACAACTACCCCCGCAGTCGAATCAGTTGTCCATAAGACACGGGTCAATCATACGCCGGGAGAGCGGTCCGCGTAACTGTCTCCGCCGCGAAGCCGGACCGGCTTCGGCGCCCTGCTGCGCAGGCCCGTCAGAACACCCGAGAACATCCCCTTGAGCCGGCTCGGCAGCACCAGCAGCGCCGGCGTCAGGATCAGCGTCAGGATCGTGGCGAAGGTCAGTCCGGACACGACGGCCTGGGCCAGAGGCACCCAGTAACCCGAAAGCTCGCCTCCGGAGACCCACCTTCGGTTGATGAAATCCACCGATTGATGGCTGGCCAGCGGCAGCAGTCCGATCACGGTGGTGACGGTGGTGAGAAGCACCGGCCGCAGGCGCTGCAGGCCGGTAAGCACAATGAGTTCGCCGATGTCCCGGTCGGGAAATTCCCTGCGGCCCACGTTGTAGGTGTCGATCAGCACGATGTTGTTGTTCACGACGATGCCCGCCAGCGACACCACGCCCACCCCGCTCAATATCGCGCTGAACGGCTGGTTGGTGATGACCAGCCCCAGAAACACTCCGGCCGTGGACAGCACGATCGCCAGCATGATCAGGAAGCTCTGGTAAATGTTGTTGAACTGCGTGACCAGCAACGCGAACATGAGCAGCAGCGCAAAGGAAAAGGCCTTGGAGAGAAAGTCGATCGACTCTTCCTGCTCCTCGGTCGTGCCGCGGAAGCGGATATCCACCTCCGAATCGAAAGTCTGGCTGTCCAGCCACGCCTGGATCTCCCGGATCTTGGCGTCTGGCAGCACGCCGGGCGCCACGCCGGCCCGGATCATGTGGATGTCCTCCTGGTCGGCCCGCTGGATGGTGTCCAGCCGGGGCGTCGCGCGCCGGGTGACGAAATTGGACAACGGCACAGGCCCGTTGCGGGTGACGATCCTCAGGTCGTCGAGTTCGTTGACGCCGCGGTCTTCGGTCGGGTAGCGGATCCTGATGTCCAGCGCATCGTCCGCGTCATCGGGGCGGTATTCGCCCAGCTTGGCGCCGTTCGTCACGAGCTGCGTCGCCAGTCCAACGGTCGAGACGTCGGCGCCGTACAGGCCCGCCACGGCCCGGTCCACTTCCAGTTGCCATTCGATTCCGGGCACAGGAAGCGTGTCCTCGATGTCCCTCAGTCCTTCGACCTCGTTGACGATGTACTCGCGCACCCTTTCGACCACGGGAACAAGGCGCTCGCGCTCATTGGAGGAGAACTGCAGGGCGATCGGTTTGCCGGCGGTGATCTGGCTCTCGAACGGCCGCACTTCGATGATCACCCCGCCGAACCTCTCCGTGCGCCGCCGAACTTCCTCCAGCACTTCCATGCCGGTCGTGTCGCGCTGGCTGCTCTCGACCATCTCGACGAACATGGCGCCGATGCGGTCCGCGGTCGAGCCGCCCTGGTATTGCATCCGCTGCCCCTGGGCCTGGCCCGCGCCGGTCGTGGTGAACATGTTCAGGTTCTTGATGCCCGGGACCTCGAGGACCGCTGCCTCCACCTCGGCCACCAGCCGGTAGGCTTCCTCCACGTCCAGGTTGCCGCGGGCGCGCACGAACACCTGGGCGTAGGTGGGGTCGTTCTCGTTGAAGAAAAGCACGCCCAGGTCGCGCGAGCCATGCACCGTGAATATGCCCAGTACCAGCGCGATCACGATGGCGACCGTGACCAGGGGACGGCGCACGGCCAGCGCAAGCAGGCGGCCGTAGCCGCGCGCGAAACGGCCCAGCCGCGACCAGTCCAGTTCCCACATGCTGTCCGCGCCCGCCGCCGCCACGGCGGATACGAGGCTTCGGCGCCGGAACGTCGTGCCCAGGACCGGGGCGAATATCAACGCGTAGAGCAGCGCTCCGATCAGCACCCACAGCAGGGTAATGGGCAGGTATCCCATGAAGGCGCCGGCCACGCCGGGCCAGAACATCAGCGGCACGAAGGCCGCCAGGGTGGTCGCGGTGGAGGCCAGCACGGGCAGGAACATGCGCTTGGCGGCCGCCCCGTATGCCTCAAGTTCGGTTTCGCCTTCCGTGATTCGCCTTTCGGCATCCTCGGTGACCACGATGGCGCCGTCGATCAGCATGCCCAGGCCCAGCAGCATGCCGAACATGACCATGAAGTTGAACGAGTGCCCGAACAGCCACAGGAAGATCAGCGCGAACAGGAACGAAACCGGGATGGCGCCGGCCACGAGCAGGCTGCTCCTCAGGCCCATGGCCGGGAATATGACCAGCATCACCAGCACCAGCGCGGTCACGATATTCCCCTGCAATTCGACGATCTGCTTGGCGGCGAACTGGGACGTGTCCTGGGAATAGAACATGTTGACGCCCGTGGGCAGCCGATCGCGGAAACCGTCCGCCACTTCTCGGACCGCGGTGGCCGTTTCGATGCTGTTTGCGCCCGAACGCCGGTACACGAACACCGATATGGAACGCTCGCCGTTGGCGTGGGAGTAGCTGGCCCGGTCCTTGAACGTGCGCCTCACCGAGGCCACGTCGCTCAAGGTCACGACCGTGTCGCCTTCGATGCGCACCGGAATGTCGAGCAGGTCGTCCGTGGATTCGATGACGCTGGGCACCTTGACCGAGACGCTCCCCTGGGCGGAATCCATCGCGCCCGCCGCGATCAGCCGGTTGTTGCGCGTCAGCGCCCCGTACAGCTCCTCCACGGACATCCGGTAGGTCGCGAGCTGCTCCGGCCGGATGAGGATTTCCATGAACTCCTCGCGGTGTCCCTGCAGCGCCGCCAGCTGCACCTGGCCCACCGTTTCGATCCGGTCGCGCAGCCGGCGCGCGGTGGCGTAGAGCGTTTCCTCCGGGGTATTCCGTCCTACCAGGTTGATCTGCAGCACGGGGTAGTCGGTGGTCGCGGTTTCCTCGACAATCGGCTCCTCCGTAGTGGAAGGGAACTCGGGCTTGGCCCGGTTCACGGCCTCGCGCACGTCGCTCAGCGCCACGTCGAGGTCGATTCCCGTCGTGAACTCCACCCCCACCATGGCCATGTTCTCGGCGCCCGTGCCGGTAATTTCCCTGACGCCTTCCACGGCCTTGAGCTCGATTTCCAGCGGCAGGATCAGCAGCCGCCTGGCGTCTTCCGGAGAGATGCCCTCGTGAACGACGGTAATGACGTAGAACGGAATTTCGATGCGGGGCTCGCTCTCGACCGGGATCGACACGCGCGCGACGATCCCGAAGATCACGATGCCGATCATCGCCAGCAGCGTGGACCGTCGGCGTTCAAGCGATAAATCGATGATCCGGTCTTTCATGCGAAATGGCGCCGCCACCCCCGCTGACTTCGCGTTTGAGTTGGAGTATAACGAAAAGACTCAAAACCATTGTTCCGGCTGTTGAATGAAGTTGATCCCCTATCACGATGCTTGCACCACCCTCGCCGCGGCCTGTGCGCCGGGTCCCGAGGAGGCGGTTCCCGCCCGCCAGGCCCTTGGCGCGGTTGCGTCCCGGCCCGTCATCGGCACAGTCGCCTCGCCGGCATTCAACAACGCGGCCATGGACGGCTTCGCCATACGCGCCGAGGACGCGGCCGGCGCCACGGAGGGTTCCCCCGTGGAGCTTCCCGTTGCCGGCGAGCTGAAGGTTGGCGTGCACGAGGAGGCCGCGATACCCGGGTCCGGATGCGCCCTTCGCGTCGCCACGGGGGCCCTGACGCCGCCCCCGCTGGACACGGTCGTGGCCCTGGAGCAGGCGGACGTGATCGAGCGGTCCGGCTCGACGGTGTTGCGCTTCCTGAAACCTGCGGAAAAAGGACGCAACCTGCGCATCATGGGCGAGGAGTATCCCGCCGGCGCCGCCTTCGATTTCACCGGCAAGCGCCTGCACGCCGGGCATGTCGCTCTGTTGTCCGCCGCCGGAATCGGCGAGTTGCACGTTCGCAAGCCGCCCCCGCTGGGCCTGCTGACGACGGGCGATGAAGTGCGCCCTCCCGACGGCCCGCTAGTTCCGGGACAGATAGCCAACGTAAACGCAGCCTGGATGACCGCCTGGTGCGCCGAACGGGGGGTTCCGGTGGCGCTTGCGCGACACGTTCGGGATGATCCCGGCGACCTGGCGCGCGGGTTTCAGGAGGCCCGCGAATCCGGCGCGCGGGTACTCGTCTCTAGCGGGTCGGCTTCCGCGGGGAGGCACGATATCTTGAGGCAGTCGCTCGAGGAGCTGGGGGCCCGGATCGTCTTTCACGGCGTCGCCATGCGCCCCGGCAAACCGGCCCTGTTCGCGCTGCTGGACGATGGGACCCCTGTATTCGGACTTCCCGGCAATCCGCTGGCCACGGCCGCGGGCATGCGTTTCCTTGTCTGGCCCGGCATTCGCGCCATCCTCGCTATGAATGCCGAAGAACCCCGGCCCGTGCCGCTTGCGCATACCTGCGACTTGCGCGAAGGCTACACACACTTCCTGCTGGCCCGCCGCGACAGCGACAAAGGAGCGCTGAAGCTGGTACACCCCCAACGCCCCGGCCAGGCCGGCGCCCTCGCCGCCGCCCACTGCTGGCTCCGCCTCGACGGCGGCCGCCACGAAGAAGGCGCCCTCGCCGACTCCTACGCCCTCTGAAGCAGTGTTATGCGTTGCGGGCGGCGGCGCGGAAGTGCTTGAGGCCGTAAAAGAGGAACAGGCCGGCTATGGGCGCAGCGATTGCGCCGACCAGGGCGATTGAACTGCCCACGGCCTCGTTGTAGCCGAACACGCTGTCGATGACGAAGCCCACCGCGGTGGGACCCGCGATTGCCGACAGGATATTCAGCGCCAGCATCCAGACCGCCGAGACCGTGGCGCGCAACTGGTTGGGCGTCACCAGTTGCAGCGCGGCCGGGCCGCTGGCCACCGCGAAGCATCCGAAGAAAGCGTAGGGACAGAAAAGCACCATCGTCCAGAACGGGCTGTCGAGTTGCGTCGTGACAAGGCACAGCGGAGTCAGCGCCGCCGCCGCGATGATGCCCACCCAGAGCGGAGCGTCCACGCGCCCGCGCCTTCTCAGGAAATCGGTGAACCAGCCGCCCGCGAACACCGCCGCCGGCGAGCAGATCAGGAGAATCCATCCCAGGTATTGGCCCGCCTCGGATGCCGTGTAGCCGAGGTTGCGGATCAGGTGCGTCGGTCCCCACAGCAGCAGGTTGGCGATCGGCGCGGCCAGGATGGCGAAGCCGAAGAAGTGCGCCAGGAACATGCGCCACCGCTTCGAGAAGAACTCGATCACGACGGGCCAGGGGATTTTCTGATCCACGCCCTCCATCAGGCCCTGGCGCGGTGGCTCGCGCATCGTCAGCGCGAGCAGCGCCACCAGCACGCCGGGTAGGCCCACGATGATGAACGCGAGCTGCCAGGGCTTGAACTGCATCAAGAGGTCGGCAAGCCCCGCGGGAAGCCGATCGAAGGGGATCGCCGCGACCAGCTCGATGACCTGGGCGCCCACCAGGAACGCGACACCCGCCCCGATGAAGGCGGCGCACTGGAACACGCCCAGCGCCGTTCCGATCCGGTCCTTCGGAAAGTAGTCGCTGATGAGCGAGTAGGCGCAGGGAGACAGCGTGGCTTCTCCGACGCCCACGCCCACCCGCGCCAGCGCCAGGTGCCAGAAGTTTCGCGCCAGTCCGCACGCGGCGGTCATCAGGCTCCAGAGGAATATGCCCGCGGCCACGATCAGCCGCCGGCTGCTGCGGTCCGCCAGCCGCCCGATCGGCAGGCCCATCAGCGCGTAAAAGACCGCGAAATACAGTCCTCCCAGCAGGCCGATGGCGAAGTTGTCGATCTGCAGGTCCCGCATGATGGGCGGAACCAGAAGCGAGAGGATCAGCCGGTCCAGGAACGAGAAGATGAAGGCGATCATCAGCACGCCGACGGCGTACCAGGCCACCAGCGGGCTGGGCCGTTGCAGCGTGTTGTTCATGCCGCTACCAGGGCTTTTCGATATCGACGTCGGTGAGCGGGTCGTCGGTGGGCACACCCAGCAGCAGCTTGCCCGTGGGCATCATCCCGGTGTCCCAGTTGAGGCCGCCATGGGTCGAGATCGTGCGCATGTCGCGGTAGTGGCGCTGCACGGGGTTGTTGCCGGTCTGCCCGGTCACGCCCATCATGTTGGCCAGCCGCTCGATGGCGCTAAGGCAGAGTTTGGAAGCCATGGCCGGTTCCCGGCGGATGCGCAGACGGTCGATTCCGCGAATCCTCTTGCCGGAACTGCCGGCCTCGTGCAGGAACTGCATCAGGTTGTCGGTGATCAGGTCGGCCACCCGCAGTTCCTCGAAGGATTCCGCGACCCGGATCTGCACCGGAACCTGCTCGACGATGCTCTCGCCGAACATCTGCCCCGTGCGTTCCCGTGTCTGTTCCAGGTAGTGTTCCAGGCCGCCGCGGGTCGCCCCCAGCATTGGCCCGCACAGCAGCGTATAGAAAAGCTGTCCCAGTTCGGTGCGATAGATATAGCTCTCGTGCAGCTTCGCCCCCGGGGGTTCCTTGCCGGCCAGCTCCTCCGATCGCACGGTCCGGTACTCCGGCACGAAACGGTCCTTGACCAGTATGTCCTTGCTTCCGGTGCCCTTCAGCCCCTCCGCATGCCAGGTGTCGACGATCTCATAGTCTTCCGGTAGCAGGTGCGCCATCCGGTATCTCAACCTGCCCTCGGAAGTACGATTCTTGATGTTGTAGCGCCCGCCCACGACGGCGCAGTTCGCGTGGTCCACGCCGCTGGCGAAACGCCACTGGCCGTTCAGCACGAAGCCGCCGTCCACCGGCTCCATCGTTCCGCCGCCGGCAAAGGCGGTCGCGATGATCGCGTCCGGCTTGTCCGGCCAGAATTCCTCCTGCGCACGCACCGGAAAGCGCCCCAGTATCCAGGTGTGGGACATCACCACCGATGCCACCCAGGACGTGGACCCGCAGCCGCGTCCGAGTTCGCGCGAAACGTCCACGTGCGCGCCCCAGTCCATCTCGAATCCGCCGTAGCGCCTGGGCGTGAAGATCTTGTGGATTCCGGCCGCCTTCAGATCGGCCACGGTTTCATCCGGCAGCGTCCGAAGCTCGTCGGTAGCCTGGGCGCGCTCGCGCAGTACCGGCACCAGCTTGCGCGCCTCGAGTACCAGTTCCTCGCGTGTCGGAATGTAGCTGGGTTGCGCCGCGGTCGCGCTCGTGCTCTTGGTCTGCGCCACTGTGAAGACTCCCTTGGAAATTCCCGTTTATTGCCGCCGGCGGTAAGCTCCCGGCCGGGCGGAATGGGCAAGTTTAGCCTCAATCCGCTGAAATGACCTGCAAGTCGGTTGGCTTACAATGCGCTCAGGGAGGATTGCGCATGAAACGACTTCGCAGAAAGACGGTGCGGGCAGGCCTTGCTGCACCGTTGCCGGTCATGGTCCTGGGGTTGGTGTTCAGCCTGCCGGGCGCTGCCGCCGCCGAACAGGAGGCGCAGGCCGCGGACGACGCCCCGCCGACGGTCCTGATTACCGGCACGAGTCGCGGAATCGGACTGGCCTTTGCGGAATGGTATGCGGAGCAGGGCTGGAATGTTGTCGCGACCTGCCGGACTCCGGAGCGGGCCGACGACCTGAACGCCCTGGCCGCCGAATACGCCAACCTGAGTGTCGAGCTGCTGGACGTGACCCGGGAGGACCATATACGCGCCCTCGTTGATCGCCACGCGGGCCAGCCCATCGACCTGCTGATCAATAATGCGGCGGTCCTTGGTCCCCTGCCCGAACAAAGCCTGGGCGGACTGGATTACGACCGCTTCGAGCAGACCATGGCCGTGAACGTCTATGCTCCGCTGCGCCTCTCGGAGGCGCTCGCGGACAACGTCGAGGCCGCCGGAGGAAAAATCGTCGCGATCACCAGCGGCGTCGCTTCGCTGACGCTGATGGGCCGCATGCGGGGTATGTATTTCTATCGCATGAGCAAATCGGCGCTTAACATGGGCTGGCGGGCCCTGCGCACCGACCTGAAACCGCGCGGCGTAGCCGTTCTGCTGATTTCGCCCGGCATGGTCGATACCCGCTTGCTGCGGGAATCCGGCTACACCGGCGAGGCGCTGACTACGGAAGAAAGCGCGGCCGGGATGGCGGAAATCATCGCCGACGCTACACTTGACGACCCCGGACTGCCGATCAACGTCGACGGTCGGGTTCTACCCTGGTAGGAGACAACCAATGAAAAAGACCACTATTACTCTTTTTGCCTGCGCAGCGCTTATGGCGTCGTCGCTGGCCGTAGCCGAACCAAGCGGCGATGCGCAATTCGCCGGCGCCAGCAGCGGGCTTGAAGGCCGTGAGCACGAACTGGGCCTGGCGCTGAGCGTTGTGATCAAGACCATGCACGAGGACGAGTCCTACGTGCATGAGATCAACGACGCGTTGGTGAAGGCGTTGCTGTCGCAGATGCAGTTCGCCAAGGATCGCGGCATGATCGACGACCTGATCGAGCACGAGGTCGAGACGCTACGGCCGCTTTTGAAGCGCATCCGATCGCACTACGAGCGCACCGGCGACCTGGAAATGGTGATGGTGGGCATGATCGACCGCACGTCCTGCCACTACCAGTTGATCTTCGAGACCGAGAGCAAGCCGGGCTATCGTGCCTGGCAGTCGCCCTGGTCGCGCGTCCTGACCGCGAGCACGCGGCTCGGCCAACACAGCATGACCGAAGCGGAAGTCCACGACATCTGGGTGCGGCAGCGCCTGCAGGCCTATGCCAACGAGATCGGAGTGGGCCTTGAAGTATCCGAACTCGGCGAAGACGGCCGCGTCTGGGTGCGCGCGGTGGAACGCGACGCGGGTACCGCCGGACAGTAACTCTCAGCTGCCGCTAAAGCCGCGGGAGACCGCCAGGTAGAGCGCATTCCCGGGCCGCGCCCCGGCGCGATGCCCGGGCCTGAAGGAGCGCCAGGCTTCAATCCGCACCCGCCAGTCCGTTCCCCCGGCGACCGGTGAGGGCAGCGCCGTTTCGTAGCCCAGCGTCAGGTCGATCTGCCGGCCGCTCGGCTCCGCGCCGATCCATGCCGTTTCCCGCAGCACGCCGCCCGCGCGTGTCCTGCCGGTCGGATAGTCCATGTAAAGACCGCCCGACTCGTTCCTTAGCGGTTGCGAAACCATGAACCACGCTCGCTCGGGTTTGCCGGGACCCTTGCTGCCCCACTGGAGCCCCGTGCTGAACGCGCTGCTCAGTACGCCCCGCGTTCCCCGGAAAAGCCCCCGGCCGGCCTCGCCCGAGGTATAGCCCGCCTGCGCTACGGCCATAAGCGTGAGTCCCCCTGCGAACTCTCGCTCCACCAGGAATCGCGAGAACCAGGTTCTTCCCGCTAACCGCCCGTAGGCTCCTTCGGCGCCCGCACCCAGCAGTCGCTCCGACTCGCCGAGCAGACCGATTTCCGCGAACAGTCTCCGGGCGCCGCCACCGAGATCCAGGTTGATGAATGCACCCTGCGCTCGTCCGGCAGCCGCCAACCGGTCGCCGCGCGCAATCCCCGGGTTCTGAAGGAAGAAACCGCTGCGAAGCGTTCCATGATCGCCGAGCCTCAGCAGATCGCGCGCCACGCCAACCCCCGGAGTCCCGAGCGCCACCCAGGCGTTCCGCAATTGCGCCGGCGGAGCCCAGACTGGCCGGGCGTTCTCCCGATCGTAGAGCGCGCGGGCAAGACCTTCGGCCGACGAAACCGTCCAGTCGCCCGATAGCGCGGCGGCCGCCGGGCCGGTTTCCGTGGCACGCCCGACGAACCGGGCGAACTGCCGGTCCGCCCTGTAGGCGTCATCCAGCGGCCAATGCGCATTGAAGCTTTCCATCGGAATGAAGAACGGCGCGTTCAGGCTGTCGAGCACCGCCAGTTCCCGTCCGGCGAACGCGTGTTGCAGCGCATCGCCCCAGGCCGGCCCTGCCGCCACGGCGCTGCCTCCCAGGTTCACGGACGGTCCTTCCAGGGTATGCGCAAGAGAGGCGCTCATGGCGCCGATGGGCCGGGTGGCCTTCTCCACGTCCAGCAGCCCCTGACCGTAAGTATTGCGGTCCGCGTAGATGCCTTCCTTGTCGGCTGCGGCGAAAAGGCGCGTGACCATCTCGGTGGACCCCAGTTGTCCGCGAAACGCTTCCTCCATCAGCGCCAGGGCGCCCGCTACATGCGGAGCGGCCGCCGACGTGCCGCCAATCCGGCCATAGCCGTCTTCACTCCCGGCCCATGGCGCGAGAACCCCGTGCCCGGGCGCCGCCATGCAGAAATCGGCTGCTACACCGCAGCGGTTGGAGTACGAAGCAATGGTTCCGTCGGACTGCGTAGCCACGACCGTGATGAAATGCCCCCTCAGTGCGGGGAACAGGTGCGGCGTGGCGGCGGTGATATTGGGTGATGAGGCGTCTGCCATGTTGCCTTGGGCATCGAACTTTCCGTAGGAATTGCCCGCTGCCCACACCAGGATCATCTTTTCCGAGTCCGGCGTCCCTTCCTGCAGCAAAGCGTCGATCGTGCGCCCGAAAGCGCCCCGGACTTCACTGGCTGTGTAGTCGGTAACCACGCCTTCGTAGCCGAAGCTGTGATTGACGATGCGGGTCTGTCCGCCGATGCGGCGATAGATGCCCTGGCCCTGCTCATCCAGGCTGCGATACAAAGGTCCGTTACTCAGGTCCACCGGACGATACTCAGGCGTCCCTTGGCCCAGTTGAATGCCTATCATCAGGAGTTCCGCGTCGTACGCGACTCCGTGCATCCGGTTGCCCAGCCTGGCGCCCGCAATCAGGCCACCTACCGCGGTTCCGTGCGTCGCCGTATCGCGAATCGCCGAAAAGGAGCAGGTGCCGTCCGTGCAGAACTGCCATGCGATGGCGGACTGCGGGTGCAGTTTGCCTTCGAACGCGACGTGATCGGGGTCCGCGCCGGTGTCTATTATTCCTACGGTCACGCCGGCGCCAGTATAGCCGCGAGCATAAGCGTAGTCGGCCCTGATTTCCGAAAGGCTCCATTGGTCGCTGAACTCGGGAGAACCGGAGATCGCCATGCGCTCCGCCTCCTGCGCCGCGGTCAGTCCCGGGTCGTCCGGAAAGCTGGTGGGGTCCGGACGGTCGGGCTGCGGGGGCGTTACCGGCGGAGGCGGGGGCATCTGGTTTCCGCCGCTGCTTCCGCAGGCGGAAATCAAAAGCGTGGATAGCACGAGCAGGGCTACTCTTTTCGTCTTCGTCATTTTCTACATCCGTTGAACTACCCCACCAACCCCGGCTTATCATTCCGTTTCGCAGTATAGCAATGAGACCGTTTCTGCCGCCCATCGACTGCGCGGCAGGGAAAAGGAGAAATCTCCGTCATGCAAACAATCACCGCGAAACGTTTGGCGCTGACCCTGGGTTTGATGTGGTTGTCGGTTGCGGCAACGGCCGATGAGGCGCCCGCGGCCTACAAGACCGCTTGGGGGCCGCACGGCGTTCACGTTATCGAGAACCACGTGCTGCCTGCCGAGCCCGGACAGCGCAGCCTGCGCGCGAGGATCGTCTATCCCGATGCCGGGGGGCCGTTCCCGCTGGTGGTGTATTCGCACGGTTTCGGTTGCTATCGCGAGAGCTATGCCGGGCTCACCGATCACTGGGCCTCGCACGGCTACGCGGTGGTGTTGCCGGAGCATCCCGACT
>JAPPHC010000069.1:697-42436 GCA_028821145.1 Gammaproteobacteria bacterium | reverse complement strand
CGAAGTGCGGAGCGTAGGCCTGGCGGAAGCGGCTGTTGACGCCGTCGGTGGCAACGACCAGGTCGTGGTCGCGATACAGGTCGAGGTCCGGTTCCGCCTCGGTCTCGAAGCGCAGGTCCGCGCCCAGTTCCGATGCCCGGCGCTGCAGGATGCGCAGCAAGCGCTTGCGTCCGATCCCGCAGAAGCCGTGACCGCCCGACAACAGTTTCCGGCCACGGAAATGCACCTCGATGTCGTCCCAGTGGGTGAATCGACCACGAATTTCGTCGGCCGTCTTCGGGTCGTTTTCAGTCAGGTTATCGAGCGTGGCGTCGGAAAAAACCACGCCCCAGCCGAAGGTGTCGTCGGGCCGGTTGCGTTCCAGCACGGTAATGTGGTGACCCGACGAGCGGCGCAGCATGGAAATGGCCAGGTACAGCCCGGTTGGCCCGCCGCCCGCAATCAATAAGCGCATCCGCTCAGTTTATCCGCTACGAGGTATCGGGCGCGACGATTCGGAGGGCCTTATACTCTTGCGTCCATTCCAGGCACGGGGAGGCGGGAGACAGTGACCAGATTGAATCGGCGCGAGGCGCTAATGGGGATCGGCGCTGCCGCGGCGGTGCTCGCCGGGTGCGCGCGGCGGCCCACTACCGACAGTGACGTCATCGTCATCGGCGCCGGGCTGTCCGGCCTGCAGGCGGCGCGGCTGCTCGAGTCGGAAGGCCTGAGCGTCACGGTGCTGGAATCGCGCAACCGCGTGGGCGGGCGGATCCTGTCCTACCGGCATATTCCCGGTTCGCCCGAAGCCGGAGGAACGAGCTTCGGGGCGGGCTACGCGCGCCTCATGCAGGTCATCCAGGAGCTCGGCGTAGGGCTGGTGAACCTGGACGCGATGGTTGAGCTCTTCGGCGTTCGGACACTGGCGCTGAACGGCGAGATCATTCCCACCGAGCAGTGGCCCACGCACGCACTGAACCCGCTGCCGGAGCAGGCCCGCCAGTTTCCGCCCTGGGCCTACCTGAATTTCAAGATGTTCACGAACAATCCCTACCCGTCGCCGCCGGACTGGGTGTCGCCCGAGTTTGCCCACCTCGACGTGTCGCTGCGCGATTACCTCACCGGTCAGGGCGAGACCGATGCGATCGTGGACCTTTGCTACAACAACAACCCGGGCTGGGGCAACAACGCCGACGAGGTGTCGGCGGCACTGGTGCTGTTCGCGATGCGCTTCGCAGCCGCTGTGCAGGGATTTACCGGGCCGGATGGCGGCTCCGCTTACACTGCGGTGAACGGCAACCAGTCGATTCCCGAGGCCATGGCCGCTTCGCTGAATTCGGAAGTGCAGCTTCAGCGCCGGGTCACGGGTATAAGCGATACCGGTTCCCGCGTCGAAGTGCATTGTGAGGACGGCAGCCTCCATCACGCCGGCCGCGTGATCTGCTCGCTCCCGTGTTCGCTGCTGCGTCACCTGAACCTGGAACCCGGGCTTGAAGGATTGCAGGCCGAGGCGGCGCGAAACGTCGATTCCCAGATACTCAATCAATTGCACATGGTTGCGAAGCGTCCCTTCTGGGAGGACGACGGCCTGTCGCCCAATATGTGGACCGATTCTCTGGCCGGAATGGTGGTCGGCGAGCGCAAGGGCGACACGCCGGAAGAAGTCACCAGCCTCACGAGCTGGACTCGCGGCGCACTGGCGGTGGAGCAGGACAAGTTGTCCGATGAAGAAGCCGCCGCCCGCATCGTCGCCGACATCGAGCGCCTGCGCCCGGCCGCCAGGGGCCAGCTCGAGGTCATGGCCTACCAGTCGTGGTTCAACGATCCCGACTCGGCGGGCGACTGGGCGGTCTGGAAGCCGGGCCAGGTCATGAAGTACGCGCCGGAGGTGGGGAAACAGCATGGCCGGGTGCACTTCTGCGGCGAACACACGGCCGTGGCCAACCGCGGCATGGAAGGAGCGCTGGAGTCCGGCGACCGCGTCGCCTTCGAAGTGCTCGACCTGATCTGACCGCCTGCATGGGTAAATCCCCCGCGGGACCGAGGCCCGCTGATCAGCCTCCCGGGTTCCGTGTAGCTCCCTTTACAGCGCTGCGTCCGGCTGCCGGAAGAGCTGCGGAAACAATTGCCCCGCCGTACGACGTGGTCAGCACCGATGAGGCGCGGGCGCGCGTTGCCGACCGCCCGCATGATTTTCTGCGCGTGTCGCTGCCCGAAGCCGCCATGCCGCCCGAGGCCGATCCGACCGCCGGGGAGCGCTACAGGGCAGCCCGTTGCTCGCTGGACGACTTTCTCGCTCAAGGCACGATCGCGCCGGATGTGCAGCCCGCCTATTACGTGTACCGGGTAGCAAGCGGTTCGCACGCGCAGACCGGTGTCGTACTGCTCGTGTCGGTGGACTGCTACCGCGCCGGAACACTGCGTCGCCACGAATTGACCCGGCCGGACAAGGAAACCGACCGCGCGCTGCTCATCCAGGCGCTGGAAGCGCAGACCGGGCTGGTCATGCTGGCGCATCGCCGGCATTTCGATCTGGCTGCCGTAATCGAGGAGGCCACGCAGGCCGAGCCGGAGTGCCGGACGAGTCTCAGCCAGGACGGCGCCGTGACCGAACACAGCGTTTGGCCGGTCCGGGATGCGGTAGCCGTGGCGCGAATTACCCAGGCGGTCGCGGAACTGGGGGAACTCTTCATCGCCGACGGACATCACCGCGTTGCGGCAGGCAACCGGGCCGCGGAGGCTTTTTCGGGCCGCCCGGAGGCGCAGTGGCTGCTGGGCGCCACGTTTCCGGCCGAGGAGTTGCGGATACTCGATTACAACCGCGTGGTTACCAGTCTGAACGGCCACACTCCACGGGCCTTTCTGGCAGCGCTGAACGAGAGTTTCGAGGTTGCGCCCTCATCCGGCGCGGCCCGGCCTGGGCGCGCGGGAGAGTTCGGCTTGTACCTGAGCGGAGGCTGGCATCGCGCCCGATTGCGCGCCGGACTTACGCCCGACAACGATCCGGTCGGCAGCCTCGACGTCAGCCTGCTGGGGGAGCACCTGCTGGCTCCGATCCTTGGCATCGAGGATTCCCGCACCGATCCGCGCATCGACTTCGTGGGCGGCGCGCGCGGCCTCGAAGAACTGGAGCGGCGCGTGGACAGCGGCGACGCGACGGTTGCCGTAGCGCTTTACCCCACGCCCATGCAGGCGCTGATGGACGTGGCCGGCGCAGGCGAGATCATGCCGCCCAAGTCCACCTGGTTCGAACCCAAGCTCGCCGACGGGCTGTTGGCCTATAGTTGGGCCACGGAGGTGATTGAAAATGTCCGATGAAAACGCTCTGGCGGAAGCCAACGAGATCGACGACGAAGTGAAGTTCGCGCCGGATGCGGCGCCTTATATCGAGCGCATTCCCGGCTTCGTCCGCGGTGTGGCGCTGAAGTCCATGATCGCCAAGGCCAAGGAAAAGGGCGTCGCCCTGATCGACGGCGCGTTCATGGACGAGAACAACCCGATGAAGTAGCCCTGGGCGCGAGGGCGTCTCGCCCTCGATAGAGCCGCGCTATCATCCCTCCCCACCCCATGGGCATGCCACAAAATCGGGAGAGGAGGGACAAATGGGACAATTTGCGTTAACTCGGCGGGAAGCCATTTTGGCGGGCGCGGGAACCGCGCTTACGGGCGGCGTGCTTTCCGGATGCGCGGCCGAAACGTCACCGTCGCTCGACCTGGAAGACCCTGCCGTGCGCGCCCGCGTGCGCGCCAAGGTATCGGGTTCCGCCGCGGAGGAAACGGTCTACAGGTTCTACCGCCTGCACCTCTACGCCTACATGAACGACGGCAACCTCATACCGCTGTTCACGATGAACAACCTGAACGTAACGCAGTGCAGTCCGCTGGAGGACAACCAGTACGCATTCAAGGTGTTCGAGTGCGGCGTCTACTGCAAGTTCGACACGGACGAGGTGCTGGAATCCTGGGAAAACCCGATTACGGGAGAAGTCAGGGAGCCCTGGACGTTCCTGGGCGGTCCCCTGAACGTGAAAATGGGTGCCGACGGTGTGGAAACGCCGCCGGAAGCCACGGTCCATCCCGATACCCTGCGTATGGAAACCTACGGTGGCATGGTCTTCGTGCCCGTCGCCTCGCATTTTTCCTATCCCAGTCCCTTCGACCCGGAGGAATGGCCGAAGGAATCCCCGGGTCGCACCCACTACTGGGACTCCCTGTTCGTCCACGCCGCAAAACTCGAGGATGTGGCCAATCCCGACATCGACAACGCGCCGGCCTTCTGCCAGTTCCAGAACCTGGTGAGCTGGGGCCCCTGGGTCGGCATGGGCGGCCACGCAGGCCGCAGCTACGGCCGGGCCTACGGCACCAAGCTGGCCAGCCTCGACGAGCTGCCGCCCGCGGCCCGGCGGTCGCTGGAATTGAAGGCTCCGAAGATCTTCGACGTCGAGAACTGGACCGAGTACCACGACTACATAGAGGAATACAAGGACACCTACGGGTCGTAGCCGCGCTGCGTCGGGCGCTCCATGAAAGTCTTTGAAATAGGGGACTACAGCCAGGGCCTGGCCCTGCATGCAGTCGAGCGGCCGGAACCGGTTCCCGGCCACGGCGAAGCGGTCATGCGGGTGCGCGCCACCGGCATCAACGCCCGCGACCTCACCATCATGCACGGCAGTCTGGGCAAAACCGTCATGCCTCACACCCGCGTGCCGCTGAGCGACAACGCCGGCGACATCATCGCGGTCGGCGCCGGCGTGGAAAACGTCCGGGTCGGCGACCGGGTGACCATGAGCCACTACTGGCAATGGCTGGACGGCGACTGGCACGCGTCCATGTCGGAAAAGGACTACGCCGCCACCCTCGACGGTTTTCTCGCCGAGCAGGTCGTAGTGCCGGCGGCAGCGCTGATCAGGCTGCCCGACAGCCTGAGTTATGAGGAGGCCAGCACCCTGCAAAGCCCCGGCCTGACCGCCTGGAACGCCGTGGTGGAGGCGGGCGCGGCCAAGGCCAGCGATACAGTGCTGACCCTGGGTTCCGGCGCCGTGTCCGTGTTCGGAATGCAATGGGCCAAGATGCTCGGCGCGCGATGCATCATGACGTCATCGAGCGACGCGAAGCTTGCCCGCCTGAAGGAACTTGGCGCCGATCTCGGCGTGAACTACCGCACCAGTCCGGACTGGCCCGAGGAAGTCTTGGAACTCACCGATGGCGAGGGAGCGGACATCATTCTCAACAACGTGGGTTTAGGCGAAATGGAGAACTGCCTGATGGCCGCGGCCTCAAACGGCCGCATCATGCATATCGGCGCCAACCCGGTGGTCCACAACCAGGAACCCCAGGAGCCTCCGGTCCTGACGAAACTGCCGAACCTCATTCTCAAGAACCTCACCGTGCGGGGCATCATCGTCGGCAGCCGGCGCATGTTCACGGACCTCATCCGGGCCATGGTCCGCAACGACATCAAACCCGTCATCGACCGCGTCTTCGACTGGGACGACGTCTACGACGCGATCGAGTACATGCAAAGCGGCGAGAAGATCGGCAAGATCGTCATCCGGGTGACGTAGCGCGCCGCAGCGAAAAGTGGTGGTGATGGGTGGGCTTGAACCACCGACCTGCGGGTTATGAGTCCGCCGCTCTAACCAGCTGAGCTACATCACCACTGGTGCCGGAAGAGGGACTTGAACCCGCAACCTTCCGCTTACAAGGCGGGTGCTCTACCAGTTGAGCTATTCCGGCCTGACGCGCAATTCTAACGCGAGCGCGGCCAGCCCGCGTAGCACCAGGTCCGGGGCCATTCGCGCTTCCGGCAGTTCGTCCGTGGCGATCAGCGCGTCGGCGCCTCCGCCGGTCAGGAGCAGCACAGGCGAACCCCCTCCCTCGCTTGCCAGCCTTTCCATGCCCGAGCGGATCATTCCCAATTGCGCCGCCAGCGTTCCCTTTTCCATGGCTTCGGCGCTGTCGGTGCCGGGTGCGAGATCGTCTGGCCGGCCGGCATGGTCCCTGAGCCTCGAGGCGAGTTCCGCCGTTCCCTTCGCCATTGCGGCCAGGCTCATTTCCCGGCCGGGCGCGATGTAGCCGCCGAGATGCCGGCCGTCGGCCAGCAGCAGGTCCATGGTCACGGTGCTTCCCGCGTCGACGATGCAATAGTCGGCGGGACCCAGCGCGTGGGCGCCGATCAGCGCCGCCCAGCGGTCCGCGCCCAGGTTCAGGGGGTTGGCGTAGGCGGCGGTGACGCCGCAGGCGGAGGCTTGCGCCTGCACGAACACGAGTTCGACGTCCAGTCGTTCCCGCACCAGTCCGGCAAGCTTGCGCCCGAGTTCGATCCCCGCGACGTTGCAGGCCACCGCGCCGGTTATCGCATCCCTGGCGCCCAGAAACGGCAGGCCGGACAGCCCGTCGCCGGTGCGCGCGGCGCCCGCGCCTTCAGGTTCCACCCCGTCGCCGGGCAGCCAGGCCCACTTGATCCGCGTGTTTCCCATATCGATCAGGAGGACACGTGAAGAGGCGGCGTTCACAAGCGGATCTCCGCCGACACGATGCGCCGCTCGCCGCCGGATTCCCTGAGCAGCAGGGCGCCCGATGAATCGACACCGGCGGCCGCTCCCACGTGCGTATCCGCGCCGCTCCGTGCCTCGATTCGCTTTCCCGCAAGCCAGTCGCGCCGCTTCCAGCCGTCCGACCAGCGGCCGAACCCTTCGACGGGATGCGAATCCAGGACATTTGCAATCGCCGCGATCATGGCGACGGCCAGGTCGTTGTACTCGAGGGCTCTCCGCAGATTGAGTTCCGAAAGACCGGCCGGTTGCATGCCGCCTTCTCCGGTAACCAGCTCACGCTGTTCTTCACTTACCCGGATATTGACGCCCAGGCCCGCCACGACGCGGCATTCGGCTTCGCCCTGCGTGGTGGTCTCGACCAGGATGCCGCCCAGCTTGCGGTCTTGCGCGACCAGGTCGTTGGGCCATTTCAATTCCACGCGGTTGGATACGAAGGTCTCCAGGCCCTCGGCAATCGCGACGCCCAGCGCCAGGGCAAGCGAGCCGTCCGGGGGTTTTGGCGCGGTTCGGCTCACGCTGAGCAGCAAACCGGCGCCATCCGGCGAATGCCAACGCTTTCCGTTCCGCCCCCGCCCGGCGCTCTGATGGCCGGCGAGGCATACCGCCAGGCTGCCGGCAGTCGGTGTTTCCGGAACCTGAAGCAAACGCCCGTTGGTGGACGGCAGCGAATCGTGTATTTCGAGCAGACTGATTCGCCGGAGGAGTACCGGATCGAGCGCTCCCAGCAGTGCGCGCCGGTCGTACAGGACGTAAGGCCCTACCCGCCGCTCTTGAACCAGTGATCGACCCGCACCTTCGTGAAACAATGTTCCGATCCGTCGAGCAGGTTGCGGATGTTGTCGCGGTGCGTCAACACCGTAAACGCACCCGCCGCGGCCGCCAGCCAGAAGAGTTCCGGCGGTGCCCCGGGCATGAAGAATGCAAGAAATACCGGGGCCGAAACGGCTGCCGCCATGGTTGCCAGTCCCACGTAGCCGCTGAAGATCATCACCAGCACCCAAACGGCCAGCACCGCGCCCACCAGCGGTGCGTGCAGCACCAGGTACGAGCCGAGCAGCGCGGCGAATCCCTTGCCGCCCCGAAACTCGTGCCACAGCGGATAGCAATGCGCCGCGGTAACGGACGCTCCCGCGGCCACCTGGACCCAGGCCAGTGAAAACGTCGGTTCGTCGGCAAACGAGTAGGCCAGCGTGGCGAGCGGGCCCACCGCCACGATCGCCTTGCCCACGTCGCCGATCATTACCGTCAGGGCAAACCAGAAACCGGCGGCGCGCAGGGCATTGGTGGCGCCGGCGTTGCCGCTGCCCGTCTCGCGAACGTCCAGGTTCCGGAGTTTGCCGAGCGCCAGGCTGAAGTTGATCGAGCCGATCAGGTAGGCGAAGACGAGGGAGAGGCCGAGTTCAAGCATGAAGGCTCAGGCGCCGTTCCTTAGGCTGGGGCGTTCGGATACGCGAGCGTGCCAGGCTGCCAGCGCTGCACGGTCCTCCAGCACGGTGAGATCGAACCTGCCGGCCATGCGCGCCGCCATGTCAACGGCCACCCGCAGCGTGATGTCGGCGATCGTGAAACGGTCCAGCGCCAGGTACTCGCGGCCGGTCAGCCGGCGGTCCATGAAGTCCAGGAAATGCCGCGCGCGCTTGCGGCCCCGCTCCACCAGCTCGGGAAGCTGGGCATAGGCCACGGGACCCGGCAACGCATGGTCCCTGAAGTTGTTGATCCTGTTGCGCAGGGCTTCGGCGAGCCCGGGCATGCCTTCCTGTTCGACGATGTGGTTCCACATCAGCACCTGCGCGCGCTCGTCGCGACCGGCCCCGAACAGGTTCGGTTCCGGGTGCAGGTCCTCCAGGTAGTGGCAGATCGCCAGGCACTCGCTGATGCGCGTGCCGTCGTCAGTCTCGAGCACCGGAACCTGGCACAGCGGATTGACTTCCTGGTATTCGGGGGTCAACTGCTGCTTCTTCGTCAGGTCGATCTCCACGCGCTCCATGTCCAGGCCCTTCTCGGCCAGAAAAATGTGCACCCGCCGGGGGTTTGGCGCATAGGCGTAGTCGTACAGCTTCATGCCTTCTCCAGCGTCTTCTTTGCGGTTTGACCATAAAGCATCTTGCGCTGCTCCTCCGTCAGCGGCTGGTCGGACCGCAGTTCCTTGCCGACTTCCATGCCGCGCTTGACGGCCGGCCGCGCGCCCAGCCTTCCAATCCAGGCGGCCACACCGGGCAATTCGTCCACGCCCTGGCCGAGCCTCTCGTACGGCGCCACCCAGGGATAGCAGGCCATGTCCGCGATCGAATAGTCGCCGGCAAGGTAGTCGCGGTCCCTGAGCCTGCGCTCCATGACCGCCAGCAGGCGCCCGTACTCGTTCGTGTAGCGCTCGGTCGCGTATTCGTGCTTGCCTTCCTGGTAAATCAGGAAGTGCCCCGCCTGGCCGGCCATGGGCCCCAGTCCGGCCATCTGCCAGAACAGCCATTGCATCGCGTCGAAGCGACCGTGCGTGTCGGTGGGCAGGAAGCGCCCGGTTTTGTCGGCCAGATAGACCAGGATGGCGCCCGACTCGAACACCGAAAGCGGACCGCCCGGCGCGTCGTTATCCACGATCACGGGCATCCGGTGGTTCGGGTTCAGCGCCAGGAACTCGGGCGTGAACTGATCGCCCGCGCCGATGTTTACCGGCTTGATGTCGTACGGCAGCCCGCACTCCTCGAGCATGATGGCGATCTTGAAGCCGTTGGGCGTCGGCCAGTAGTAGAGATCAATCAAGTTGCAGCTCCTCTTGTGTAAATCGGGGATTATTCGGCGCGCAGCGCAAGAACGGGATTCATGCGCGCCGCGCGCACGGCGGGCGCCACGCCCGCCAGGATTCCGATCAGCACCGCGATCATCAGGGCTGCAATGGTATAGGCCACCGAAATACTGACCGGGATCACCGGGAATATCGCCGCCAGCAACCAGGCCGCGCCCTGGCCCAGGGCCAGTCCGAGCAGGCCGCCGGCAGCTCCAAGCGCAAGCGCTTCGGCCATGAACAGGCGGCGTACCTCGCGGCGGCGGGCGCCCAGCGAGCGGAACAGGCCGATCTCGAAGATGCGCTCCTGGACCGAGATGGTCATGATCGTGAAGATGCCCACGCCACCCACTACCAGCGATATGCCGCCCAGCGCCGCGACCGCCGAAGTAATCGTGCTCAGAATCACCCGCATGGTGCTGAGCATCTGGTCCTGGGTGGTGATCGTAAAGTCTTCCGAACCGTGCCGCGCGATCAGCAGGCGCGAGATGTCGCCCTCCACTTCGCTGGCCGGCCTGTTTTCGTCGTAGCGCACGTCCACTTCCTGCACGCCCAGCATGTTGTAGATTTCCATCGTGTGCCTGACCGGCACGAAGATGATGTCGTTCATGTCGAAGCCGACCATGGTGCCGGCATCGGCAAGAACCCCGACCACACGGAAGCGCTGACCGGCGACGCGGATGTAGGCTCCGAGCGCGTTGTCCGGTCCGAACAGTCGGTTCTTCATTTCGCTGCCCAGCACCGCAAGCGGTCGCGAGGCCTCGAAGTCTTCCTTCGGCAGGAAACGGCCCGACGCGACTTCCAGCGTGAATATCTCGGGCAGGTCGGGGCCGGTCCCCAGCACCGTCACGTCGCGCTTGATGCCCTCGCGTTCCGCTTCCGCAAATCCCATGACGGCGGGGGCAACGGCCTTGACCGAACTCAGTCGCCCGATCGCCAGCGCATCGTCCAGGGTCAGCGGACGCACCGTATTGGTGTTCAGCCCGGGGGGTCCGCCGATGGTTACGGTCTTCCCGGGCGTGATGACCAGGAAATGCGTTCCGAAGCGCGTGGCTTCGGTCTCCATGAAGTCATACATGCCCTCGCCGATGGACGTCAGCAAAATCACGGCGGCCACGCCGATTCCGGTGCCGAGAGCGGTCAGCAGCGTGCGCAGCCGGTGCATGGACAGCGCGCGCAATGCCAGGCGCAACAGATCCACGGGAGTCATCAGATACGCCCTCTCAAGGCCTGTACCGGATCCAGGCGCGCGGCCTTGCGCGCCGGCAGCGCCCCGAATACCAGGCCGCTGCCCACTGCGGTAACAACCGCCGCCAGCACGGCCCACCAGGGCGGCCGGATTTCAATGGCCGGGAACAGTTGCTGCGCAAACCAGATCAGCAGGTAACCCAGTCCCAGCCCGCACACGGTCCCGATTGCCGCCAGAAGCGCGGCCTCGCCGATGAACAGCCGCATGATCTGGCGGCGGGCCGCCCCTATGGCCATGTAGAGGCCGATCTCCGAAGTCCGCTGGCTGACCGCCACCAGCATCACGTTCATGATCAGGACCCCGGCCACGATCAGGCTGATCCCGGCGATCCCGCCGAGCGCGGCCGTGATCGCGTTGAAGATGCCGTCGAATACCGACAGGACCGCGTCCTGGGTAATCGTAATGAAGTCCTGCTTGCCGTAGTGCTGCTCCTTCAGGCGTTCGGTTAGCCGGCTGATGACTCCGGGCACGGACTCGCGGTCGCGGGCCTGGACCATGATGTTGGTCAGCGCTTCGGTATTGAACGTGGTTGCCGCGAAAGCCACCGGAACCACCACGATCTCGCCCACGTTGATCCCGATGCTCTGGCCGGTATCGGCCAGCAGCCCCACGATCCGGCAGCGGGAGTCTCCGAGCCGCAGCCAGGTGCCCAGCGCGGGTTCGGAGCCGTAGAGTTCCTTGACCAGCAACTCGCCAGCCACGCACACCGGGGAAATGCGGTCCATGTCCATGCGCGGAAAGAAAGTTCCGGCGCTCAGGTCGAGCCCCCGGATGTGGAAGTAGTCCCGGGTGGTGCCCATCACGAACGTTTCCCGTTCCTTCCCGCCGCGCGAGGCGGGCAGGCTGCCCATCATCATCGGCGCCGCTTTCATCACGCCCGGCACGCGCATCACCACTTCAGCGTCGCGATAGGTCAGATCCCGGGGGGCTTCGCCGGAAAAACCGAACGGATTGGATCCGGATTCGCCCGGATTGCCCGGCTGCACGATGATGAGCTCGGTCCCCAGGATCCGGAATTCGCCGGTAACGAACAGGCGGCCCGCTTCGCCCAGCGCGGTCAGCAGCAACACCGACACGATCCCGATGGACGTGGCGAGCATCATCATGGCGGCGCGCAGCCGATGCCGGAACATCGAACGCGTCGCCATCAACAGCAGGTCGTTGGTTTTCATCTGCCTGGGTCTTCGTGGGCAGATGAATTGTGCCTCATGTCGATTGAGGACGCCGAACGGTTACAGTAGCGGCTTCCGATTGGCCGGGGCCCCACGATGTTTGCCGGATTCGAACAACTCCTGCAGGAGCACCAGGCGTGGCTGTGGTTCCTCACAGTCATGCTGGACCTCGGTTTCGCGATCCTGCTGTACCGGTTCTTCGGGCGCTACGGCCTCTACGGAGCCATCGTCCTAAGCCTCGTCATGGCCAATATCCAGGGCCCGAAACTCACGACCGTCATGGGCCTTGAGACCAGCATGGCGGTCATTCTGTACTCCAGCATCTTTTTCGCCACCGACCTCTTAAGCGAGAAGTTCGGCCGGCGGGAGGCGCAGCGGGCGGTCCTGCTGGGGTTTGCCGTCAGCGTGATGGTGGTGGTGATCAGCCGGGTGGGCCTTTTTTATGCGCCCACATCCGACCCGGACACGGCCGCGTACGCCTTGCGAATGCATGAGGCCATGGCGGCGCTGTTCGACTACACGCCCCGTTTTGTGTTCGGATCGCTGCTGGCCTACCTATTGAGCCAGAGCTTTGACGTGTGGGTGTTTCACCGGATTCGCGAGGCGACCGGCGTGAAGCATCTGTGGCTGCGCAACACCGGTTCCACGCTCCTGTCCCAGGTCGTCGACACGCTAATCTACGGCCTGGTCGTTTGGTGGGGGATCGTCGATCTCGTGACCGCGCTGCAACTGGCCGCGGCCAAATACGTATTCAAGTTCCTGATTGCCGTGATCGACACGCCGTTCATCTACTGGGCCCGGACCTGGAAGCGGACCGGGCTCGCGCGCGCAGCGGCCGAGCGTTAACCGCCCGGTCTATTCCGAAGACTCGATGGCGCGCGCCCATGCCGCCGAGGGTGTCCCGGCGACATGGGCGCCCGAATTATCGTGTTACAGGCTTCCCTTGGATATCAGGTTCCAGGCACGCACGCCCAGCACGCCCGCGCCGCCTGACAGGTAGACGACCGCAACCTGATCGACGATGGCGTCGAGATATCCGCCGACTGCCTGGACGTTTGAAAGCACGTCCGCTCCACCGGCCGCGGCGACCACCAGCGCGGTGGTCAGAAACGCCTGCGGATTTGCAGCATCAATGTTCATTGCGGCGTAAGCCACTCCGAGCACGACCATGGCCAGCGGGAGAAGGCCGCCGGGGACCGCGCCTGGGGCAAGGCCCTCTATGACAGCAGCAAGGATCGCAAGCCCGTAAACAGCACGTGTCGCCATTTCCATTCCTCCCATGTTGGCTAAACAAGCTTCCCAACCTTATCACGCGAAATCAGAGGCGTTCGTCGCCGCCGATACGACCGTCCAGCATGGTCAAGCGCCGCCGCGCGCGGCGGCCGAGGTCCGGGTCGTGGGTCACGACAACCAGCGTGAGCCCGTCTTCGTTCAGCGACTCCAGAAGCCGGATGATTTCCATGCTTGAACGCGAATCGAGGTTGCCGGTGGGCTCATCGGCCAGCAGCAGCTTGGGCGACATGACGATGGAGCGCGCGATGGCGGCGCGCTGTAGCTGACCGCCCGAGAGCTGATTCGGACGGTGCTCCATGCGGTCGGCCAGTTCGACGCGCTCGAGCGCGCGCCTGACTTTCTCGCGGCGCTTACGGCGGCGCCAGCCGGCCAGCGTCAGCGGCAGTTCGACGTTCTCGAAGGCGGTCAGGCGCGGGACCAGGTGAAAGAACTGGAAAACGAATCCGATCACCTCGCGCCGGGTGCGCGCCAGCTTGTCGTCGGACATCTTCGCGGTGTCTTCGCCGAGCAGGCGGTAGCTGCCGCCGTCCGGCGAGTCCAGCAGGCCGATGATGTTCAGCAGCGTGGACTTGCCCGACCCGGACGGTCCCATGATCGAGAGATATTCTCCCGCCTCGACTTCCAGCGTGATGTTGCGCAAGGCATGCACCACCTGCTCGCCGACCGGGTAGTCGCGGAAAACGCTGGTGAGGGCCAACACCGGGCAATACCCTCAGGCCGGAATCGGCCGCGGTCTATTCCGCTGCGCGCACTGCCGGCGCGCCCGGCTCGACGCCCGCCCGGTCCAGGCTCAGGACCACCAGTTCACCGTTCCTGGCCCCTTCGGTGATCTCGGTGAATTCCCAGTTGCCCAGGCCGATTTCGACCATGCGTTCCTCGAGAAGCCCCGTTTCCGTATTCAGCACCATGATCCGTTCGTCCTCGATGACCGCCTCCGTCGGCACGCGAAGGGCCTCGTCGCGCACGTCCACGATCACTTCCACGTCGGCGCTGTAGCCCGGCATGAGCCCGTAGCGCTGCGGGTTGTTGATCTCGGCCTCGATCTCGACGGTGCGCGCCTGCTTCTCCAGGTCCAGCACGTAAGGCGCAACGCGCCGCACGAAGCCGGGAAAGAACTGGTCCGGGAATGCGTCGAGCAGGATTCTCGCTTCCTGTCCCGCCTGGACCAGCGGCGCATCGACCTCGTCGATCGGGGCGGTGATATACAGGCAGTTGTTGTCGATGACGTCCACCGTGGGCAGCGTCGCAACGCCCATGGGCGAAGGCGTCACGAACTCGCCCAGTTCGCCGTTGATTTCGGCGATCACGCCGTCGAAGGGAGAGCGAAGAATGGTGCGTTCCAGGCGAGCGCGATTGACTTCCACGCGCGCCTCGGCGGCGCTTGCGGAATCATTGGCCGCCTTGCAGGAGGCGGCCCGCGCTTCCGCTTCGGCCTGGGCCCTTTCCAACTCCTCCTCGGAGACCAGGTTGTCGTCATTCAGCTTGGCCAGGCGCACCGCCTCGCGCGCCGCCAGATCGGCGCGCGTGCAGCTCTCCCCCGCCCGCGAGCGCTCGGCAACGAGGTTGCGCTGCGAGAGTTCGATTTCCGAGCGCAGGTCCTCGTTCCAGATCTCCAGCAGCACCTGGCCTTCGGTTACGGCATCGCCTTCCGCTACGGGAAGGCTTGCAATCTGTCCCGCCGAAGCCGGCGACATCTGCGCCCGCCGGCAGGCGTCCACGGTGCCCGCGCGGGTGTTGAGCACCGTCTTGCGAATCTCCCCGGTCGTCACCTCGGCCACCCGCACTTCGACGCCGTCCTCGCCGCCCGAAAACAGGCTGACGGCGCCCACGATCACGACCGCGGCAATCGCGATCCAGATGCTGTACTTGACGGCCGGGCGCATGGCTGCGTGAGTATAGCCGCGTCCGCCCCGCCACCCGCGTTATATTCCCCGAATGACCACGCGCATCCGCGACAACCTCCCCGAACACGGCCACAACATTCGCGGCCGGGGCGCCCGCGGCAATCTGCCCGGCCGCTTCGAACGGCAGACCTACGAGCCGGATCCGGGCGTGGCCGAGATGGCGCCGCATCCCGACACCGAACTGATCCCCGAACTCAGCAAGACCATCATCAGCCGCAACAAGTCGCCCGATGTCGGCTTCGAACAGTCCATCAACCCCTACAAGGGCTGCGAGCACGGCTGCATCTACTGCTTCGCGCGCCCGGCGCACGCTTATCTCGACTTCTCGCCCGGCCTCGACTTCGAGACCAAGATCGTCCACAAGCCCAATGCCGCGGAGTTGCTCAGGAAGGAACTGGCCAAACCCGGATATCAATGCTCGCCGATCGCCCTGGGCATAAACACCGACGGCTACCAGCCGTTCGAGAAGCAGTTGCGCAGCACGCGCTCGCTGCTCGAGATCATGCTCGAAACCCGCCACCCGGTAACGATCGTCACGAAGTCCGCGCTGGTGGAACGCGATCTGGACCTGCTGGGCGAACTGGCGCGGCTGGGCCTTACCCAGGTCGCGCTGAGCATCACAACGCTGGATGACGAACTCAAGCGCCGAATGGAACCGCGCACTTCATCGCCCCGGCGCCGGCTGACAACCGTCGAACGCCTCACCGAGGCCGGCGTGCCCACAGGAGTCATGTTCGCTCCCGTCATCCCCGCGCTCAACGACCACGAACTCGAAGCCGTTCTCAAGGCCTCCGCCGAGGCCGGCGCGCTGTGGGCCGGCTACGCGGTGCTGCGCCTGCCCAACGAAGTCCGCCCGCTGTTCAAGGACTGGCTGGCCGAGCAGTACCCGCTGCGCGCCGAACACGTCATGAGCCGCGTCCGCCAGATCCGCGGCGGCAGGGAAAACGACTCGTCCTTCGGCCGGCGCATGCGCGGCCAGGGCCAATGCGCCGACCTGCTCCGGCAACGCTTCGACCGTGCCTGCCGCCGCCACGGCCTGAACCGCGGCACGCGCCCGTCCCTCAAGACCACGCTCTTCCGCCCGCCCGCCGCACCTCCAAAGCCTCCCCGCCGGTCGGGACGGAGCACGGTGCCGGAGGAGCAACTCTCACTTCTGTCTTGATCGCACCCTTGACCCTGTTATCCGCGATCTGGGCGGCGCTTGCCGTTCTCGCGTTCGCAATGAGCTTCAAGGTCCGCGACATTACGGGCCGGATCGGTGGGGACGGTTGGGGCAGACACATCGACGCCCGCTGGGGCTGGTTCTGGATGGAGCTGCCTGCGCTCGTGACGTTCCCTGCGGTTTACTTCGCTAGCGGCAATCTTCACCTCGTCGGGAACATCGCAGTTGCGCTGTGGCTGGCCCATTACGGCCACCGGACCCTGGTCTGGCCTCTCGTCGTGCTCAAGCCGGGCGCCACGATACCGTCCGGGATGTGGATGAGCGGAGGCGCCTTCAACGTAATCAATGGTGCCCTGCTCGGGTCCTACCTGGCGTTCGCTCCGCAACTCGGTGACGCATGGCTATCCGATCCGAGATTCCTGGCGGGCGCGGCCCTGATGATCGGCGGCGCCTGGCTCAACCTGTGGTCGGACTACCGCCTGCTCGCCCTTCGACGGCGCAGCGGGCACCAACGCGTCATGCCCGAAGGCGGCGCGTTCAACTTGAGCTGCTGCCCGAACCTTCTCGGCGAAATCATCGAATGGCTCGGCTTCGCCCTCCTGACCTGGTGCCTCCCCGCCCTCGCCTTCGCCCTTTGGAGCATCGCCAACCTCGTCCCCCGGGCACTTTGGCGCCGCTCCTGGTACCGCACCAACTTCCCCGATTTCCCGAAAACCCGCGCCGCCCTGATCCCCGGCCTTCTTTAGCACTCCAAAAGCGGGCTAAGCCGGCTGCCATTCGCGAAGTTGCTGGTCCCGTTTCAGCACCAGTTGCTGGAACATCAGGCCATCGAATACGGACTCGAGTGTGAAGCCACTCTCGCCGAGCCCAGTTGCAGGCAGGGCGCTGCGCGCCTCGTCCTCGAATGTCGCCTTCAGCCGGATGTCTTGCTGATATGCGGAATGCCACCAGTCCAGAAGACGCGGCTTTGCGCTGTCCAGTGCATCAGGACTTGGCAGTCGATCGGACTTGTTCTGGTTGGCGCGGCGGTCGCTGGGCAGCAGATTCCACAGGTCATTGCACGGCCAGGCGGCAAAGGGGAAGCAATGATCAATCTCATACACTTTCGTCAGCCGCTTTCCGGTCCACACGCAATAGAGAAATCCATCAGCCCGCAGAGTCTCCGCGCGCCTTCGGGCAATATCGGTGTCGTGCTCGGGCGCAAGCCACTCGAGAGCCTTCCAGTGCTCGTCCCAGGAACGCTTACCATCCGTGGTTTTCTGTTCATAACTCCGCATCATCCGTATCCATTCGTTCAATACCGCAGGCTCCAGCCAGGCGGCATAACGCCCCATTGCCTGCCAGAGATTGCGCGGCACCGAAAAGGAACCTAAGGACCACAGAAAAGCCTCGTCAATGCTGACAGAATTCTTCAAGCGCACGGGACCGCCGCGAGTGCAAGGAAAAACGGGCTTTTCGCTTCCAGGGTATGTGATGTAGTTGGCCGGCATACGTCGAATACAGTTCGCCGCCTCGCGAATAGCCCGAATCAGATTTTCGGCGTCCTTTTCGCTGAAGCGCTGGCCAACGCGCAGATCGAATGGCGATCGGTCCATCAGTCCTCGAAAACCTGCCTTTACGAAGCCCAGGTGCTGATTGCCGCGAGGCTGTTGCGGAAGGTCCGCCTTGATCAGCGGCTGGAAGGATCGGATCCAGTAGAGCGCCACCAATCCGAGGGGCAATTCCACATGATCATCGTTCGCTCCGGGACGCGCGAAGCCCGCGGCGCCGTCGGCGATTCGCAACAGCGCCCGCAACAGGGCCAGTTTGTAGGTTGAAGACTTCTGATCATTGAACACAACGTGCCGAAGCAGCGGCAATGCGCCCGTACCGTCGTCCGGCAACTGCAGCCAAACGGCCTCCCATGAGACTTCCTGTCGCTCGCTCGCGTCATTGCTTTTCGTCGCACGGATCACCTGCAGTCCGTGTCGTCGCGCCAGTCCTTCTATTTCCGCAGAGGTGGCGGGGCTCATGGGCCGACCCGGCGCGGGCGGGCCCTGGCGAAGGCTGATCATCATCCTGCCGCCGGGGCTGAGCACCGAAACGAGCTTGCGAAAGGCCCGATGTCTCTGGCTGGCCGGCAGGTGGTGCCAGACGGCGCTTACCCAAACGAGGTCGAAAGAGGATTTGGTTCGAGCAACTTGTCGAGCGCCGGGAGCCGGTCATCGAGCCAGCGAATCTTTGAAGACTTGTGTTGCGCGCTGCCCGCTTCCCGCATCCCGGAAGAAGGCTCGACGGCTACGACGCTATGGCCCTGCTCCGCAAACCAGGCGGCATCCCGTCCGCTTCCCGCGCCCACGTCCAGCACATTGCCGCAAGACTCAGGCAACAGGTCCGCAACCTGCCGATGCACGCTTCCAAACGGAATTCGTTCGTAGCCGTCGAAGAGCTCCGGCGCATTGGTGTTGTACGCCGCCACGACATCGCGCACCTTGAAGCTCTCGGATTGAGCCGTGGCTGAGATGTTCCCCGGACTATTGTTGGAATGGCCGGACTCTAATTCGGTTGGCATATTTCGCCGGATGAAAAGGCTTGTTCTTGATTCTTGCTGTTGGTCTAAGGCCGCCTACAAGAAGCCTGCAGTAACCACAGGCGACACGCAAGACGTTTCCTGACAATAGCATGCAGCGACAAGTGTTGGCCATGCGCGCCTGCTTGTTCAACAGCGCGCATTCGCAGAGAATTTGTCTTGAATGGAGAACCGCCATCCGGGCGGTGAGGAAGTTCCGGGGAGGGAACAAGAGATGGAGATTCAACTTACCTTGCAGGATATCGGGATGCAGCTGGACGATACGAAGAAGACGTTCTACACGGAACGCAAGGAACTGCAACCTGATTCCGAAATGATGGGCCAGCTCGTGGAGGATTTCCGTGACGAATTGGACAAGCTCGACAATCAGGTGCGCTCGCTGCGCTGCGGGCTAAGGCGAATGGAAGACAGCCTGGAAATAATCGAACTGTCAGAAGCCTGAACGGCGAGGCTAGGTAAACAGACCAAATGCCGCAACCGTCGCGGCCAGTCCGACGGTGGCAGCGTAGAAGCGATTGGTCAAACGTGCTTCAAGAGCGGCCATTTCGGCCCGCAGCTCGCTACCCAGCTTCGCGAGATCTGACTTTGTTGCGTAGTCCTGGCGGTGCTGTATCGCTCCGGCGATGGCTTCCGCCTGGGCGCGCTCCACACCCGCGGATTCGAGCGCCCGCGCGGCTTGAAAGGTATCGAAAGCGGCGGCAGCCATGGTTGGAATTGTAGCTTCCGGAAGGGGATGACGAGCAAGTCGCAATATGAGCGCATCTGTATAGAAATACGTCAGGTGCTTACGGAGCGGAGCAGCTCTACGTTGCCGCCTTTGGCGGTGGTGTTGATGGTGATGGTTTTTTCCACGGCGTAGCGGTGCAGGTAGTGGGGGCCGCCGGCCTTGGGGCCGGTGCCGGACAGGCCCATGCCGCCGAAGGGCTGCACGCCCACCACGGCGCCGACCATGTCGCGGTTTACATATATGTTCCCCACGCGCGCGCGCGCGATGACCTCGTTCACGCGGGCGTCGATACGGCTCTGGATGCCCAGCGTGAGGCCGAATTCGAGGCGGTTGATCGAGTCCACCAGCCCGGCCAGGTCGGCGGCGTTGAAGCGCAGCACGTGCATGACGGGGCCGAAGCACTCGCCCTCGAGTTGCGCCAGGCTCTCCAGTTCGATGGTGTGCGGGCGGATGTACGGGCCCATCAGCGATTCGTCGAAGCGGCCTCCGGTCCAGACTTCGCAGCCGAGCGAACGCATGTGCTCGATGTGCGCCTGAATCCGATCCAGGGAGGGCTGATCGATGATCGGGCCGATGTCGGTGGACGTGTCGTGGGGATCGCCGATCGCGAGCTCGGCCGCGGCGCCGCGAATCGAATCCAGCAGCGTGCCGGCCACCTCGTCCTGCACGCACAGCACCCGCAGAGCGGAGCAGCGCTGGCCGGCGCTCAGGAACGCCGATCGGATGGCGTCGTCGGTCGTCTGTTCGATCAGGGCCGACGAGTCCGCGATCATCACGTTCTGACCGCCGGTCTCGGCGATGAAGGGCACGATGGGGCGGTTGGACTTGCCGGCCAGGGCGGACTGAATACGCGCCGCCGTGTCCGTGCCGCCGGTGAACGCCACGCCGGCGATGCCGGGGTGATTGACCAGCGCCGCCCCGACGTCCCCGGCGCCGGCCACCAGCCTGAGTACGTCCTCGGGGACGCCGGCGGCGTGCAGCAGATCCACGGCCATTTTCGCGATGCGCGGGGTCTGCTCGGCGGGCTTGGCCAGCACGGCGTTGCCTGCCAGCAGGGCGGCGGACACCTGGCCCAGGAAGATCGCCAGCGGGAAGTTCCAGGGGCTGATGCACACGAACACGCCGCGGCCGTGCAGGCTCAAGTCGTTCGATTCTCCGGTGGGCCCGTCCTGGGGCAGGGGCGTCTCGAAGTCGCGTTCCGCCTGGCAGGCGTAATAGCGCATGAAATCCACCGCCTCGCGCACTTCCGCTACTGCGTCGTCCACCGTCTTGCCGGCCTCGCCGGCCAACACGCGGAAGAATTCGTCGCGCCCTTCCTCCAGCGCATCCGCCGCCGTCCTCAATATGTTGGCGCGGCGTCTTCCGCCCAGCGCGTCCCAGGCCGGCTGGGCTTCGGTAGCGCTCTTGACCCAGATGTCGATCTCTCCGGAAGTCGGGTCCACGGCTCGCGGTTCCGGTATGTCGGCCCGTTCCGAAAGGAGTGCCGAAAAACGCCCCAGCGCGGTTTGCGAGGCCAGGTCGCAGCCGGTCGAGTTAGGGCGGTCCGCTCCGTACAGCAGGTTGGGCGTCGGCAGGGTCGAGGAGGTTCGGGCCAGCGAGATTTCGATCGGGTCGGACACGATGGCCTCCGGCGCAAGCTCCTCGTCGTAGAGCCGGTTGACGAAACTGGAGTTGGCGCCGTTTTCCAGCAGTCGCCGGACCAGGTAGGCGAGCAGGTCTTCGTAGAGGCCGGCCGGCGCATAGACACGAACGGGCGGAAAGTCGTCGAACATCTCGCGCGCGGTTTCGTGCAGCCGCTCTCCCATCCCGTGGATGCGCTGCAGTTCAATGTTCGAGCGGTCTCCTTCCGTAAGGGCGAGCACCGTGGTGAGCGTGTGGGCGTTGTGGGTGGCGAAGGCGCAGAACAGGTGCGGGCGCTCGGCCAGCATGGCCTCGGCGCAGGAAAGATAGGCCGTGTCGGTGTTTTCCTTGGCCGTGAACACGGGGTAATCCGGCATGCCGGCGATCTGGGCGCGCTTGATCTCGGCGTCCCAGTAGGCGCCCTTGACCAGCCGAACGGAAATCTGCCGCCGGGTGGTTTGCGCCAGTTCGCTTAGCCATTGGATCACCCGCTTGGCCCGCTTGCCGTAGCCCTGTACGGCCAGTCCCAGCCCGTTCCAGCCGCGCAACGAGGCCTCCCCGCACAGGCGCTCGGTCAGTTCCAGCGACAGGATCAGCCGGTCGGCTTCCTCGGCGTCCAGGCAAAGGGGGATGTCGTGCTCGCGCGCGAGCTCGCACAGCTTGAGCAGCCTCGGATACATTTCCTCGTGGATCCGGGCTGACTGCCGGGCGTCGTAGCGCGGATGCAGCGCGGTCAGCTTGATCGACATGCCGCAGCGCCTACCGGTCCTGGCAGGCTGCCGTTCGCCCACCATCGGAATGGCCTTGCAGTAGCCCCGGAAATATTCTTCGGCCACCTCGGCGGTGCGCGCCCCCTCGCCCAGAATGTCGAACGAGTACTCGACGCTGCTGTCAAGCCTGTAGGCGCGCTTGACGGCCTCCTCCATGGTCTCGCCCATCACGAACTCCTGGCCGAGGATGCTCATGGCCTGCCGCACGGCCCCGCGGATGACCGGTTCGCCGAGACGCCCCGCCAGCGACTGCAGAACTGCTCCGCCCGACTGGCCTTCGAAGCGGCGCATGGACACGGCGCGGCCGGTAAGCATCAGCGCCCAGGTGGAGGCGTTCACCAGCAACGAGCTCGAATGCCCCAGGTGCTCGTCCCAGTGCGCCGGGCCCAGCTTGTCGGCAATCAGTTCGTCGGCGGTTTGCGGGTCGGGCACCCGCAGCAGGGATTCGGCCAGGCACATCAGCGCCACGCCCTCGTCGTTGTGCAGCCCGAACTCGTTCAGGAACGCGTCCAGCATCGTGGGGCCTTTCGGCGAAGTGCGCACGCGGCGCACCAGTTCCGCGGCCTGTTCGACGATGGCCCGGCGGGTGTCCCGGTCGAGGGTGAATTCTTCCGCCAGCCGCCTTACGAGCGGGATTTCCGGCGCAAACTTGTGTTTGTCGATTCGATTCAGTGCGCTGCTCATCTCACATCTCTTCGTGTTCGTTCCTGGTTGCCTATTTCACCACTTTTTTCGCCACTTTCGGCCCGCCGTAAAGAGTAGTATGCGCGCGCCCTTCCCGCCCGGTTCAGCGTCCGGTTCCGAAGAAGGCCGTCACCCGGCCCTTGCCGCCGCCCATACCTGCACGCGCTCGGCGCCGGCGGCGATGAGCGCCGCGGCCATCGCGTCAACCGTTGCCCCCGTCGTAACGACGTCGTCCACTATCGCCGGCCGGAGCGGCGACTGCGCGCACGCAAAAGCTCCCGCGACGTTCAGGCGGCGTTCCTCGTCGCTGAGGCGGCTCTGCATGCGCGTGTGCCGGACCCGGCGGCAGATGTCCGGCAGCATCGGCACGCCGATTTCGCGCGCGATCAGGCGGGCGATTTCCTCCGCCTGGTTGAAACCGCGCTTTGCCAGCCGCCGCGGGTGCAGCGGAACGGGGGCCAGCGCCTCGGGCATTTCCAGAACGCCCTGCTCGACCTGCGAGCGAACGCCCTCGGCAATGGCCTGGCCGAGCGCCCGCGCCAGGTGCATCCGGCGGCCGAATTTCAGCCCCAGGAGCAGTCGGTCCACCGGATAGTCGTAGGCAAGCGGAGCCACCATTCGGTAAAAGTCCGGAGGCCGGACCGCGCAACGCCCGCAGACGCCGGTGACATCGGTCCGGGCCATGCGGATTCCGCAGCGGGGGCAAGCCTGTTCGGCGCGGGGAAGGCCGGCGTCGCATTCGTCGCACAATTCCCGGCCATCGCGCGCGCGACCGGCGCACAGCGCGCAACGCCAGGGCAGGAGAAAGCGCGCCAGGCCAGTGTTTCCCGGAGTCATTGCGGTTATGCTAACTCTCCCACGAAAGCACGGGAATCCCTATGCCACGCATCCTGATTACGGGCGCCTCCCGCGGTCTGGGCCTGGAGCACGCCAGGCAGTACCTCGAGAAGGACTGGGAAGTGATTGCCACGGCCCGCAACCCGGAAGCGTCGCCGGGTCTGAAAGCGCTCGAATCAAACGGTTCCCGTTCGCTGCGCACGGTAACCCTGGACGTTACGGATCACGAGCGCATTGAGACGCTGGCCGGGGAAATGGCGGGCGAGTCGCTGGACATTCTGCTGAACAATGCCGGCACCTACGGGCCCAAGTCGGCATTCGAGGGCATGCATTACCAGTCTCTGGAAAGCATGGATTACGAACTGTGGCGCGAAATGCACGAAATCAACGTCATGGCGGCGTTCAAGGTGGCGGTCTGTTTCAAGCCGCATCTGGAGGCCGCCGCCAATCCGCTGCTCGTGAACATGTCCAGCGACATGGGATCGATCGCCAACAACTCCATGGGACATGCCTACGCCTACCGCAGCAGTAAGTCGGCGCTCAACATGCTGACCAGGGGCATGGCGATCGAATGGCAGAACATCACGGTCATCGCCATGGCGCCGGGCTGGTGCCGCACCGACCTGGGCGGGCCGGAGGCGCCGGTGGACCCAGTCGAAAGCGTGCGCATGCAGCAGGAACTGTTCGAGCGGCTTGAGTCGTCCCGATCGGGAGAGTTCATCAACCGCTTCGGGGAAGAAGTCGCCTGGTAAACGCCCGGGCGGGAGGGCGTCCCGCCCTCCGCGAAGGCGAGACGCCTTCGCTCCCAGGATGTTCCATGCAAGTGAGAGCGCCTATTTCTGACTCATGCTGAATTTCATCCACCACCCGCTCACGGGCACGCCGTACGGGACGGCGCTCGATCTTTGCGTGATCGTCTCCATCCTGGCCTGGCTCGCCTCGGTGATCACCCGCGAGTACTCCTGGGCCGACCGGCTCTGGTCGCTGTGCCCGCCGGTCTATTGCCTCATCGTTGCGGCGGACGCGGATTTTTCCTCGCCCCGCCTGAATCTCATGGCAGTCCTGGTGACGCTATGGGGTCTGAGGCTGACCTACAACTACGCGCGCAAAGGCGGCTTTGCCAAAGGCGGCGAGGACTACCGGTGGGCGGCGATACACGAAAAAATCGGCCCGGTCGGATTTCAGGCGCTGAACCTGGTATTTATCGCTCCGGGTCAGATGCTGATCGTGTGGCTGTTCGCATCACCCGTTCACCAGGCCTGGCTGTGGCGGGAAACGCCCCTGACCTTCCTCGACGGCATCGCCGCCGCGGTTTTCGTCGTGCTTTTCATCGGCGAATGGGTGGCCGATGAACAGATGTGGAGATTCCAGCAGGGCAAGAAACGAAAGATCGATGCGGGCGAGGAGGTGACCGGACAATTCATCACAACCGGCCTTTTCGCCTGTTGCCGCCATCCCAATTTCTTCTGTGAGATGGGCATGTGGTGGGTGTTCTACCTGTTTGCGGTGGGCGCCTCCGGGGAGTGGTTCAACTGGACCGGCCTGGGTTTCGTGGTTCTCACGCTCCTTTTCCAGGGCTCGACCCACCTGACGGAATCGCTGACGCTTGCGAAGTATCCTTCTTACCGCGACTACCAGGCCACCACGCCCCGCCTCACGCCTCTGCCTTTCGTGCGCCGCGAAGGCGGGCGACCTCCTCGTATAGCTGGTCGGTCGTGATGCCTTCGGGCGCCATCGGCCTGCCCACGAGCAGTTCGACCGGCGCCCGCAGCCACTTCAGACCTCCGCGGAACGCGCCCCGTCCCTGGTGCGAGAACAGGCTGCCCCACAAACCGCGCAGCGCCAGGGGGATGACCGGAACGGGAACCTGATTCAGCAGCTTGAGCACTCCGGGGCGGAACTCGTGCATTTTTCCGTCGCGGGTGATATGCCCTTCCGGGAAGATGCACACCAGCTCGCGGTTGCGCAACGCTTCCGTCAGCGACTCGAAGGCCTTTCGGTAGGTCTCCGGATCGTCCTTGCGCGCCGTGATCGGAACGGCGTGCACGCTGCGGAAGATGAAATTGAGAAGCGGCAGGTCGTAGATGCGCCTGATCATGACGAAGCGCACGGGCCGGCGAAGCACGCCCAGGATCAGCAGTGCGTCGACGTAGCTCACGTGGTTGCAGACCAGCACCGCCGCTCCCCGTTCGGGCACGCGGTCGAGATTGCGGAAGCGCAGGCGGTAAAGGCTGCGCATCAGGCACCAGATCAGGAAGCGCGCAACGAACTCCGGGACTTCCCAGAAGACGAACATCGAGACGCCCAGGTTGACCACCGCGAGCACCAGGAACAACTGCGGGATGCTCATTTCCATCACGACCAGTACCAGGATGCTCAGCCCCGCCCCGATCACCATGAACAGCGCGTTGACGATATTGTTGAACGCAATGACCCGGGCGCGTGTCTCCTGGCGCGTGCGCTGCTGGATCACCGAGAACATCGGGACCACGTACAGTCCACCGAAGAACCCGATAAGGAACAGGTCGAGCATCGTGTTCCAGCCCCCCGCGCCAAGAAACTGCACCATTCCCGCCGCCGGCGTAACCGGATTCATGGTCGTCAGCGCGAAGTGCGCAGCGAACGCGGTCAGACCGAGACTGCCGATGGGCGTGAGGCCAATTTCCACGCGGCGCCCCGACAGCCATTCGCACACCATCGACCCTACGCCGATTCCCACGGCCAGCGTCGCCATCAGCGAGGTCGTGACCGTTTCGTTGGCGTTGAGGACCTCCTTGCCATAATTGGGCATCTGTGTGAGGACCACGGACCCCAGCAGCCAGAACCAGGAAATGCCCAGTATCGAAAGCAGCACCGAACGTTTGGCGGACGCGGCCCGCGCCATGCGCGCTACGACGGTGAAGGGATTCCAGCAGATTCTGCCGGCGCCCCGGGCGGGCGGCGCGGCCGGAATGAAGCGGCTGGCCAGGTATCCTGCCGCCGCCAGTCCCACGACGGTGGCGGCGATCAGCAGCGGGCGCGATGCTTCGGGTTCCGCCGCGGCCAGCGCGCCACCGAGCACGAGTCCGGCGGGAATGGCCACGAAGGTGCCCATCTGCACCAGTCCGTTGCCGCCGACCAGTTCCGCCTGTCTCAGGTGCTGGGGGATGATGGCGTACTTGATCGGACCGAAGAAGGTGGATTGCGTTCCCGTCAGGAACAGCACCGCCATTACCGCCCATACCGAGCCGGAGGCCACCGCCAGGCCGCCCAGCAGCATGATGCAGATTTCGGCTATCTTGATCCGGCGCGCCAGGACCGCCTTGTCGCCGTGGTCGGCGAGTTCGCCGGCCCATGCCGAGAAAAGGAAGAATGGCAAGGCGAACAGGCCGGCGCCCAGGTTGGCCAACGTGTCGGCATTGGCCGCTCCGGCACCGAAGACGATCAGCACGATCACGGCGTTGCGGTACACGTTGTCGTTGAAAGCGCCCAACGCCTGTGTGAAGAAGAATGGCGAAAACCGCCGAGAAAGCAGCAGCGAGAACTGCCCGCGCTCCCGGGTCGGTGTTGCCTCTGCTGCGTCGCCTGCGCTCATCCGGTCCGTTTCCCGCGTCTCGCCGCGCGCCATGTTAACCGCCGCTCCGGCCCGCCGGGCATAGGTCCGCCTGCGTAATGGCCCGTCCTCGACCCCGGCGAGTCCGGCGCGCCTTTGACCGCGCCGCGGCGGGCTTTGCCAGGCACGATTTCCTCCACGCGGAGATTCGTCGCCGGATGCTGGAGCAACTTGAGTGGGTGCGCATCGACCCTGCCTGCATCGTCGATGCCGGCGCCGGTCCCGGGGGCGCGCGGGACGAATTGCTCCGGCGCTTTCCCGAGGCCCGGGTGCTGTCGCTTGACAGCTCGCTTGGCATGCTGCGCGCCGGGATCGGGCAGCGGATTTGCGGGGACATGCAGCAGATGCCGCTGGCCGACGGTTGCGCGCAACTGCTGTTCTCGAACCTGGCCTTGCACTGGTGCCCGGCCATTGGCGCTGCGCTCGCCGAGTTTCGGCGTGTGCTGGATTCGCCCGGCCTTGTCTTCTTCTCGATGTTCGGGCCGGACACGCTCAAGGAACTGCGCCGCGCTCGCAGCGGCGCAGGCCTGGTCGACGATCCGGAAACGCTGCTCGACATGCACCATCTGGGCGACGCCCTGGTGCAGGCTGGCTTTGCCGATCCGGTCATGAGCGCCGAACGATTTCCGGTGCCGTACGCGGACTACGCCACGCTGGAAGGCGACCTGCGCCGTTGCGGGGCTGGCCCGGCAATGATGTCCGGGTCTTCGGGCCTGACCGGGCGCAGGCGCAGGCGGGTCGTGGAGGAAGTCTTTGCAGCGCAACGCGGCGCCGACGGCATGGTAGCCGTCAGCATTGAAGTGGTATACGGCCAGGCCTGGATCGCTCCGCCGAACGGCCGCCGGGAACCCACGGAAGTGCCGCTGGAGGAGATCAGTTTGCGGAGTACAGCGAAGCGGCCTTGATCGTGGCGTAGACCCGCACGCCGGTCGAAAGCCCGAGTTCCCGCACCGAGCGCCGGGTAACGCGCGCCCACAGCGTCTGGCCCACGTTGACGACCACATCGGCAAGCGCGCCGTCTTCCTGCACGACCCGTTCGACCATACCGCTCATCACGTTCAGCACGCTGCTTTGACGGGGCGGCTCCAGGGACAGCGACACGTCGCCGGCGCGCACCTGAAGCACGACATCGGCGCCTTGGGAGCGAGGGCGTCCCGCCCTCGACGACGGCGCGACGCCCTCGCTCCCGGACTGCAGGTCCAGCCGCGGCAGGAGCAGGGTGTGCCCGGAGCACGACAGGCGGCTCAAGCCATCGCCGTCGTCGATGTGCTCAATCCGGCAACGCAGCAGCGCCCCGGCGCTCTGCTGGCCGATCGACGCTTGCAGCTCCGGGCGGCCCAGCAGGTCCTGAAGCTCCCCGGACGACCGGATCACGCCACGGTCGATCAGGACCAGGCGGTCGGCCAGCCGCACCACTTCCTCAATGCGGTGCGTCACGTAGACGATGACCCGGTCGCTGTCCCGCTTGAGTCGCTCGAGAAAACCCAGCACTTCTCCGCGGCGCTCGCCGTCCAGCCCGGCAAGCGGCTCGTCCAGCAGCAGCACGTCGGGTGCGGTGAGCAACGCACGTCCGATCGCCACGCGCTGCTGTTCTCCTCCGGAAAGGCTCATGGGCCGCCGCCCGAGCAGTGCCTCGAGTTCCAGCAGTTCGACGACTTCCTCAAGGGTCGGCGCGGACCGCGCTCCGCCTCGGCGGCCGTACTGAAGGTTGCCACGCACGCTCAGGTGCGGAAACAGCCGGCCATCCTGAAAGACGACGCCGACCGGACGCCGCTCGGGGGGCAGGTTGACGCCCTCGCGCCTCGAAAATACGCAGGTCCCGCCGATTGCGATCTCGCCTTCGTCCGGCGTGAGCAGGCCGGCGACCATGTTCACCAGCGAAGTCTTGCCCGCGCCGGATTGGCCGAACAGGGCTGTAATCCCGGGCCGGATCTCAAGCCGGACCCGCCACTCGAAGTCGGCCAGTTTCCTGCGTGCGTCGATCTTCAGCATGGCGGGCGTACGGTCAGTTCAGGCGCTTGCGGACCGCGCGCGCGGCCAGCTCCGAGCCCGCCAGCGCGACTATGGCCAGCGCCAGCGATACGCCGGCCAGCCAGGCGGCGGCGGTTTCGCCTTCAGGCGTCTGCAGCAGCGTGTAGATCGCCAGGGGCAGGGTCCGGGTCTGCCCGGGCACGTTGGAGACGAAGGTGATCGTGGCGCCGAATTCGCCCAGACAGCGCGCAAAAGCCAACAGCGTGCCGGTCAGCAGGCCCGGCGCGGCAAGCGGCAGGGTGACGGTAAACAGCGAACGCGCCGGCGTCGCGCCCAGTGTCCGGGCCGCCTCTTCCAGGCGCCGGTCCACCGACTCGATCCCGAGACGGATGGCCCGGACCATGAGCGGAAAGGCCATGACCGCCGCGGCCACGGCCGCGCCCTTCCAGGTAAACGTGAAAGTGATGCCGAACCAGTCGTGGAACAGCCGCCCCAGCCAGCCGTTTCGTCCCAGCACGATCAGCAACAGATAGCCCACCACCACCGGCGGCGTGACCAGCGGCAGGTGCACGAGGCCGTCGAGGAGGATCTTTCCCGGAAAGCGGCAGCGTGCCAGCACCCAGGCGCAGGCGATCCCCACCGGAAGCGAACAGGCCACCGCCCAAAGCGAAACCTTGAGCGACAGCGCCGCGATTTCCCAGACGGGCGTCATCGCTCCTGGGGGTGAGGGCGTCCCGCCCTCACAGGTGTGAACCCGTGCCTGAGAAACACAGCCTGCGCCAGTTCGCTCAGCAGGTACTCGTAGTAGGCACGCGCCGACGGATTGTCGGCCGGCTCAATCAGGGCCAGTTCGTAGCGGATCGGCGAATGGCTTTCCGCCGGAAGCAATGCGGCTGCGGCCAGGCCCGATTCCGCGCGCAGCTCGCTGGCGTAGGTAATGCCGAGCGGCGCCTCGCCGCGAGCCACGCGCACAGACACCGCGCGCGCATTGGCGGCGAATGCCAGACGCCCCCGCAGAGGTTTCCACAGCCCCAGGTACTCAAGGGCCTCGCGCGCATATATGCCCGACGGTACGTGCGCGGGGTCCGCCAGCACCAGCGGAAAGTCCGCAAGCGCCTCCAGCAGCGTAGCGGGACGGGCCAGGATCACGTCCGCGCCGCTGTTCGCAGGCCGGATCAGGACCAGCCGGTTGCCGGACAATTCGCGGCGCGAACCGGCCGCCAGGAAACCGTCCCGCTCGAGACGATCCAGCCACTGGCGGTTGGCGGACAGGAACAGGTCCGCGTGCGCGCCGTGCATGACCTGCCGGGCCAGCGTCGAAGAGGCCGCGAAGGAGAACCGCACGCGCCGCAACTGTTCCCGCTCAAATGTTTGCGCGAGATCGTTAAGGGGAACCATCGTGCTGGCCGCGGCAAATACCAGGGTTGCAGGCGTCGGCTGGGCGGGCGCCGGCGCGCTACCCGCGCAGAGCACCGCGCCGACGGCAAGGACCCGCACGGCCTTGCTCAAAGGCCGCATCGTCCCGTTCCGTCCCCTGCCCGAAAAAAGCATGGCTGCCAGCATAGCCAATTCGAACCGGGTTTCCCACAAGTGAATCTTTCGGCCCCGGGCGGCACGGATACTCAATGTAGGATGGCCGACACGAACTGAACGGCGCCGCCGCACGGAACCGAGCTTGAGGCAAGACGGCAAGCACAAACGCTATCCGGGCGACGACCATGACCGCCGCTGGCGGGAACTGGTGTTTCCCGAGAACTACCGCAACCCGGAGCCCCGCCGGAACTATCACCTGGTGGTGATCGGGGCCGGGCCCGCCGGCCTGGTCGCCTCGATTGCGGCGGCAGGCCTCGGCGCCCGTGTCGCACTGGTGGAAAGGAAGGCGATGGGCGGAGATTGTCTGAACGTCGGATGCGTGCCTTCCAAATCTCTTCTTGAATTTACGCGGCGCAATCCGAATGCCGGCTTCGACGAAGCCTTTGCCTGGCTCCGGCAAGTCCGCTCGGAGATCGCGGCGCATGATTCGGTGGAACGTTATGTTCGAAGCGGCGTGGACGTTTTCCTCGGACCGGCCCGGTTCGCCGGCCGCAACAGCCTGGAAGTGGACGGGCAGCGCCTGGCCGCACGACGCTTCCTGATCGCGACCGGCGCGCGCGCCGAATTGCCGCGGATTCCGGGGCTGCAGGATTGCGATGCGCTCACCAGCGATTCGTTCTTCGACCTGGCCGAGCCCCCCGGGCGGCTGGGGGTTCTCGGCGCTGGCCCGGTGGGTTGCGAACTGGCCCAGGCAATGGCCCGGCTCGGTGTCGAGGTGCACCTCTTCGAGATGGCCGGGCATGTGCTTCCGGGTGCGATTGCTTCGGCAAGCGACGCGGTGGCGGCCGCGCTCAAGTCCGACGGAGTAAGCCTGCACCTGGATTCGAAGGTGACCCGGATCAGTTCGCAGGGCGGCCGTCCGACGGTTCACGCCCCCGGCGCTTCGGTCACGGCCGATCGCCTGCTTGTCGCGGCGGGGCGGCGCGCCAACGTCGAGGGTTTGAACCTCGGGGCTGCAGGCGTCGCGTTGCGCGAGGGACGCATTGCCGTGGACGACAAGCTGCGCACGACGAACCGGAGAATCTACGCGGCCGGCGATGTCTGTTCCGGACTGCCGTTCACGCACAACGCCGACGCCCAGGCGCGCATCGTCGTACGCAACGCGCTGTTTGCGCCCACCGCCAGCACCCGGGGACTGATCGTGCCACAGTGCACCTACACGGACCCGGAGGTGGCCCAGGTCGGACGAACGCAGGCGCAGCTTGCCGAGGAAGGCGTTGGCTTCGACTGCTACCGGGTGAAGTTCGGGGAGCTTGACCGGGCCAGGACCGCCGGCGAGCGCGACGGCTTTGTCGAGTTGTTGACCGCCGGGGGCAGCGACACGATCCTGGGGGCTACCATCGTCGGACATGACGCCGGGGAACAGATCGCGCCGCTATGCATGGCCATGGCCAACGGTCTGGGGCTTGGCGCCGTGGGCAAGGCCGTGCTGCCTTACCCGACCCGCGCCGAATACCTGCGCCGGCTGGCCGACCAGTACGCGCGCACCCGGTTAACGCCCCGCGCGGCGCGTCTGTTGAAATCCTGGTTTCGATGATGGCTGACGCGATGGAACCGCGCGGCTACATTCAGCCCGGCGCCCTGCGCGAGCTTTGGTTTCACACCGGGACGGCCTGCAATCTCGCCTGCCCGTTCTGCCTCGAAGGCTCCCGGCCGGGCGACAATCGCATTCAGCGAATCACGCTGGCGGACGCGAAGCCGCTGCTCGACGAGGCCGCGTCGCTGGGCGTACGGCAATATTCGTTTACCGGCGGCGAACCCTTCATCGTCAAGGACTTCATCCGGATTCTGCGTTACGCCTCGAACCTGGGGCCGTGCCTGGTGCTGACCAACGGCACCGATCCGATGATCCGGCGCCTGGGCGAGATCGAATCGCTGGCCGCCCGGCCCTATCCGGTCAGCTTTCGGATCAGCATCGACTATGCGGATGCGGCGCGGCACGACGCGGCGCGCGGCAGAGGGAACTTCGCGAAGTCCTGGCAGAGCCTCGCGGCGCTGCACGCGCGGGGCTTTGCCGTGTCGCTGGCCCGACAGTCCGACGCGGGCGAGGACGGAGCGGCGGTGGACGGGGCGTTTCGCGAGCTGTTCGCCGAGCACGGCCTGCCCGCGGACACGCGCATTGTGTCTTTTCCGGATTTCCTGCCGCCCGGGTCGAACCCTGCGGTGCGGCGGATCACGGAAAACTGCATGACCACGCATCACGACGAGGAGTCGCGCCGCTCGTTCATGTGCTACTTCTCGAAAATGGTGGTCAAGAAACAGGGACGCATGCGCGTCTACGCCTGCACGCTGGTGGACGACGACGAGTCCTTCGACCTCGGGGGCAACCTCGCGGATAGCCTCGGCAAGCGCGTCATGCTCCGCCACCACCGCTGCTACAGCTGCTTCGCCTACGGCTCCTCGTGCAGCGAACTGGCATGATGCTCTACTTGTTATCGGGGCGGTCCGAGGCGCATCGTGCGCGGATAAGGAGAGAGCGATGATTCAGAGCAACAGACGCAAATTCATCCAGCGGGCGGCCAGCATGGCGGCGGTCGGCACGCTGCCGCTCACTTACGTGAAGCTGGGCAGCAGCGAGCAGTCGGCGGAGTTCAGCTTTGCCTTCATTTCCGACTCGCATATCCAGCACATCCGAGGGACCGAGTTCGTGCGCAACTGGGACCGCGGGCTGATCCGCGCGGTGGCGGAAGCCAATCTACTGAGCCCGAAGCCGGACTTCGTGATCTACGGCGGCGACCTGGCGCAGCTCGGGACCCGGCCGGAACTGGACCACGGGGCGGAACTGCTTTCGGCACTGAACTACGACATCTATCCCATTCTGGGCGAGCACGACTACTACCTCGATCTCGGCGAGTACTGGTCGGACCTGTTCAAGCGTCCGCACTACTATAGCTTCGACCACAAGGGCGTGCACTTCGTGCTGCTCAACTCCATCGTGACGCACGATGAGTGGACGTTCGACCGCTGGCAGACGGCGGAGCAGCGGATGAACGAGATGGCGGGACTGGACAATCCGAACGGCTCGCCGTTCATGGTGGGCGACAAGCAGCGGGAATGGCTGAAGAACGACCTGGCCGGCGTGGACAAGGACACGCCCATCGTGGTGATTTCCCATTCGCCGCTGCAGAAGATCTACAAGGGCTGGAACTTCTGGACCGACGACGCCGAGCAGGTGCAGGCCATACTCGCTCAGTTCGACAAGGTGACCGTGCTGTACGGACACGTGCATCAGATCCAGTACAACCAGATCGGCAACATCGCCTTCACTTCGGCCATGGCCACCGCCTGGCCCTGGCCCTATCCCGGCAGCTATGTGCACGCGGAGCACTACCTGCCGGTGCTGACCGTGCCGATGAACCGCGCCGGCCCGTTCTTCGAGCGCGACGCCACCGGCTGGCAGTTCGTGGATGTGCATACCGGGCGCAGTGCGGTGCACTACAGGCTTCACGACAACGCCGTGCGCACGGTCGCCTGGAATGAAGCCACCGGGCAGCCGGAAGACGCGGTCTTCCAGGACCCCGCGGCCCGCCTTCCGGCATAATCACGCTGGGCAACAACCGGCAGCGCGCCCGTAGCTCAGCTGGATAGAGCGTCGGTCTCCGGAACCGAAGGTCAGGGGTTCGAATCCCTTCGGGCGCGCCAATTCCAGACGGTCCTTTCCCTTGAAGCACAAGCTGATTCTGACTGGAGTCCTGGGTCTGGCGTGGGTCCTGGCGGCGTCGGGGGCATCGGCCCAGTTACGTTTGGATTTGTCCGCCACGGATCGGGCATGGGGCTCCGCAACGCTCGAGGATGCATCGGAAGGGCTCTACAGGACGAGGATGGACGTCGAGAAGCCGGGAATTCGAGCGGTTCGATGCTCGCAAAGCGGTGAATTGCGAACCGGCCTAGGAACGATTTCCGTCGATTCGGGCTGCGGCGCCCTGGCCTGGGAGTTCAACCTGCAGCCCTACCCGGCCGAAGGCGTAATGGCATCCGGTCAGTTGAGTTGGCATTCGGAAACCCCCGCCTGGTGGATCATCAGCGAGGGCGATGTGATTCTGCAGGCGCCCGGCGCCGGCGAAGCGCCCCGCGTTTCGTTTCTCCTGGATGGCCGGCCGCTTGAGATCCGCGCCGGCCCACTGCGCCTCCCTGCATTGAACCAGGCGCCGGGGTTCTGGTTGTTGGGCCACCCCGTCCATGTCGACAGGGGCAGTTTCCGTCACTTCTTCGACCGCGAGACCATTCCGCAGCATCTCGCCGGCCTGCTGGACAGCCATTCCGCGGGCATCGGCTATCTCCTGGAAATGCTGCCGCACGCTGAACTTCCACCCGTATTCTGGATGGGCCTCGCCCAATGGCAGTTGAGCGTTGGCGGCGCCGCGGGGACAGGACTGGTTCTCGCAAACTATCCTTTGCGCGCGCAGGACTTCGACAGGAACGCGCACGCCATCACCCTCTACGTCGTGCTCCATGAACACGCTCACCACCTGTTTGACACGCCCGTCCCGCTTTGGATCGGCGAGAGCCTCGCCAGCTATCTGGCAATCAAGGCGATGAAGGAAACCGCTCCGGTACTCTATCCCGTGGTTGACGATGTGTTCATTGCACCCGGATTTGCTCTGGAAGCGCCCCTGTCGGTCCTCGGCGGACGAGCGGAAGCGGGTGACGGCAAGGCATACATGCAGTTGTATATGGGTGCTGCCTTCTGGATGGCGCTTGACGACGCCGTCGGGAAGCAAGGCGTGCAGGGTGGTTTCCTGCGGGTGTTGCCGGAATTGGTTGCGCGAGGGTTCGCTACAGATGGTTCGCCGCGGCCGGACGTTATCGCTCAAGTCACCCGCCTGACGCGGAAATCACTGAACCCCATCCTCGACCGGTACCTGGCACCCCAGTGAATCATGGTGCCCTGTCTCCTGCCCGACGCGAGGCGAGTAGTTGATGCGCGAGAGTCCGCGTAGAAGGGGCCACCCGGGCCTGCGCGCGGTGATTCTCGCGGCGGGGGCGGCGCGCCGTTTTGGCTCGCCGAAGCAACTCGCGATGTACCGCGGTGAGACCCTGGTGGCGCGAAGCGTACGTCTGGCGCACGAGGCTGGCGCCGGGACGATTTGCGTGGTGCTGGGCTACCGCGCCGAAGCGATACGCCGCGCATTGCAACGAGGCCGCGTGCCCGCGGGCCGGACGACCACCGTGAGGAATGCGCGCTGGCGCGACGGCATGGGGCGCTCGCTTGCCTGCGGCGTGCGAGCGCTTGATCGGCGGGCACGCGCGGTGCTCTTGTGCCTGGCCGATCAGCCGTTGCTGGAAGCCGCGGACTTCGCGGCGCTTGTGCGGGCCTGGCGAGCCAGTCCGCGGTCGGTCGTGGCCTCGCGCTACGCCGGAAAACCCGGCGTTCCCGCGATCTTTCCCCGCTCGCAATTCGCCGACCTGAAATCACTGTCCGGGGACCGGGGCGCCCGGGTCCTTCTGGCTTCCTCGAACGACGTGCTGAGCGTGCCGATACCCCTCGCCGCGGTGGATATCGACGAACCGCGAGACATGGCAAACCTTTCTTCCTGAGGCCATCTTCGGCGTCTGGCGCCTCGTGTAAAGTTACGGCCCTTGCGACTGGATATTCCCTTAAGGAGCGGCCCGATCATGCGGATTCTTGTCAGCGGTGCAGCCTTGCTGGCGTTGTGCGCCTCCATGGCCAGCGCCGAAATCAACGTCAGCCAAGACGAACAGGACTACATGGAAGAGCTGTACCTGCACTTCCACAGCAACCCGGAGTTGTCGCTGTACGAGTTTGAAACCGCGGCCCGCATGGCCGAGGAATTCGCCGCCGCGGGTTACGAGGTCACATCGGAGGTTGGCGGCACCGGAGTGGTGGGCGTGTTGCGCAACGGCGAGGGCCCCACCGTCATGATCCGCGGCGACATGGACGGGCTGCCGGTCAAGGAGCTGACACGCGTGCCCTACGCCAGCACAGTCACGACCGTAGACGAGCAGGGCCGCAGGGTTCCGGTCATGCATGCCTGCGGACACGACATTCACATCACCAACCTGATCGGCGTGGCCCGCAAGCTCGTCTCCATGCGCGACAGCTGGAGCGGCACGGTGGTGCTGGTGGCGCAGCCGGCCGAGGAGCGGGGCCTCGGCGCCCGGGCGATGATCGAGGACGGGCTGTTCAAGCGCTTTCCGCGTCCGGACTACAACCTCGGCCTGCACGTGACCGCCAACCTGCCCGCCGGGCAGGCCGGCTACAAGCCGGAATTCGCGATGGCGAACGTCGATTCCGTGGACATCACCGTGCACGGCACCGGCGGACACGGCGCCGCGCCGCACCTGACTCACGATCCCATCGTGCTCTCCTCCTACATCGTCACCGCGCTGCAGACGCTGGTGGCCCGCAACCTCAACCCCATCGACCAGGGTGTGGTCACCGTGGGCTCCATACACGGCGGAACCAAGCACAACATCATCTCCGACCGCGTGGATCTGCAACTGACCGTGCGTTCGTACTCCGACGAGAACCGGGCGTTGCTGCTCGAAGGCATCTCCCGTATCGCCAGGGCCCAGGCATTGGCGATGGGCCTGCCGGAAGACCGGTTGCCCGACGTGACCGTCAAGAACGAATACACGCCCGCGCTCTACAACGATCCGGACCTGTCCAACCGCCTGGCCGGCGTGCTGCGCGCGGAGCTGGGGGACGCGAACGTGGAGCTCAGCAAGCCGGTCATGGGCGGCGAGGACTTCGCCCGGTTCGGCCGCACGGAAGAGCGAATCCCCGGCTTCTATTTCTGGCTGGGCGCCGCGGATCCGGAGCAATATGCCCGCGCGGAAGCCCGGGGCATCAAACTGCCGGCCACGCACTCGCCGTTCTTTCTGCCTTCCTACGAAAAGACCCTTGAGACCGGTGTCCGCGTCATGACCGCCGCCGCCCTGGAACTGCTCGCCAAAACCTGAGCTCGACCCGCCCGCTCGCTGCGCGGAATGGGGTCGGTTTCTTTCATGCCGAAAGCGTGGCCGTTATGGTCCCGGCGGCGCGCAGCGCCAGCGCCGCGATGGTGAGCGTGGGGTTGGCGGTGGAACCGGTGGGGAACGCTCCGCCGCCCACCAGAAAAAGGTTCCGGTGGTCGTGGCAGCGCAGATCGCGGTCCACCACCGAGCGCCGGGGGTAGTTGCCCATGCGGGTGGTGCCGAGGATGTGGCCCGCGCCCTGCCAGGTGTCGCTGTGGTGTGCTTCGGACGCGTTCAGGTGGGCGAAAATCCGGTCGTGAATCCGTTGCGCCTCGGCCAGGCCGGCGCGCGCATAGGCACCCACGCGATAGTGCATTTGCGGCAGCGGAACGCCGAAGGGGTCGCGCTCATGTTCATCAAGCATTACGCGGTTGTCCTGCTCCGGAAGCTGTTCGGTCAGCGCCGCCAGCCGCACCTCGCGGGCGGCATGGTCGGCGACGGCCGCCCGCAGCGGCTTGCCCCGCAATCCGCGCCGCGCCAACCGCCCGCCAAGCGTAATGGCGCCGCCGGTGGGCCAGGTCCAGCCGTCATTGCCGATCTCGATTCTCAACGCCGACCGCTGGCGCCGGAACGGCCCGTCACGGGTGTTCTCGATGGCCGAAGTCGAGAGCGGCCCGCGATACGGCCATACCGGGCCCTCCGCCAGCGCCCAGCTCAACTGAACAGGATGGTCCATCAGGTTGCGGCCCACTTGGTCCGAGGCGTTGGCCACTCCGCTCGGCGTACGCTCGGAGCGCGAGTGAAGCAGCAGGCGCGGAGTTTCTACGGCATTGGCCGCAAGCACGTAAACCCGCCCGCGCGCCACGCCGCGGCTGCCGTCCGGTCGGCTGAAACGGACTGCCGTCACCCGCGCGCCTTCGCCGGTCTCAACGAGGGTGGCCGTGGTCTGCTCATGCAGCGCGGCGCCGTTGGCCTCGGCCCGGCGCAGGTGAACCGTCGCGTCGTACTTGGCGGCCACCGGACAGATCGGGATGCAACTGGCGCTGCCGCAGCATGCCGGGCGGCCGTCGTGCACTTCGGAGTTGCGCGCCTGCGGCGTGGGCCGCACCCGCCACGGAGTATCGGCCAGCGCGCGCTTGCACACGCCGTCCAGCCAGCTGGCCCGGATGGGCGGCATCGGGTACGGACCGGAGCGCGGCGAGCCCAGGTCGTCCGCCGAATCTCCCGCCACGCCGAGTTCGCGCTCGGCTGCGACGTAAAACGGCTCGATTTCTTCGTAGCCGATGGGCCAGTCCACGCCGCATCCGAACCGGCTTTGCAGCCGAAAATCGCTCGGCAGAAAGCGCACGCAGGTGCCCAGCCAATGCCACGAGGTGCCGCCCACCGCCTTGAGATAGGTACTCTTGAACTTGTCCGCCCCCGATTGACGATACCAGTGATCGGGGTCCTCGCTCATCGGAAAGTCGGCTTCCGGCGAGCGTTCGTACGGACTCTCCGGCGTCTTGACGACCGCGCCGAGAAAAGTCTCGAATGCGTGCGCCCGATTCACGCGGGGGCCGGCTTCCAGGATGGCGGTGCGGATGCCTTGGGCGGCCAGCCGGTCGGCCAGCAGCGCCCCGGCGAATCCGGAACCCACTACAACCGCATCGGCGGTTATGTCACTCACGTTATGGCATCCGGGCCGGCGCCCGCCGGCGGGCGGCTCCAGTCGTTGAGTTCCGTACTGCAATAGCCGGGCGCGTGCGCGAACTCCAGCGCCTGCCACACGAGCGCCTCGCGATAAGCGCGGGCCGCCGGGCCATCCGCCGTGGGGTGGATGCCCGAATACCAGGCCGCGATGATCTGCGCGGCAAGGCCGCCGAGCGCTCCGTCCGCCGTTCCGTCAGTCAAATCGTCCAGGCCGGCGCCTTCGCCCGTGGCCCGCAGCGCGTCGAGCAGATCGCCCGCCAGTGCGGGGTCGAGCGACGCTGCCGGGAATCCCGTCAGCCGCGCCGACAGTGTCCGAAACCGTTCCAGCGCTTCGTAGGCTCCCGCCCAGCCACCGATTCCCAGCGCCGGCATCGCCCACACGCCACCAATAAAGTCTCGCCTCGTCGCGCGCATCGAACTCACCGCCTCCCCGGCGCGAAGTTTACGCGCTGCCGCAGGACACATCAGCGGCGGAAGTTGTCTGCGAACAACTGTTGATGCAATATGCGGCCGACCGCCCGGCGTGATTTCCGAGGAGAAACGGGACCGATGACAAAGACCGAAGTCAAGACGATCATGGAGTTTCTTGCGGAAAACCCGCAGGTGGACGTTTCCGCCGCCTGGAAGCGATGCTGGGGGATCCAGACCGGGATCGTCGATCGAGTGCGCGAGCGGTTCCCGTCCGAACTGCATCCGAGTTGCGAAGGGAGGGAGTACTACACCTCGCCCGATGGCGCCATGGAGGGGTCGTTCCAGGCGTACAGCAGCCCCGAGGTCCCGTGGCTGGTTCATTCGTGGATCGGCAACCGCCACGCGAGCATCCTGGACATCAACGCCACCGTGTTCCTGGGCGAACAGAACCGCGTGCCGCATCTGGCGGTGATTTTCGGGACGATTCCGCGGCTGTTCTTCTACGCCGAATACACGCCGCGCGTGGACCTGAGGGTCAATCCCGAGTACCTGGAACGCTACTACGAGCCGGCCAACGCCGCCTACCTCGAGTTTCAGGGCAATCCGGCGTTCACTCAGTACGTCAGCCACGGCGCCTACCTGAGGGCGCTGATGTCGCCGGTGTGCATCAGCCATACGGCGGAACTGACGGACGCCAATATCGATCTGTGCGAGCAATACCTGGAAGGCTTTCTCGACCGCTGGTTCGGCTGGCTGGACGAGGCCGAGCCGGTGCTCGAAGAGGAACGCGCCGCGCAGCGCGATTTCGATTTCAAGGTGCGGGAGCTCGGTTACCGGCTCGATCCGATGAACGTTCTGCCCCAAAAAGTCTTCGGCGAGGAGGAGTTCCAGCGCATGCTCGAACTGCGCATCGGCACGGAGCAGATCCGCGAGGCGCTGGCCCGCTCCTGAGCGCCGGCGTCCAAACGTAACTCAGGCAGGGGAAGCGGCCTTGGTCGATACGACGTCCAGCAAGCCACGCCGGCTTGCCGTGGTGATCTTCAACCTGGGCGGGCCGGACACGCCCGAAGCCATCCGCCCGTTCCTGCTCAACCTGTTCAGCGATCCCGCGATCCTGCGCATGCCCAATCCCCTGCGCTGGGTTGCGGCGCGGCTGATCACGAGCCGGCGCGCCGCCACCAGCGAGGAGATCTACAGCAAGGTGGGCGGCGGCTCCGCGATCCTGCCGGCAACGGTGGAGCAGGCCGAGGCGCTGAAGAAGGAAATCGCCGACACCGCCGAGCAGGTGGAAGTCTTCGTGTTCATGCGCTACTGGCACCCGCTGGTCCGCGAGACCGTGCGCAGGATCAAGGATTTCGGGCCGGATCGCATCGTTCTGTTGCCGCTGTATCCGCAGTTCTCGACCACGACCACCGGCACTTCGGTAAAGGCCTTCAGGGAAGCGGCCCGCAAGCAGGGACTGGCAGCGCCGCAGGACATCGTCTGTTGCTATCCGGCGCACCACGGCTTTCTGGGCGCGACCGTCGCCAACATCCGCAAGGCCCTGGATGAGGCATCGCACCACGGCGCCCCGCGGTTGTTGCTTTCCGCGCATGCCTTGCCCCGGCGTACGATCAACGCCGGGGACCCCTACGAGTGGCAGGTGGAGATGACCTCTGCGGCCATCGTGGAGGCGCTGGGCCGCCCCGGGCTGGACTGGGCGACCTGCTATCAGAGCCGGGTCGGTCCGGTGCAGTGGATCGGTCCGTCCACCGAAGACGAAGTGCGCCGCGCCGGCGCGGCGGGGCTGCCTGTCGTGGTGGTGCCGATCGCGTTTGTTTCCGAGCATGTGGAAACGCTGGTGGAAATCGACATGGAATTCCGCGAGATCGCCGCCGGTACCGGTGTTCCATTCTTCACGCGGTGCCCCACAGTCGCAGTCGATTGCGACTTTATCCGGGGACTGGGCGACCTGGTTCGAAGCGCCGTCGGCAGGGAAGGGGTGGCTTCGGACATCGGGCCGCGGCGCTGTCCCATGCAGTTCGGTACCTGCCCGAACAACACAGTCGCGCATTAAGCCCCTGGGGGGGGGGGGGGGGGGGGGCGGCCCCCCCCCGGGGGGGGCGCCGCCCGCCCCCCGGCGCCGCCCCCCGCCCCCCCCGCGCGCCCCGCCGCCGCGGGGGGGCGCGGCCCGCCCGGGGGCGGGCGCCCCCGGGCGCCCCCCCCCCCGCCCCCCCCCCCCCCCCCCACCCCTCCAATCTGCGGTCTCCTCCCCACGGCCGAG
>JAPPHC010000069.1:0-687 GCA_028821145.1 Gammaproteobacteria bacterium | reverse complement strand
CCCTCTGTTCTCCCCCCCCCCCACAAAAAAACCCCCGCTAACTTCCCGGGGGGGGGGGGGGGGCCCCCCCCCCCCCCTCTGCGGGCCCCCCCCCCCCCCCCCCAGGCTACGCGACGCCCCCGCTCCCGGATCAAGGGGCGAAGACGAACCTGAAGCCGGAGGCGGTGGACTCTACGCGACCGTAGTGCGGGTGGCCGAAGTGCGCGGGGAACAGCAGTGTGGAGCGGTCGGCGATCCGTTCCAGGGTCTGGCGGCGGGTTTCGGCTGCCTCTTCGCCCTTGTTGCAGAAGACCGTCGTGTACTGCGGCCCGTAGACCTGCATTACGGCGTGAATGAGATCGCCCGAGAACAGACCGTGCGATCCTTCCTTGCCGAGTTCGAGGACCGTGTGGCCGGGGGTGTGGCCGGCGGCCAGCCGCAGGCGAACGCCGTCCTCGATTTCGTATCCGTCTTCGACACCCTCCAGCAGCCCGGCCTCGATCAGGGGCTGGACGTTCGCGTCGAACACCCCGCTGTTGGGACCCATGTCGTAGTCGTCGCCCTGCGCACTGGACCAGTGCTCCAGCTCCCTGCGGTGGCAGAGGTAGCGCGCGTTCGGGAAGGTCGGCTGCCAGCGCCCGTCCACCATCGAGGTGTTCCACCCGCAGTGGTCGAAGTGCAGGTGGGTGCAGAACACGTAGTCGATGT
>JAPPHC010000038.1 GCA_028821145.1 Gammaproteobacteria bacterium | reverse complement strand
CCCACCGCATGCTGTTCGAACTGTCGCACAAGAACAATCCGCTGTCGGGCCAGCCTCTGGATGCCTGGATCACGCCCGAGTTCGCGCGCTTCGATATTCCCCAGACGCACTACCTCAAGGAGTATCTCGGTTTCGACGACGAAACGATCCGCCTGATGAACGTGGTGATCCATACTGACCACATGGACAACACCTCGGCCCTGCATGAAATGCGCCGCTATGCGGTTGGGGAATTCAATGCCTCGCGGGCCCTGGCCATGGCCGGCCAGCCCGCCTGGGTGCAGATCAAGGGCGGCAACTCGAACCTGCCGGAAGCCATGGCCGCATCCCTGGACAACCCGGTGGAAGTGAACAAGACCGTTTATGCCTTCGAGGACAAGGGCAACGAGGTGACCGTGCATTGCATGGACGGCACGCGCTACACCGCGCGCCAGGTCATCTGCTCGACGCCCTGGCCGGTCCTGCGCAAGGTCAAGTTCACGCCGCGCCTGCCGGCGCGGATGGAACGGGCGATCGACGAAATCGACTACGGCACCTCCATCCAGGTGCACTTCCTTCTCAAAAAGAACTTCTGGGAGCTTGACGAAATGCCGGGCAGCATGTGGACCGACGAACCGTTCGAACGCTTCGGCGTCCATCACCGGGGGCCGAACGGCGAGGCGACGTCCGCGGTCGCCTTCATCAACGGCAACGAGGCCTACAAGTACGACTTCATGACCGACGAGCAGGTCAGCGAATACACGATGCGCGAACTCGAGCGGGTGCGGCCTTCGCTGAAGGGAGCGCTCGAACCGATCGGGATCCAGTCCTGTCATCGCGAAGTCCACGGCGGCGGAGACTGGGTGTTCTGGCGTCCCGGACAGGTCGGGCAGTTCGCCGCCCACATGCGCGAAGCCCACGGCAATATTCATTTCGCGGGAGAACACACGGCCCTGATGGAGCGCGGCATGGAGGGCGCCTTCGAGTCGGGTGAGCGCGCCGCGGTGGACGCGCTGCTCCGCGCCTGAGCTCCACCATGAGAATCCTGGTTGTTGCGCTCTTGTGCGCTCCATTGGCCGCGGTCGCAGCGACTGAATATGATCCCCTCGCCCGCGATCTCCTGATCCTGACGGACTGGTTCGAAGGCGAGTTCGACAACGAGGAGCAGCGCTGGTTCCAGGCGGACCCGCGTTCCAGTACGCCGGAGGAAGAGCGGCATGTGCGCGTGCACACGACGCACAAGCGCATTGAAGCACCGGAGTTCGGCGAACATGTCTTCTACGTGGAGGAGTACACCCACGACGATCCCGAAAGGGTCTTCCGCCAGCGCCTGGTCATCTTTTCCTCAGCCCCGGAGGCTGGCGGGATCCGCATGCGGCAGGGCTTCTTCAATGAGCCGGATCGCTTTCTCGGCGCCCAGCACAATCCGGGCCTCTTCGACGACCTCACGGCGGAGGACGCCTTCTTCCTGGACGAGTGCGACGTCTACTGGAAACGCGTGGCCGGGCAGTTCGAGGGCGGCATGCGACCGAAAGCCTGCGTGTTCGGCGAGGGCGAGTTGCGCCGCTATTCGGTCCACGATCTCTATCTTTCCGAGACCAAGTACTGGAGAGTGGATTCCACCTTCCTGGTCGCGGACGACAGCCTTCACGTCGGCATGCCGGCGGACCAGCCCTTCGAGTTGCGCCGCGTGAAGCGCTTTATCTGCGGTATCACCTTCGACCCGCGCGGACCCGAGCCCCAGGAGATCACGGACATTTCGCTGCACAGCCAGGGTGGATCGGCAGACGTCACCCGGGAACGCGACGGCCAGGAATTCACGCTGCTGATGCGCGACAAGGAATACCCGTATTACTCGACGCGGCCGGATTTCATCTATTTCTCGATCCGCCGCAAGGGAGAGCTCGCCTCGGTCGTGTTTACCGTCAACGACCCGGACTCGCGATCGCTGGCCGTGAACACCGGAGACCTGGTGGCCTCGTGCTATCGGGACGGTTACGAATTCCGCGAGTCGCTGGAGGAGTTGGCGATTGTCGGCGGGGAGCGCTGAGATGCCTGAAAAAAACCTCCGCCCGACCGGGTTCGGCCGGACCGCCGGGGCGGCATTGCTGGCCGGCCTGATGATTGCGCTGACCGCGGACGCCGATGCGCCCGGTCCCGCCGCGGGGCCGATGGTGCAGGCTTCAGCACCCATCCGGGTCGAGGCCGCCCATGCAGCTCAAGCCGGCGCGCAGCAGCCTCAAGCCGCACCGGATCCGGTGGCCATGCGGCGTGGGCGCATCCTGTTCCTGCAATGCACGGCATGTCATTCCCTGAAGGAGGGCGAAGCGCACAAGGTGGGTCCCAACCTTCATCGTGTGATCGGGGCTCCGGCCGCCCACAAGCCGGGCTACGTTTATACGGACTCGTTGAAGGAATCGGGAATTGTCTGGTCGCGCGAGAACCTCAGCCGTTTCCTGGCGGATCCTTTTGACGTCGTTCCGGGAACCGCCATGGCCTTTGTAGGAATCCAGCGCGGCGCCGACCGCGCTGCCCTGATCGCCTACCTGGAGCAGGAAACCCGCTAGTACGCTTCCTGATCGGACGTCGTCGTGAGGCCGGACGTTTTCTCGTAAGTTTCCGGATTTCCCAGCGACCCGGGGAAATAGCGGTCGTAGATCGCACGAACTTTCGGAGCCAGGGAATCAAGATTGGCCGCTTTTCGTCCGGTCGAGTTCCAGAACGTACGTCCCGGCCGGTCGCCCATGTTCATCCATCGTGCCCAAGGCGAATAACCGCCCCAGGAATAGCGCATGTCGGCGCGTGTGACAGCCGCATCAATGACATCGGACGTCCTCGCGAGCATGTTGATCCACTCCGCCCCGTAGCCGCCGTGCCCATACTTCACGAGAAGTTCCAGGGTAACGGCCGCATCTTCGCCGGAAAAAGACCAGGGCAATAGCAGTGGCCGGTCCATCAGCCAGGCCTCTCCCGAATAGCCCTCCACGTGCTGGCCTCCCGGGCTCATGATCCAGGAACTCAGACGTGTCAACAGAGGTGCTGGCGTATTCGTTTCACCGGTGTATGGATTCCTGTAGGACTCCAGTACGGCGCCGGTATCAAGATCCGTAAAGAAGCCCCAGTCACGCACCGACATGCGAAATCCATCGCCTTCGCGAACGAACTTCACGTAGCGCAGACCCGAAACGCCGAACAGCGGCACGGGCATTTCTCCGTGAACCAGCGCGTAGATTCGCCCTTCCCCAATCATCCAGTTGGGCTCGCCGTTCAGATCGCCCATGACCTTGGCCAGACCATATAGATTGTCCGTCGGATCGCCGGGATCAAATCCTCGCGGAGCCGCTACGGACGCAGCGCGGGGCAGCGCCATTCCGCTGAACGCTGCGCCGGTGGCCCAGAGTATCGCGGCCCGTCTATTCAGGATCATTACTCGTCTCCAGTATCGGTGCCGATTGTATCGATTCGGCCACAAGGGCCAGTGGCCGGCGCAAGTACCGGAACGTCGTAGCGACGCGAGCAGGGGGGTCGGTACGGACCAATGAGCGCAGGCTAGCCGATCTCCGCGGGGTCCACGTCCAGCGACCAGGACACGCGCCTGCGGCACGGCAACTTGCGTACCGCGGGAATCCAGCGGCCCAGATACTCCTGCAGCCGGGCGCGGCTGGAAGAGCGCGCCAGCAGGTGCGCGTGACTGCGGTCGCGCCTGCGCTCCATCAGGGCGGGCGCCGGACCCAGCACCTCCACCGCGGACCCGGAGCCGTCCTGTGGAACCACGCCTATCGCCTGCTCGAGGAACTCGCGGACGCTCGCCGCTTCAGGCGCGTTGGCCCGCAGCAGCGCGAGGTGCGCGTACGGTGGCCAGCCGCTGCGCCGGCGAAGGTCCAGCGCCGTTGCGGCAAAGCCGCCGTAACCCTCCTTCAGCAACTGGCGAAGCAGGGGGTGCTCGGGGAAGCGGGTCTGCAGTACCAGCAGGCCGGGCCGCTCGCGCCGCCCCGCCCTGCCGGCAACCTGCACCAGCGTCTGCGCCAGGCGTTCGGGCCCGCGGAATTCCTGGGAAAACATGCCCTGGTCGGCGTCGATCACCCCCACCAACCCCAGGCTCGGGAAGTCATGGCCCTTGGTGAGCATCTGGGTGCCGAGCAGGATACGGTAGTGCCGCTCGCGAATGCCGCCCAGGATGTTCTCCAGCCTGCGCCGGCCGCGCACGTTGTCGCGGTCCATGCGGGCCACCGGAAAGTCCTCGAAGCGCGCCTGAAGTTCCTCCTCCAGCCGTTCCGTTCCGCGCCCTATGGTCTGAAGCGGCGAGCCGCAGTTCTCGCAGACTGGAGGCGGGCGGCGTCTGGCGCCGCAGTGGTGACAGAGCAGCAGGTCGCGCCTGCGATAGAACACCAGGCGGGCGTCGCAGTGGCTGCATTCTTCCGACCGGCGGCAGTCCGGACACATCAGCACCGGCGCGAAACCGCGGCGGTTGAGATACAGCAGCACTTGCGAACCCGACTCGAGCTGCTCGGACATGGCCTGGAGAAGCGGTGCGCTCAGGCCATGCTCCGGCGGGTGCCGGTTGAGGTCCACCAGCCGGGCCAGCGGAGGCCGCGATCCGGTGACCTTCTTCGTCAGCCGCGGGTGCGTATAGCGCCCTCTTTGCACGTTCAGCAGGGACTCCAGCGCCGGCGTGGCGGAACCCAGCACGACCGGAATCCCGGCCCTGGATGCGCGCATGACCGCCAGGTCGCGGGCCTGGTAGCGGAAGCCGTCCTGCTGCTTGTAGGACGGATCGTGCTCTTCGTCCACCACGATCAGGCCCAGTTCGCGGCAGGGCACGAACACGGCGGAGCGCGTGCCGACCACCAGCCGCGCCCGCCCGGCGCGGGCGTCCACCCAGGCGTTCAGGCGCTCGCCGTCGCCCAGGCCCGAATGCAGCACCGCCGCGGGCACGCGGAATCGGGCCTTCAGCCGCTCGGCCAGCTGCGGCGTCAGCCCGATTTCCGGCGCCAGCAGCAGGCATTGCCGGCCCGAGGCCAGCACCTGTTCCACGAGGTGCAGATAGACCTCCGTCTTGCCGCTGGCCGTAACGCCATCGAGGAGATGACAGGCATAGCCCCGGTCCATCGGCATGGCGTTCACCGCGGCGGACTGCTCGCGGCTCAGCGCAAGCGGTTCCTCGCGCAGCATCACCGCCGGTTCCGGGATTTCCCGTTCGAAGGATTCGGCCAGCCCCTTCTCTTCAAGGATCCGGACAATCCTCCGCCAGTCGCGAGCACGCGAGGCAAGCGCCCGCTCCGCCAGGCCGCCGCGCCCGGCCGCCAGGAGTTGTTCGAGCAGTTCGCGCTGCCTTGGCGCGCGCGCCGGAAGTTCCGGCGCTACGCCCAAGGCTTTCCCGCAGGCCCGCCAGAACGAAGGAGGAGCCGGCAGTTGGCCGCCGCGACGCAAGTGCTGCGGCAGCGCGTAGGCGAGGACCTGCCCGAGCGGATGGCAGTAGTAGTTCGCGGCCCAGCGAAGCACTTCCAGGGTCACCGGGTCCCAGAGCGGCTCGGCATCCAGCACCTCCAACACCGGCCGCAGTCGTTCGGCGGGCACGTCCGACGCGTCGAGGTGCTTGATCACGAAACCGGTGCGCTTGCCCTTGCCCAGGGGCGCCGAAACACGCCCCCCCACGGGGGGAACGGGTCCCTCGGCGGGCGCGAGATAGTCCAGCAAGGGGGCCGCGAAGCGCGGCCCCACCGCTACCCTCAGGAGAGATCCGGACGACATGACCGGAGCATATCCCGGACTTTGCGGCTGGCGCAGTTCAATAAAGAGGCGCGTTCCGCCCTATTGCACTACGTCGGCGTTCCAATTCTCGGTCGGGCGCTCGATGATGTTGATCATCATGCCGTCCGGATCGCGGCAGGTCATTTCCAGCTGGCGCAACGTATGCACGGCGAGCAGTTGCGGTTCGCACACGACCTCGCCGCCCAGTTCCACGATGCGGTCGCGCACCGCGTGGATGTCCGTCGCGAAGAACACCATGCAGCCTTCGCCCAGGTTGGCTCCCCGGTTCTCGCGTCGGAACGCCGGGGGTGAAGGCTTCGCCTCGAACAGGCCCACCATTCCGAAGTTGAGTTCGTCGGCCTTCACGATCTCGTAGCGGATCACGCTGTCTTCCGGGACCCCGATCAGGGCATGCCCCACCTTGTGCTCAAGCACTCCATTGGCATAGACCTCGCGGTAGCCGAGGGCCTCCCTGTAGAAGCGGACCGATTTTTCCAGGTCGGATACGAAGATGGCGGTGCGCACGATGCGGCTGACTTGTGGCGTGTCGTTCACGTTGGACCTCCCTTGCAAAACAAGGGCGCCAGATTAACGCCAAATCGCTCCCAGGCGCATGCGCGCCAGGTACCAGGCTAGAAGTCGGAGGGGCGTTCGATGAGGTTGATCAGCATGCCGTCGGGATCGCGGCAGGTCATCTCCAGGGACCCGGGGCCGGTCATCTCCGCGCCCCCTGGCAGGGTGCCCCGCACGACCAGCCGCTGCGGCTCGCATACGATCTCGGCGCCCATGTCCACCAGGCGGTTGCGCACCGCGCGAATGTCGGTGGTCAGCAGGACCAGGCAGCCTTCGCCGACGTTCACGCCCCCGCTGGCGCGGCTGACCTTCGGCGGAGACGGCTTGACTTCGAACATGCCGATCATTCCGAAGTTCGGCCCCTCGGCCTTGACGATTTCGTAGCGAATCGCCGAATCCTCGGGCACGCCGAGCAGGGCGTGCGCGACCTTGTGGGTCAGTACCCCGCCGCTGTAGACCTCGTGGTAGCCCAGGCCCTGCTTGTAGAAGCGGGACGACCGGTCGAGGTCGGAAACAAAGAGTGCAGTGCGCACCAGGCGGCTGACTTGCGGTGTGTCGTTCATGATGGTTCTCCCGTTCCCGGGGCTAGATTTCGTGCACCGCCCGGATCAGTTCGGCGCACATGGCCTGACCGTCGCCGTAGAGCATGCGGGTGCGGTCCTCGTAGAACAGCGCGTTCTCGATGCCGGAAAAGCCGGTCCCCTTGCCGCGCTTGATCACGATGGCGTTACTGGCCTTGTCGGCGTCCAGTATCGGCATGCCGTAGATGGGGCTGGCCGTGTCGGTCCGTGCGGCCGTGTTGACGACATCGTTGGCGCCGATCACCAGCGCCACGTCGGTCTTGGGGAATTCCGGGTTGATTTCCGATTCGTCGAATATGAGGTCGTAGGGCACGCCCGCTTCCGCCAGCAGCACGTTCATGTGCCCCGGCATGCGGCCGGCCACCGGGTGGATCGCGAACTTGACCCGCACGCCGCGCTTCATCAGCGCCTCGGCCAGCTCCCACACCTTGTGCTGGGCCTGCGCCACGGCCATGCCGTAACCGGGGATGATGATGACCTGGCGGGCGAAACCGAGCATGACCGCCGCGTCGATGGCCTCCACCGGCTTCATGGTCCCCTCGATCTCGTCGCCTTCGGCCGCCGTTTCTCCGAACGCGCTGAACATCACGTTGCCCAGCGACCGGTTCATCGCCTTGGCCATCAACTGGGTCAGCAACGTGCCCGCCGCGCCGACCACGGTGCCGGCGATGATCATGGCCGCGTTGTCCAGCACCAGGCCTTCCAGTCCGACCGCCAGGCCGGTCAGCGCGTTGTAAAGCGAAATCACGACCGGCATGTCGGCGCCGCCGATGGGCATCGTCAGCGTGAGCCCCAGCAGCAGCGCCAGGGCTATGAACACGGTGAGCCAAGGCCCGCTTACGCCCAGGATCACGAGCACTCCCGCAGCCGTCGCCGCCAGAAGGATCACGACGTTCAGCAGGTTCTGTCCGGCGAAACGCAGCGAGCGTTTCAGCCAGCCTTGCAGCTTGGCGAATGCCAGCAGGCTGCCGGAGAATGAAACGGCGCCGATCAGCGCACCGGTGACCGCCAGCGCGATCACCGTCCAGCCGAACTCCTCGCCGCCATGTCCGCCGCGGAGAAGCTCCACCCAGGCGATCGCCGCCGCCGCGCCGCCGCCCATGCCGTTGTAGAGCGCGATCATCTGCGGCATGCCGGTCATCGCCACCCTGCGTCCGCTGATCCAGGCCCACGCACCGCCAATGACAATCGCCGTCCCGATCAGCAGGAGATTCTCGGGCTTCATTCCCGGCCAGAAGAAGGTCACGACCGTGGCCAGCACCATGCCCACTCCGGCCCAGACGATGCCTTGCCTTGCACCTGCCGGCGAACTCATCGCCTTGAGTCCGAGAATGAACAGGACCGCGGCCAGGAAATAGCTGGCGGCAATGAGAGTGTTCAGACTCACTCTTCGGCTTCCTTATCGCCGTCCTTGCTGCGCTTGAACATCTCCAGCATCCGCTCGGTGACCACGTAGCCGCCCACCGCGTTGGCAGAGGCCAGCATTACGCCGATGAAGCCGATCGCCTTCTCCAGCGACGTTTCGGCAAACCCCAGCGCCACCATGGCGCCGACCAGGACGATGCCGTGAATGAAGTTCGACCCGGACATCAGCGGCGTGTGCAGGATTACCGGCACCCGCGAGATGACCTCGTAGCCGACGAAGGCCGCCAGCATGAATATGTACAACGCTACGAAGCCGTCGATCATTGCGGTTCAGTCCCTCCTCGCTCCCGCGTAACGGATCTCGCCCTCATGGGTCAGCAGCGTGCCCGCGAAGACAGGGTCGTCAAGGTCGAGCGAGAACTCGTCGCCGTTGATGGCGGGCTTGATGAAATTGAACAGGTTGCGCGAATACATGGCGCTGGCGTGGCGGGCCATCATCGCGGGCACTTTCAACGGCGCCATGATGCGCACGCCATTGTGGTCGATCGTCTCGCCCGGACGGCTCAACTCGCAGTTACCGCCGCCCTCGGCCGCCAGGTCCACGATGACCGAGCCCGGCCGCATCTGCTCGACCGCGGCGGCGCTGACGATGCGCGGGGAGGGCCGGCCGGGAACCGCAGCCGTGGTGATCAGCATGTCGGAGGCCGCGATATGGCGATCCAGGGCCTCCTGCTGCATGGCCTTTTCCTCGTCCGTCAGTTCCCGCGCATAGCCGCCTTCGCCGGTCGCGCTTACGCCGGAGTCGACGAAGCGGGCGCCCAGGGACTCCACCTGCTCGCGCGTTTCCTCGCGCACGTCATAGGCCTCGACCACGGCGCCCAGCCGGTGGGCGGTGGCGATGGCCTGCAGCCCCGCGACGCCGGCGCCCAGAACCAGGGCCCGCGCGGGACTGATCGTGCCGGCGGCGGTAGTCAGCATGGGCAGGAACTTCTGCATCTCGTCGGCCGCCATCAGGACCGCCTTGTAGCCGGCCACCGAAGCCTGCGACGACAGCACGTCCATGGACTGGGCGCGTGCAATCCGCGGCACCAGTTCCATCGAAAATGCCGTTACTCCGGAATCCCGCAGGGCGTCGGTCGTTTCGGACGGCGTGTAGGCGTTCAGCAGGCCCATCACCATCGCACCCTTCTTCAGTTCCCCGATGCGCTCGATCTCCGGCGGCCCGACGCAGAAAAGGGCGTCGCATGCCTTCGTCACGGTGCCGGGCGACGACTCGATCCCGATGTCCTGGTAGTCGCTGTCCGCGAAACTTGCGGCAAGGCCCGCGCCCTTCTCCATGACGACGCGCAGCCCCGCGGCCTGCATGCGCACCCAGACCTTGGGCACCACGGCCACGCGCTTTTCGCCTGGCGCGGTCTCGCGCAAAACGCCGATTGTCAGGGGCATCTGGGAGAAGAAATACTGCGCAGCAAGCGGGAGTTGGCGCGCATTTTAGCCGACCGGCCGCGCCGGTTTTGCCCGTCGGACATTGAAATTTCGCAATTTAGAGGTATAAGGCCACCTGAAAGGGAGCGTGTGATGCTGCTGCTTGAAGACGCCTTGGACTTGCGCCAGTGGGTGCTGCGCACCGACGTGGCGGGCCGCCCCCTGGGCTGGATCGACTACCGCGATGCCGTGCGGCTCTATCACGCGGGCCAGGTCGCCTATCACTGCGGCCGGCCCCTTTTCCGGATTCGCGGCGGAATCTGCGCGCGCACCGGCCACCGCAGCGAGGTGGACGTGAACACGATCGTGGCCACCCAGGGCGTGTCGGCGGGACTCAACAAGCGTCTCGACAATTACACGCCGCCGCTCAACAACCACACGCTGTTCCGCCGCGATGCGCAGATCTGCATGTACTGCGGCGGGCGCTTCCTCAAACGCGACCTGACGCGCGATCATGTGCGCCCGATCAGCATGGGCGGATCGGACGCCTGGGCCAACGTGGTGGCGGCCTGCAAGCGCTGCAACAACTTCAAGGGCGGCCGGCTGCCCGAGGACGCCGGCATGCAGTTGCTGGCCGTGCCCTTCGTGCCCACTTACGCCGAGTACATCTATCTGAAGGGCCGGCGCGTGCTGGCCGACCAGATGGAGTTCCTGAAGGCCCATTTCCCGCGCGACAGCCGCCTGCAAAGCCGCTTCGAACAGGCCGCCTGAACCACCCGGACGGCGGGCCGTCGTGTCGATCGGAAACATCGAATCGGTCCTGAGCGAGGATCGCAGGTTCGACCCGGGCGAGTCCTTCGCAAACCGCGCGCAAGTCAACGGGGAACTGCTTGACGAACTTTGCCGGAGGGGCGACGGCGACCCGGTGAGCCTGTGGGCCGATCTGGCCCGGGAGCTGCTGACCTGGCACAAGCCGTTTACCGCCACCCTCGACCGTTCGCGCGCGCCGCACTTCGCCTGGTTCTCCGACGGCGAGCTGAATGCCAGCGAGGCCTGCCTGGGTCCCTGGATCAGGAAGGTCCCGGACCGCCCGGCGATCGTTTACGAGGGCGAGGAGGGCAACAGCCGCACGCTGAGCTACCGCGAACTGGGCGAAGCGGTGGAACGCCTGGGGACCGCCCTGCGCGGTCAGGGCGTGGCCGCCGGCGACCGGGTGGTGATCTACATGCCGATGTGCCCGGAAGCTGTCATTGCCATGCACGCCTGCGCCCGGATCGGCGCCGTGCACTCCGTCGTGTTCGGCGGTTTTTCGGCCCGTTCGCTGTACGACCGGGTTGTGGATGCCAGCGCCGAAGTCGTCATTACCGCCGACGCCGGACGCCGCGGCGGCAAGTTCGTGCGCCTCAAGGACGCCGTGGACCAGGCGCTGGAATACGGCGAGCATCCGGTGCGCCGGGTGATCGTTTTCCGGCACTCGGGGGAAGACATCGCCTGGCATGACCGGCGCGACCGGTGGGCGCATGAGCTGACCGAAGCCGCCGCCGACTGTCCGGCGGAGTACGTCAACGCGGAGCATCCGCTGTTCCTTCTCTACACCTCCGGTTCCACCGGCAAGCCCAAGGGCATACAGCACTCCACCGCGGGCTACCTGCTTCACGCAAGGTTGACCTGCCGCTGGGTGTTCGACCTTCGCGAGGACGACGTGTTCTGGTGCACAGCCGACGTCGGCTGGATCACGGGCCACAGCTACGTCGCATACGGGCCGCTGGCCTCCGGCGCTACCGTGGTGATCTACGAAGGCGCCCCCACCTGGCCCCACGGCGGCCGTTTCTGGGAAATCTGCGAGCGCTACGGCGTGACCGTCTTCTACACCGCGCCTACCGCGATCCGCGCCCTGATGAAGCTCGGCGACGAGCTGCCGGGGAAATACGATCTTTCTTCCCTAAGGCTGCTGGGAACCGTGGGCGAGCCCATCAACCCGGAGGCCTGGATGTGGTATCACCGGGTGGTCGGCAAGGACAACTGCCCAATCGTCGATACCTGGTGGCAGACCGAGACCGGCGGCATCATGATTTCGCCGGTTCCGGGCGTCACCTCCACCAAGCCCGGTTCCTGCACCCGGCCGCTGCCGGGCGTCCATGCGGCCATCGTGGACGAGAACGGCGAAGAGATCACCGAGCCCGACCGGGGCGGCTACCTGGTGATCCGCCACCCCTGGCCCTCGATGCTGCGCGATATCTGGGGCGACAGCGAGCGCTATCGCGATACCTACTTCGGCAAGTTCGGCGACGACTGCTACATCACCGGCGACAGCGCCCGGCGCGACGCCGACGGCTATTTCTGGATCATGGGCCGACTGGACGACGTCGTGAACGTGTCGGGGCATCGCCTCGGCACGATGGAAGTCGAGTCGGCGCTGGTAGCGCATCCTTCAGTTGCCGAGGCCGCGGTCGTCAGCCGGCCGCACGAGATCAAGGGCGAGTCCATCTTCGCCTTCGTGGTGCTCAAGTCCGGGAGCGAGGGCGTCCCGCCCTCAAAACAGAACACCATGGAGCAGGAACTGCGCGCCTGGGTCGACGAACAGCTCGGCCCCATCGCCCGACCCGACGACCTCCGCATCGTCGAGGCCCTCCCCAAGACCCGCTCCGGCAAGATCATGCGCCGCCTGCTCCGTTCCATCGCCCGCGGGGAAGAGATCAACCAGGACGTCTCCACCCTCGAAAACGCCGACCTCGTCCGCCAGCTCATGCGTTGAAGCTACTGCAGCAAGGAGGCAATGATGGCGAAAGCACCGGTCAAAAGCGCCAGTATGAGGCCGCCGATGAGGCCGAGCGTCCAGTAGAGCAGACGTTCGAGGACGGCCAGTCGAGCGCCGATTTCCGTCATGGATATCTCACCCATGCCGCAAGTATAGGCGCCGTCCACATGTAACCAAGTTCAAAAGGGGAAGGCATTTCTTCAATCTCCGCCTCCGGGCATATACGTCACGACGCGTTACACTTTGCGGCCCCCGATTCCGGGGAGGAGGAACGGTAATGAAGAAACTGCTTGGGGTGGTCCTGATGGCCCTGTTCTCGATGTCCGCGTCCGCGGACCTGGCGCAGCAACTGGCGGCCAGCGGCCGATCCGACGCGGACAAGGCGCGGGACGAGGCCAGAAGGCCGGCCGAGGTGCTCGACTTTCTCGGAATCGGGCCGGGCATGACCGTAATGGACCTGCTTGCTTCGGGCGGCTGGTACACCGAGGTGCTTTCGGTGGCCGTGGGACCGGAGGGCACCGTCTATGCCCAGAATCCTCCCATGTTGCTGGGCTTCAATGACAACGCCTACGACAAGGCGATTACGGCCCGTCTGGCAGACAACCGGCTCCCGAACGTGATCCGGGTGGACCGCGATGAGGGCGACACCGGCCTCGAGCCCGGCTCGCTGGACGCGGCCCTGACCGCCCTGAACCTGCATGACCGCCACAACTTCGGAAGCGACGAGGACGTTGCGATCCTGCTGGCCGCGGTCAGGGACTTGCTCAAACCGGGCGGCGTGCTCGGCGTGATCGACCACTACGGTGACCCGGACAAGGACAACACCCAGTTGCATCGCCTGAACGTGGCCACGGCGCTGCCGATTATCGAGGCCGCCGGCTTCGAGATGCAGAGTTCGGACCTGCTGCGCAATCCGGACGACGATCACAGCATCATGGTGTTCGATCCCGCGATCCGGGGGAAGACCGACCGGCTGCTCTACAAGCTCACCAAGCCTACCGAATAGCCTGAATCCGCGTTCTTCCGCCCCCGGTCGTGCGGGAGACGCATAAATCCATCCATGGAGCTTGGCGGCGACATCCCTGTCGCCGACACTCCCGCACGACCGGGGGCGGAAGAACGCTCGTGCCGGCCTTAGATTGGTGTCAGCGGAGGGTGATGGCGGGAAACAGGATCAGCACGCCCAGCAGCAGCGCGTCGCAGGCGAGGTAGGGCAAGGCGGCGCGGATGACCTGCCCGAGCGTAGTGCCCTTCGGGGCGACGCTCTGCATCAGGAACAGCAGCAGCCCGAACGGCGGCGTCGTCAGGCTCATCTCCAGGGCCAGCAGCACCACCACGCCGAACCAGATGGGGTCGAAGCCCATCAGCGTGGCCAGCGGAAAGAACACCGGGATGGTGAGCAGCATGATCGAAAGCTGGTCCATGAACATGCCCAGCACCAGCATCAGCGCGAACATCAGCAGCAACTTCGCGTACGGTCCCGCCTCCAGCGCGATCGACCATTCCACCACCGCCGTGCTGGCGCCCGAGAAGGCCATCAGCTGGCTGAACACCGACGAACTCAGGATCAGCAGGAACACCATGCCGGAGATGCGAACCGTGCTGGCCAGGGCGGCCCGCAGCGCCCTGACCGTGAGTTTGCGGGAAAAAGCCGCAAGCGCGGCCACGCTGAGTGCGCCGAAGGCCGCGGCCTCCGAAGGCGTTGCCCAGCCGAGCACAATGAAACCCACGACGCAGAACACCACCAGCCCCAACGGCAGAATGTTGAACACCAGGAGCTGAACACGGCGCTTGACCGGAACCCTTTGCACGCCGTAACTGGGCGCGCTGGCCGGATTGAGACGCGCCTGCAGATAGATGACCAGGCTGTAGCCGACCGCCAGCACCAGGCCGGGAAGGATTCCCGCGATCAGCAGCGCGCCGATGTTGAGCCCGGCAAGGCTGCCGAGCAGGACGCCCAGCGAAGAGGGCGGGATCAGCATGGCCAGGCCGCCGGTGCCGATGATGGGTCCGATGGACATGTGCGGCGCATATCCCCGGCGGGTCATTTCGGGAATCATCAGCGAGCCGAGCATGGCGGTGTTGGCCATCGTCGATCCGGTGAGCGTGGAAAAGGTCGAGCCGCCGGCGACGGTGATGTAGCTCAGACGCGCGGGAAGCCTGCCGAACAGCGTCTCCAGCGCGTCGAACACCCGCAGCGCCAGGCCCGAATGAAACAGCAGGGCGCCCATGAACACGAACATGGGCACGGCGACCAGCGTGAAACTCGTGATCAGGCTGGTGGAGTTGTCCACAACCTGCAGCGGGCCGTACCAGTCGCCGACAAGTATCCAGGCGCCCAGGAGGTTGGCGGCCAGGAAGGCGAAAGCCACCGGCACGCCCATCGCCATGAAGGCAAGGACCAGCAAGAATACGGCGAGGCCTGCGGTCATGACGGAAGATCAGAAGGCCTGGTCGGCCTCGGCCTGGGACATGCTGTCCCCGCGGATGAGGCAACGCGTGAACTCCACCGCCATCATGGAGAAGCCCAGCGTCACCGGTGCAAACAGCGCCCAGCGCGGCATGTCCAGCGAGCGGATTTCGACTTCGCCCCGCATGACGCCCTCTACCGCAAGGATGCCGGCCATCACCGCCACGATTACGCTGACCAGGGTGCAGAGGCCGAAGATCAGCTTGTCGAGCCTTCCACGCAAAGTCGGTGAAGTCCGCCGGTAGATGACTTCCACCACGATCCAGGCGCGCTCGCGCACCAGCCAGGGCGCGGCGGCCATGGTCAGGTAGAGCAGCGAATACTCGGTAAGTGCGACCGTGTAGGCAGGCGGTTGCCGGCCGAAGTTGCGCAGGGTCACGTCCACCACGATCAGCAGGCAGTCGGCGGCGATCAGCGCGCAGGCGAACAGCACCATGCCGTTCACGAGCTTGTCCCAGGCCCTGGAAATCATCTCCCTGGACATGCCCCTAAGGTTCATTGAGGACGGGGCGCCCTTCCACCCGGGCCGCTTCGTCGCTCTGCGGGTAAAACAGCGGCTTCAGCGCCTCGACCGAGTCGGGAGCGCGCTTGCGCATGCGCTCCCAGACCACCTGGTGGGCAAGGTCCCGAAAAGCCTCCGGATCCGGCGCCGGCACGCTCTGGAAACCGGTCTCGGCCAGTTCCGCGTATTCGCGAATGCGCAGTTCGCGGAACCATTGATTCGCCTCCACCGCGTACCGGGTCGCCTCGTCGGTGAGGATGTGGCGCGCTTCGTCGCTAAGGGCGTTCCAGCGGTCGAGGTTGATCTGCAGGCAGATGGAGAGGTTCAGCACTTCCGGGTCGATGCGGTAGCGGACGAACTCCTCCACGCCCAGGTCCGCGAGACCCACGCTGGTGAAGGCCAGGCCATCGACGATGCCTCGCTGCAGGGCGGTATACGTTTCGCGCAGGGCAATCTGCACCGGGCGGGCCCCGAAGGCGTAGAGCAGTTCCCGGTTGGACGGCGAGGTGCGGAGCTTCAGGCCGCGAAGGTCCGGCATTCCGTCGGGCGTGAATTCGGGCCGGCGGGCCAGGTAGATGCTGATGCCGATGCCGGACTGCATCCAGCCGATCAGGTGGGCGTTGGCGCGTTTCTTCCAGTACGGCTGCAGGGCCTCGAGCGCGCCGCTGGCGCGCGCCTGCATCGGGTCGATGTTGGAGGCGAAGATGGCGTCGCCCTCCGGCAGCAGCCCGAGGTAGTAGGTGATACCGCCCAGCGCCATGTCGATCACGCCGCGGCGCAGGGCGTAGAAGAGCTGGCGCTGAGGAATGACCTCCGGGCCGCCGATGAACTCGATCTGAACGACGCCGCGGCCTCGTTCGTTGACCGCGTCGATGTAGTGCTGGGCGTGCTGCGAGAAATTGATCTGGCGGTTCCAGGAACTCACCAGGGTCAGCGTCTCCTCGCCGGCGGCCGGCGCGCAAGCCGCCAGCGCGAGCGCGGCGGCTAGCGTCTTAAGCCGCGACCTTGCCACGGTCCAAGTCCGGAAGAGCGCCGGTCAGCTCAATCTGGCGCAGCCCGCGCCGCAGGAGCAGAAAGCCGACGGCGGCGGACACCAGGTTGCCCAGGGCGCCGCCGAAGAACACCCCGATCAGCCCGAACCACAGGCCCAGCAGCCACGAAAGCGGCACATAGACCAGCAGCGTCCGGCACAGCGAGACCATCATGGCCGCCAGGGGTTTGCCGAGCGCGTTGAGGGAAGTGTTCGCGACAATGGTCACGCCCAGCAGGCAATAGGTCCAGGGCAGGATGCGAAGCTGGGTCACCGCCGCGCGCATGGCGCCCTCGTCATGGGTAAATAGTCCAACAATCGGCACGGCGAAGATGCTCAGCAGGGCGGCCACGGAGAGGCCGTAAATGGACGTGAAGCGCAGGCACCAGTTGTGCGCCTCGCGCACCCGGTCCATCCGTTCCGCGCCCGCATTCTGGCCCACGAACGGTCCGATCGCGGCGCCCAGAGCCATGAACGGCAACAGCGCCATCGCCTCGGTGCGGATTCCGACGCCGAAGCCGGCCACCGCCGTCTGGCCGAAGCGGGCCACCATCGCCACCACGAATGCGGAAGTCAGTGGCGCCATCAACCCGGAAGCGGTGGCCGAAAGCCCCACGTGCAGGATGCGCTTCCAGGAATCGAGAATCAGTTTCATGCCGCGCAGCGTCAGGAACTTGTCGCGGCGGATGCCGATGACCAGCATGGCCGCCAGCGACAAAAAGTTGGCGATCACGGTGGCAAGCGCCGCGCCCTGCACCTCCAGCCGGGGGAACCCGAACAAGCCGAAGATCAGGATCGGGTCCAGGATGGCATTGACCAGGGCGGTGAGGGCGAGCAGGACTCCAGGCGACTTGGCGTCCCCGAGCGCGCGCAGGATCGCACCGCCGATGGCGGGCCCAATTACCAAGATCAGCCCGACCAGGTAAATCTCCATATAGTCGCGAACCAGCGGCATCGTGGTCTCGTCGGCGCCCATCAGTCCGAAGATGTCGTCCATGAAGACCCAACCCGCCGCCAGCAGCACCAGGCCCAGCATTCCGCTCAGCATGAACGCATGGGTGGCGATGCGCCGCACCCGGCGCCTGTTGCCCTGGCCCAGCAGACGCGCGATCACCGAACTGGCGCCCACGCCGATGCCCATCGCAACGGCGGCCACGACGAACCCCACGGGCTGCGTAAAACTGACGGCGGCCAGCGGCAGTGGACCGAGCCGGCTGACGAACCAGGCGTCCACCAGTCCGAACGAGATCATGGCCAGCAGCCCGATCATCATCGGGACCATCAGTTCCCAGAGATGGCGGCCGACGGGCCCCTCGGTCAGGCGCGCTTCCATGAACCGCGCATGATACGGGACGGGGCCGCTGCGCTGTACGGCTACTGGAGCGACTCGACAAGTTCGTCCAGGCTGGAGATCCGAATGTCGGCCTCGATCCGGTTTTGTGGAGCGCGCGCCGCCCCGGACGTCGCGCCGGCATAGCGGTCCACCCAGGCGGTGCGGATCCCCAGCGCGCGGGCGGGCTCTATGTCGTGATAAAGGCTTTGCGCGGCGTGCAGCAATTCCGTCCTGTCGATGCCCATTTCCGACAGCCGGGCCAGCAGGAAACGGAAGTTGCGCGGGTCCGGTTTGTACGAGCCGATCTCCTCGGCGGTGCACACGAGGTCGAAGCGGATGCCCAGGGCCCGCTCGGTTGCCGCGAAGGACGCCTTGTCCACGTTCGACAGCACCACAAGTCGATAGTGCTCCTGCAGCCGGGCCAGCGCCTTCGATGTATCCGAAAACGGCGGCCAGCGGCGAATCGACCGGGCGAACCCGCCGACATCGGCATCGCTTACGGGCAAGTCGAACCTGCGTCCGATCCTTTGCGCTACCCGGCGCAGCACCTCGGGATAGGGCAAATCCGGATCGGACGACTGCACCACGGGCTCAGCCTCGGAGAACGCCGCCAGCAATTCGGCGCGTTCCAGGGCTGCTCCGTGGCGCCGCGACCAATCCGACAATGCATCGGCAATGCCGCTTTCCCAATCGATCAGCGTTCCGTAACAGTCAAAGCTGATGGCCTTGATTTCCATGGTTCCTTCCCGAGGCAGACGCGCATTTTAGGGCCGGCAGCGGAACAAAAATGCCGTGCGTAGAATGGCAAGTTCGTTGGGAGGCTCTTCAAATGCTCAACAAGGCGGCGAGCGAGACCTGGGACCTGATCGTGGTGGGCGGAGGATCGGCGGGGCTGCCGTGCGCGATATTCGCGGCCATGCAGGGCGCGCGGGTGCTGGTGGTGGACCGGGCGCACCGGTTGGGTGGAACGTTGGACCGCTCGACCGGGCAGATCGCCGCGGCGGGAACTCGTATCCAGGCGGAACAGGGCATTCAGGATTCGCCGGATGCGCACTACGACGACATCATGCGCATCAGTCGCGGCAAGGTGGACCCCGATCTGGCCCGCGTGTTCGTTGGCGAGGCGGCCAGGACGGTGGACTGGCTCTGCGATCACGGGTTCACGCCGTTGCCCGACCACCCGGTAACTACCGGAGGCCACGAACCGTACAGGGTGCGCCGCTATCAATGGGCGGCGGGGAACGGCGTGGCGATCCTGAGAACCCTCTTGCCCGTATTCATGGATCTGGTCCGCAAGGGCTCGATCGAATTTCTGATCCGTACCGACGCAAAGGAACTCATTCAGGACGCTGACGGCGCCGTAACGGGAGTGATGGTGGAAGACGCCCTGGGTCGCAGGATGGACCTGAAGGGGCGCAAGGTCGCGATTACCACCGGAGGATGCGGAGGCAACCCCGAGATGTTCGAGCGGCTGCACGGCGTTCCGATGTATGCGCGGCTGGCCTATCCGTTCAATCTCGGCGGCGGCCTGGAAATGGGCGTGGCGGCCGGTGGCGTCTTGCGGGGAGCGGAACTGTTCACGACCTTTTTCGGCATGGTGCTGAACGATTTCAATGTGCCCAGCACGCCCGCCGGAGTCCCGGTCAACAGCTACCCGGAGCGGCGCATGCCCTGGGAGGTGTACGTGAACTCGGCCGGGCAGCGCTTCGTGCGCGAGGACCATCCGAGCGTGGACGAGCGCGAACACGCGCTCCTCGCCCAGGAGAGCCATCGCTACTGGATGATCTTCGACCAGGAGATCATGAACACCGCGCCGCCGGTGGCGCTGGGGTGGGACCGCGCGCGGCTGGACTTCGCCTTCAGCAAATATCACTTCTTCTCGCGCGCGGAGACGCTTGGGGAGCTGGCCTTCTGGGCAGGCGTCGAGGCGGAGGGCCTCGCGGCAGCCGTCGAGCGCTATAACACCGGGCAGGCCGCCGGGCGGGACCCGGATTTCGGCCGCGAGCACATGCCGCTGCCGGTCCGCAAGCCGCCGTTCTATGCGATCCGCATGCAGGGCACTCAACTGCTGACGTTTGCGGGGCTTCACGTCAATCCGCAACTCGAAGTGCTGAATCGGGACGGCGAGCCCATTCCCAACCTCTACGCCGCCGGAGAAGTGCTTGGGGCCGGGGCGACCACCGGATTCGGCATCGTCAACGGGATGATGCTCACTCCGGCGCTGGTATTCGGACGCATGATCGGGGAACGCGTCTTCAGCTAGGAGGCGCCGGCCGAAGGCTCAGGATCGTGCGTAGAATGACTACCTCGATTGGGAGGGTTCATCAAATGCGCAACAGATCGTTTGAATTCCTGGCCGAAGCCGGGGAAATGCAGCTGAACAAGCGGGAACTGCTTGCCGGCGCGGGCGCGGCGGCGGCGCTGGCCCTGATGCCGCGCATCAGCCGTGCTGCCAGCGAGACCTGGGACCTGATCGTGATCGGCGGCGGCTCGGCGGGGCTTCCCTGCGCGATCTTCGCCGCCCAGCAGGGCGCCCGGGTCCTCGTGGTCGAACGCGCCCACCGCCTGGGCGGAACGCTGGACCGTTCCTCGGGCCAGATAGCGGCCGCCGGCACCCGGCTGCAGGCCGAACTGGAGATCCAGGATTCGCCCGAAGCGCATTTCGATGACATCATGCGAATCAGCAAGGGCAAGGTCGATACCGACCTGGTCCGGGTCTTCGTCAATGATGCGGCCAGGACCCTGGACTGGCTGGGCGAGCACGGTTTTACCCCCCTGGACGGCCATCCCGTCAAGTCCGGCGGACACGAGCCCTATCTGACCCGGCGCTACCAGTGGGCCGGACAGGCCGGAGTCGCGATCCTCAAGATCCTGCTGCCCCAGTTCCTCGATCTTGCCCGGCAGGGGTCGATCGAGTTCCTGATCCGCACCGACGCGCAGGAACTGATACAGGACGATACCGGTGCGGTGAAGGGCGTCATGGTGCGCGATGCGACGGGGCGCAAGATGGACCTGCTGGGCCGCAAGGTGGCGCTGACCAGCGGCGGCTGCGCGGGCAACCCCGAAATGTTCAGGGACCTGCACGGGGTGCCGCTGTACGCAAGCCTGGCCTATCCCTACAACCTGGGCGGGGGCCTGGAGATGGGCGTGGCCGCGGGCGGCACGCTGCGCGGCGCGGAGCTGTTCCAGACCTTCTTCGGCATGGTGCTGAGCGACTTCAACGTGCCGAGCACGCCCGCTGGAGTGCCCATCAGCACCGCCCCGGAACGCCGCATGCCCTGGGAGGTGTACGTCAACACCGCGGGGCAGCGCTTCGTGCGCGAAGACCATCCCAGCGTGGACGCGCGCGAACACTCATTGCTCGCACAGGAAGGCCACCGCTACTGGATCGTGTTCGACCAGGCCATCCGGGACGCGGCGCCGTCGGTGGTCATGGGCTGGGACAGCGAGCGGGTGGACTGGGCTTTCGACAAGTACCACTTTTTCTCTCGTGCCGATTCCCTGGCCGAGCTGGCCTACTGGGCCGACATCGACGGCGAGGGACTGGCCGCCTCCATCGGGCGCTACAACTCCGCCCAGGCGAGCGGACAGGACCCCGACTTCGGCCGCGAGCACATGCCGCTGCCCCTGGGCAAGCCGCCGTACTACGCCATCCGCATGCAGGGCACCCAGTTGCTTTCCTTTGCCGGCCTGAACGTGAACACCAACCTTGAAGTGCTGAACGGGAACGGCGATCCCATCCCCAATCTCTACGCCGCCGGCGAAGTGCTGGGCGCGGGAGCGCTGACCGGCTTCGGCATCACCAACGGGATGCTGCTGACACCGGCGCTGGTGTTCGGTCGCATGATCGGGGAACGCGTGTTCGCCTGACACCCGTGGGAGGATTTCTGATGAGCAAGACCGAAATTGATACCGCGACGGACACCGCGAGCTTCCGGCTCAACAAGAGAGAGTTGATTACGGGCGCGGGAGCGGCGGCGGCACTGGCGCTGATGCCCCGCATCAGCCGCGCGGCCAGCGAAACCTGGGACCTGATCGTGGTGGGCGGCGGGTCGGCCGGGCTGCCCTGCGCGATCTTTGCGGCGCAGCAGGGCGCCCGGGTGCTGGTAGTGGATCGCGCGCACCGGCTGGGAGGCACGCTCGATCGTTCCTTCGGGCAGATCTCTGCCGCGGGAACGCGATTCCAGGCCGAGCACGGGATCGAGGATTCGCCCGAGGCCCACTTTGACGACATCATGCGCATCAGCAAGGGCAAGATCGACCAGGACCTCGTCCGCGTGTTCGTCAACGAAGCGGCCAGGACCATTGACTGGCTGGGCGCGAATGGCTTTACCCCGCTGCCCGGCCACCCGGTCGTGGGCGGCGGGCACGAACCCTATCTGACGCGGCGCTACCAGTGGGCGGAACAGTTCGGGGTCGCGATCCTGAAGATTCTGTTGCCGCAATTCCTCGGACTGGCGCGCCAGGGCTCCATCGAGTTCCTGATTCGCACCGACGCGCAGGAACTGATTCAGGACGAATCCGGGGCGGTGAACGGCGTCATGGTGCGCGACGCAATGGGGCGCAAGATGGACCTGCTGGGCCGCAAGGTGGCGCTGACCACGGGCGGTTGCGCGGCCAATCCGGAAATGTTCCGGGAACTGCATGGCGCACCGCTGTACGCCAACATGGCCTATCCCTTCAATCTGGGCGGCGGCCTGGAGATGGGCGTGGGGGCGGGCGGCACGCTGCGCGGCGGAGAACTCTTCCTGGTTGCCTTCGGCATGGTGCTGAACGACTTCAACGTGCCGAGCACTCCGGCCCCCGTGCCGGTGCGCACCGCGCCGCAGACGCGCCTGCCCTGGGAGGTCTACGTGAATTCGGGCGGGCAACGCTTCGTGCGTGAAGACCATCCCAGCGTGGATGCTCGCGAGCACGCGCTTCTCGGGCAGAAGGACCACCGCTTCTGGATCGTGTTCGACCAGCAGATCATGGACTCGGCGCCGTCCCTGGTGGGCGGCTGGGACCGGGACCGGCTGGACTGGGCGTTCGACAAGTTCCACTTCTTCTCGCGCGGGGATTCGCTGGCCGAACTGGCCTACTGGGCCGGTATCGACGGCGACGGGCTGGCCGCCTCCATAGGGCGTTACAACTCCGGTCAGGAGGGCGGCCAGGATTCCGATTTCGGCCGCGAGCACATGCCGCTGCCGGTCGGCAAGCCGCCGTACTATGCGATCCGCATGCAGGGCACGCACCTGATTTCCTTCGCGGGCCTGACCGTCAGTCCGGGGCTCGAGGTGCTGAACGGTAGCGGCGATCCCATCCCCAACCTCTACGCCGCCGGCGAGGTGCTGGGCGCGGGAGCGACTTCGGGCTTCGGCATCGTCAACGGGATGCTGCTGACGCCGGCGCTGGTATTCGGACGCATGATCGGAGAGCGCGTGTTCGCCTGACGTCTCCGCCCACCCGGGGGGCAAGAGGCCTCTGCACGCATGAAGTACGACCTGAAGACCTTTCAGGGCGACGTTTTCGGCGGGATCACCTCCGCCGTGGTCGCGCTCCCGGTGGCGCTGGCGTTCGGGATCGCCTCGGGCCTGGGCGCCGAGGCGGGGATTTACGGAGCGATTGCGGTCGGCTTCTTCGCTTCCGTGTTCGGCGGCACGCGGTCACAGATATCGGGGCCCACGCCGTCGATGACCGTGGCCATGGCCGTGATCATCTCGACCCACGCGAACAGCCTCAGCGAGGCGCTGATCGTGGTGGTGCTGGCCGGACTGATACAGGTGCTGCTCGGCGTACTGCGGATCGGACGGTTCGTCGTCTACACGCCCCACGTGGTGGTTTCCGGGTTCATGTCCGGTATCGGCATCATCATCATGCTGATCCAGGTGCTGCCGTTCCTCGGCGCCCCGACTTCGCCCGAAGGTCCGATGGGCGCATTGCGCTCGCTGCCCGGCGCACTTGCGGGGTTGAACCCGAGCGCCCTGGCCATCGCAACCCTGGCGCTTGCCATCACGATTTTCTGGCCCCGGCGGCTGGAGCGCCTGGCCCCCGCTCCACTGATCGCGCTCGTGGTCGGCTCCGTGATCGGAATCCTGTGGCTGACCGGAGCTCCCGCGATCGGCTCGATCCCCGAGGGACTGCCGGCCATCAGCCTTCAGGTCCCGTCCGCCGACTTCCTGCTGGGCGCCTTGCACCCTGCCATCATCCTCGCGCTGCTGGGCTCCGTGGACAGCCTGCTCACGTCGCTGGTGGCGGATTCGATGACCGGCACGCGCCACAAGCCCGACAAGGAACTGGTCGGACAGGGGATCGGCAACATCGTTTCCGGGCTGTTCCAGGGAATGCCGGGGGCCGGCGCCACTATCGGGACCGTCACCAACATCCGGGCGGGAGGCAGCACGCCGGTCTCCGGGGTCATACGCGCGCTGTTCCTGCTGGCCCTGCTGCTGGGGTTCGGCGAGTACGTGGAACCGATTCCGCATGCCGTGCTGGCCGGCATCCTGATGAAGATCGGCTGGGACATCGTGGATTGGCGGCTGTTGCTGCGCATCCACCGCCTGCGCCGGGATCACCTGGTAGTCATGCTGATGACGCTGCTCCTGACGGTCGTGGTCGATCTCGTTACCGCCGTTGCGCTCGGACTGATCGTTGCCGGCATGAATCACGCGCGCCAGTTGAAGGGCCTGGAACTGGACAGCGTGGTTTCGGTTCCGGTGCTCGACCGGACATTCTTCGCCGGCGAGAAGGGCATGGAGATCAGCGACCCGCTGCAGGCGCGGGTGGGGATGGTGGCCTTGCGGGGCACTCTCACGGTGGCTTCCTCACGCAACCTGGTCAGCGTGATCGGCGCGGACATCAAGGACCACGAGGTCGTGATCTTCGACTTTTCCGATGCCAGGTACCTCGATGACAGCGCCGCCATGGTTATCGAGCAATTGCTTGAGGTGGCCGGGGACGCGGACACCAGCGTAATTGTCGTGGGTCTTTCCGGCGGCGTCGCGGAAATGATCGACACCCTGGACGTGCTGAGAGGCGTGCCGGAGGACCGGGTGGTGGACAGGCTCGCCCGCGCGCGCGGGATCGCGCGGAATATTCTCGAGAACTAGGGCGCTCCGGAGCTCTCCGGTCAGCGGCTCAGTCAGGCAGCGCGAAGGCGACCAGCGCGTCGGACTGCGCCGTGCCCGCGCGCGCGTTTCCGCCGGCGGCGATCACAACGTATTGCCGGCCGCCGGCGCGGTAGGTGATCGGCACCGTCATCCCCGGCGCGGGGAGCTTGCCGGTCCACAGTTCATTGCCGGTCTCCACGTCCAGGGCGCGCAGGTTATGGTCGAGGGTGGAGGCCACGAACACCAGGCCCCCGGCCGTCACGATGGGACCGCCGACGCTGGGCGAGCCCCAGCCGAACCCGGACGGCAATGTAATGCCCATCGCGCGCAGACGTCCCAGGGGCACCTGCCAGCGCAACTCGCCGCTGTCCATGTCGATGGCGCTCAGCGTGCCCCACGGGGGCGGCGTACACGGAAACCCCGAAGGCGAGATCCAGACCTCGCCCTCCACGCGGTAGGGCGTTCCGCTCAGTGTGCGGTTGAGATAGTCGCGCGGCCCGTCATGTTCACCCTCTTCCAGCGGCACGAAGCGCAGCCAGGTAGCCAGGTTCTCAGCCTTGATGACGAGAAGATTGCTTGCCGGATCGAACGCCGCGCCGCCCCAGTTGCCGCCGCCCAGCGCCGAAGGAAACAGGATGCTGCCGCGCCGGCTGGGCGGCGTGAAGAGGCCGTCGTAGCGCGATTCGTCAAACCGCCTGCGGCACCAGGCGCGGTCCAGCGCGGTGATCCCGAAAAGGCTTTCCCGGTCCAGTTCGGTGCGGGCGAAGGTCGAGATGCCCATGGGTATTGGCTGAGTGGGAAAGGCGGTCTCGTCGGGCAGATCGGAAGGCGGAATGGCCTGTTCCTCGATGGGAAAAACCGGTTCGCCCGTATCCCTGTCGAACACGAAAAGATGTCCGCTCTTGGTCTGCTGTATGGCGACCTCGCGCGCCTTTCCGTCCTTGCGGATGGTCACCAGCAGGGCGTGGCCCGGCAGGTCGTAGTCGTACAGGTCATGGTGAACGGTCTGGAAAGACCAGGCGGGCTTGCCGGTTGCCCCGTCCACCGCCACCACGGCGTTCGCCAGCGGAAGTTCCACGCGGCGGCCTCCGCCATAGTAGTCCACCGACGGGCTGGTTGTGGGCAGAAAAACCAGGTTGCGCGCCGGATCGGCGCTCATCGTGGTCCATACGTTGGCGGCGCCCGTGACGGCGCTGTACTCCGGGGGGATGGGATTGAATTCCCACACCATTGCCCCGGTTCGCACGTCGAAGGCCCGCACCACCCCGTCGTTCGCATTGGCAATGCCGTCGTTCGAACCGCTGCCGGCGATCACCAGGTCGCCCAGCACCACCGGCGGCGACGACATGCCGCGAACCTCTCCTTCGCCATAGCCCTCGTAATCCCAGTGCGACACGTAGCCGGGGTGATCCGTGGCCGCGCCGAAGTCCCGGCAGGCTTCCCCGGTCAGCGCATCGATCGCGTGGACGGCGCCGGTGAAGTCGCCCTTGAAGATGCGCTTCGCGCAGGGCTCGGTCGATGCTTCCGTCCGCTCCCAGTAGGCCACCCCGCGGCAGGTGCTCGGCCCGCGTTCGCCTGCTCGTTCGGCTTCGTTTCCTGTCAGCGCGGCGTGTGCATCGAACACCCAGACCTCTTCGCCGCTTTCGGCATCGACGCCGAAAACCCGGTTGAAGGGCGTGCAGAAATAGACCAGGCCGTTGGCCATCAACGGCACGGCCTGCTGCGTCGACCCGATCCTGAAGGGGCCTTCCGCATAGTCGCCGCTATGGTGTACCCAGGCCTGTTCGAGGTGGCCTACGTTTTCCCGGTTGATCTCATCCAGCGGAGAATACTGGCTTCCGCCCGGGTCCCTGCCGAAATTCGGCCACTCCCCCGCCGCGTCATCGTTGCCCTCGGCCGTTTGCGCATGGGCGGGCGGGCCCGATGCGGCGATGAAAAGGCCTGCCGCGACCAGCAGGCCCGGAATGCGGGCGGGACGCCCTCGCTCCCGGGGGCGCCCTCGTGGCTGGGTGCGGCTCAAGCGTTGCGCGTTGCGTGGACCCGCCCGAAGAACAGCACGCCCTTCTTCGCTTCGCGCACCGAAAAGCCGGCCTTCTCGATCTCGGTCGGAAAATGGATGCTCGCGAATTCGTTGCGCCACACTTCCTGGTTCCAGCGGTGGTCCCACCAGCGCCTGAACTTGCGGAAACCGGTGGGCGGGTGCTCGTCGCTCGGAAAATCGAACGGCTGGAACACGCCGCCGGGACGCGTAATGCGGCGCACCTCGGCAACGATGTCCCTGGTGATACTCGCCGGGGTCTCGTGAAAGACGATGTACGAGGCCACCAGGTCGAAAAACCCGTCCGGAAAGCCGGTCTTCTCGCCCAGCGCCTGCACGAAGTGCAGTTCCCGGCCGAGCTCGACCGCCCGCATGTGCGCATAACGCACCATCGGAGCGGAAACGTCCAGTCCCCACACCTCGGCATCCGGGAAACGGTCCTTCAGCGCCAGGGTCAGCTGGCCGGGCCCGCAGGCCAGATCGAGAATACGCTTGACCTGGCCGTCTTCGGGCGGCTCGACCGCCGCCGCCAGTTGCGCGTGCACCTCGTCCTGGTCGTTGTGGCCCATGTAGAAGTGGTTGGTGCCGTAGTGATAGATGTGGCCCGCAAAGGGATCGCCCACGTAGCCGCCGGGCTGGATGTGGATTTCGTGCGAAGCGTATTCCGGGACCTTGAGGTCCGGGTCCAGCTTCACCGAGCCCGGACCTGCCTTGTCGGCCGCGTCCAGCTCCGCCAGGTAGGTGTCGGCCTTGCCGTGGAACTCCTCCTGCAGGATCTTCCAGCTGATCTGCTGGCCGCTGATCCAGTAGCGCATGCTGGCGCCGATCACCGGATCGCGTTCCAGCACCTCGCGCAGCGCCTCGATCGAAAGATTGCTCGCGGGATCGATGCCCTCTTGCTTGAAGATGTGTTCGGCGCGAACCTGTGCGGCGCGGCCGAGAGGGCCGTTCGACCAGACGCGGAAGCCGGTCAGGAAGTCCTGGCGGCTTTCCAGGTCAAGACTGGCCAGACGCTCCAGCTTGCCGATGTTGCCGCGCGGCTCGAAGTCGTACGGCGGTGAAGGCGGGGTGGCCGTGGACGCGCGCGCCTTGCGCGTAGCAGCCGTGGCGGAAAAGGCCGCGGCCAGGGCGCCCAGAATCGTGCGTCGATTCATCATGACTGGTCACCTCCCATGCCCGAGCGGTTGCGGAACTCCATCATCGGCTGGCCCTCGCCCGAATGCCCCACCGTGATCGAACCAAAGGTCCGCTCGATGAAACGGTCGCGCTCGGCACGCCAGGACGCCTCCTCCTCCGCGCTCGGCATGTAACCCTCGATCATCTCGCGCGTCACCTTCCCATGGTCCTCCAGCAATCGCTCCATGATCTTCATGCGCCGGGCCTGCGCCCAGATCTCCGTGCTCACCGACACCAGCGCCGTCATCAGATGATCCATCGCCGGATCCTTCATGAACGTCGCCTGGTCCGTGTCGGACTTGATGAAATCGGCCGTGTAGCCGGGATTGTCGGTCATGGTCTTCTCCCCCATGCTGAACCCTTGCTGAACGCCTGATTATAGGACCTGGTCAGGGGTCGGGAGGGCTGAGGGAGAGGATGCGGTCGAGGCGGAAGGTGCGCTCGTCCCGGCGGAGCATGCACCAGGCGCGCATGCCGAGGAATTCCCGGTTGGAGTAAGACCGCATGCCCACTTCCAGCGGGCGGATGCGGCGTCGCGTGCGCACGTCGTTGCGCTTCAGGTACTCCATGTCGAGGGGGCTGGCCGCGGCGATGGCTCTTTCGATGATTTCGAGCTTGGTATCGGTGGACAGGCTTCGTTCCGCGCGCTTGTATTGCTCGCCGGTCAGAAAGCGCTGCACGCGCCAGTCGCAACGGATGGAACCGGCCGTCAGCGGGCGGGTCAGCACCAGCCCCTCGAAGGACGTGCAGCGGCTCAGGGCAACGTAGGTCTGACCGGCGGCGAAGACGCGGTCGAGATCGATCACCATCCGCTCGAAAGTCTTGCCCTGGCTCTTGTGGACGGTCACCGCCCAGGCCAGCCGGAACGGAAACTGGGTGAAGGTTCCCGCCGGACTGCTGAAGATGGACCCCTCGCGGGCCTCGAAGCGGATCAACTCCCACTCGTAGGGCTCGACGCGAACGCGCCGTCCGGAATCGGCCAGGCGGACCAGCACGTAGGCCTCGCCGCCGCCGATGTTCACGCCCTCGATCACGCCGATGCTGCCGTTGACCCAGCGCCCGGCCCCGTCGTTGTTCAGCAGCATGACCTGGGCGCCTGCCTTGAAGCGAAGTTGCGCCTCCGTGGGGTAGTACTCGCGGCCGAAAGCGCCTTCGATTACGGCATCGAACCGGTGCTCGGGCGCGGCCAGGCCGTCCAGCCGGTCGCGGTTGATCAGGCCCGCCTTGCGGTTGGTGCCGGTCAGCGTGATGTAGCCCTCGCCGTCGGGTGGATCGAAATGGGGGTCCACCCGGCGATTCAGGCGCTCCAGGTCGCGGTCCTCCAGCGATTTCTTGCGAACGCGGTTCAGCAAGCGCACGAACTCGCTGTCGCGCGGCCGGAATACGCGCGTGAGCTCGATGATCTCCAGCTCCACGTCCTCGAGCGCACGGGCGCTGAAGAAGTGGGGGGACTCGTAGACCTCACGCAGAGCCTGGTGCTCGAGCCCGGTAACCACCGGCGGAAGCTGGTAGAGGTCGCCGATGAACACCATGTGAACGCCGCCGAAGCGCGCGTTGGATCGGGGGCCGTAGCGCCGCAGAAACAGGTCCACGCAGTCGAGCAGGTCGGCCCGCAGCATCGATACCTCGTCGATGATCAGCGTGCGCAGGGTCCTGTAGAGCTTCGCGTTGCGCGGCTTGCCGCGGCGCGCGGCGATGGCCTGCGGCGTTACGTCGATCCCGAAGCCGAAAAAGCGGTGCACGGTCTGGCCGCCCACGTTCAGCGCCGCCACTCCGGTCGGCGCCAGGACCACCGGGTCCCAATCGACGCTTTCGCAGAAGTGGCTCAGGAGAGTGGACTTGCCGGTACCCGCGCTGCCGGTGATCAGCAGGTGCCGGCCGCCCTGTTCCATCCCCTCGAGCGCGCGGGCGAACTCGTCGGTGATCCGTATTCTCTCGTCAGCGGGCAGGCGGCAACTCCCAGTTCGTGATGGCGACCCTCATGGAAGCGCCCGGGCCGGATATATTGAGCCTGCGGGGAACGGCAAGGTCGCCCGAGCGGGCCAGCGCGTTCACCTCGATCCGCCAGCCGTCCTGGCGGAATTCCCGCACTGCGCCCTGCCCGGAACTGTATTCGGTGAACGGAGAACCGGGGTCCGGCAGTCCGCGCAGCCAGTAGGGAAGGCTTTGCAGCGGCGCGCTGTCGCACAGCATCTCCAGCTCGTCGATCTGCATGCCGGGCGCGCACATCGAAACCCAGTCGCCCTCGCTGAACAGGTTGACGTCGCCGTCCTCGATCCGCACGCGCTCGGCGCCCACGCCCCAGGGTCCGCTCAATTCCAGCCGCGCCAGGGGGCCCTCCTGGCGCCACAGCACGTTGGCCTGCGCGCCCCGGCCCTCCCGATTCAGCGCCACCCGGCCGCGCAGCCCCCACGATTCAAGTTCCGCCAACGCGGCCGCGTCCAGGACGGCGGGGACGCGATTGCCTGCCGCCGTGCAGCCCGCAAGCAGCCATGCGACAGCAACCAGGAATCCGGTAAACGCCGCTTTTTGCCTCACCGCGAATACCTTTCCCGGACTGCCTCCAGGAGGGCGGTGTCGTCGTACTGCGCCAGCGATTCGCGAAGCAGTTCGTCGGCCCGATCAATCTGCCCCAGCTCGTACAGGACCTCGCAAAGGTGGGCGGCGACTTCGGGATGCGGAAGGCTCTCAAGCGCCCGCTCCAGCAGCGGCACCGCCTCCTCCTTTCTGCCGAGGCGGTAGAGCACCCATCCCATGCTGTCCACGATCGCGGGCGAGTCCGGGTCCAGTTCCAGCGCCAGGCTGATGTGCCCGTGGGCCTCCTCGAGGCGTACGCCCCGGTCCGCCAGCGTGTATCCCAGGGCATTGAGCACTTCGGAGTCGCGCGGGTAGTCGTCCAGCAGGTCCTCCATCTCGCGTATCGCCCTGCGGTGTTCCTCGAGGTCCAGCAGCAGGTGCGCCCTCTGCATCCTCAGGCGGCGGCTCTGCGGCCGGTAGCGAAGGGCTTCCTCATAAGCCGCCAACGCCTGGACGTCCCGGCCGGCGGCCCGCATCGCGAAGGCGAACAGCGGCAGGCTTTCGAAAGCGTGCCGGGGATAACGCCCGACATGATCCAGCAGGGTTGCCAGCGCTTCGTCGATTTCATCCCGCGCGACGAATGCCCTGACCAGCAACTCAGTGGCCGCAGGCGCAAGCCGCTCCGACTCGATCCCGGCGAGCCACTCGATCGACTCCAGCCAATCCTCGCGCCCGGCGGCGATCTGTCCCAGGGCCAACCGGCAGGAATCGGACCGGTAACCGCGCGAAAAAAGCTCAAGATATATCGGCTCGGCGATATTGCCCGCACCCAGCGCCTGCAGAATTCTCGCCTCCTGCATGGCCAGGTCCAGCGAGCCCGGGTTGGCCGCGCGCAGGTTCCTGAGGCGGCTCAAGGCCTCGCGCGGCTGGCGCGCCTCCAGAAGCAACACCACGTAGTTCTGCTCCAGCGCCAGGCTGTCGCGAGTGGCCAGTTGCTCCGTCAGCCGCGCTAGGGCGGCATCCGGCTCGCCGGCACGCAACAGCGCGGTGGCCGCGAGCGCGTGCGCATCGTCGGCCAGGGGATCGCGGCGCAACAGGAGATCGGCCAGACGGGCGGCCTGCGAGAATTCGTTCGCGGCAAGCGCAACCCGCGCCGCGAGACTCAGGACATCGGGCGATTCGGGATGCCAGGCGGCCAACCGGGCGGTCAGCGGCTCCAGGTCCGCCGTAGTCAGCGCATCCGAATTGATCCCGTTCAGCCGCTCCTCGAGCGCTGCGAGAAAGCGGCCGTCATCCGCATCCGTGGAAAGACCGGCGCGCGCCGCCTCGAGCGCCGCCGGCATGTCTCCGGCAGCCGCGTGCAGGGCCGTCAGCAGCGCCAGGACTTCCGGATCGCCACTGTCGCTTGCATGCCACAAGATCGCCGCTTCCAGGGCAAGGGCATAGAGATCGCGCCGGAACGCGAACTCCGCCGCATCCCGAGCCTTCGACGCTGTCGCTGCGCCTTCCGGCGATCGTTGCGCTTCAGCCAGCAGAGCGCGGGCCTCACTACCCGGAAACGCCGGCCAGCCGGCCTCGGCCAGCCACATCTGCGCGCTCGCGCAAGCCGCGAGCAGGAACCCTGCGAGAGAGACGGCGGCCAGCCTGGCCCGGGGACGAACATCCACACTGCGATAATAGCCTCAGTGCCAGGCACCGCCGGTCAAAAGGCCCCACGCGGAAACGACCATGAACACCGCCCTGCTGGAAAAACTCCGCGGCCTCAAGGCCCGTTTTCAACAACTTGAGGCGTCGCTGGCCGATCCGGAAGTGCTTTCGGATCCGGTGCGCCGGCGCGATGCCGGGCGCGAGCACGCGCGCCTTCAGCCCCTGGCCAGCCTGCTGGACCGCCTGGAGCGGGCGCTGCAAACGGAGGCTTCGGCGGAAGAAATGCTCGGCGGCGACGACGAGGAACTGCGCGAGCTGGCGCGGGAGGAGGCCGAGGAAGCGCGGCGCGAGCAGGCGGCCCTCGAAGTCCGGTTGCGCCGCTTTTTGCTCAAGCCCGACCCGCGCGACGCGCGCGACGTGTACCTCGAGATCCGCGCCGGCACCGGCGGAGACGAAGCGGCGATTTTCGCCGGCGACCTGTTCCGCATGTACACGCGCTATTCGGAGGCACGCGGCTGGAAGCAGGAGATCATCCAGATGAGCGAGGGCGAACACGGCGGCTACAAGGAAATCGTCTGCCGGCTGGCCGGCAAGCGGGTCTTTTCCTACCTGCGGTTCGAGTCCGGCGCTCATCGCGTGCAGCGGGTGCCGGAAACGGAGTCGCAAGGACGGATTCACACCTCGGCCTGCACCGTGGCGGTGCTTCCGGAAGCCGAGGAAACGGGAGAAATCGAGATCGATCCCGGCGACCTGCGGGTCGATACCTATCGCGCGTCAGGCGCCGGCGGCCAGCACGTCAACAAGACCGATTCCGCGGTCCGCCTTACGCACCTGCCCACGGGAATCGTCGTCGAGTGTCAGGACGAGCGCTCGCAGCACAAGAACCGCGCCCGGGCGCTGTCGCTGCTGCGCGCGCGATTATTGGACGCCGAGCAAAGCCGCCTGGAGCGCGAGCGTGCGGAGGAAAGGCGCTCGCAGGTGGGCAGCGGCGACCGCTCCGAGCGCATCCGTACCTACAATTTTCCGCAGGGCCGGGTCACCGACCACCGCATCAACCTGAGCCTCTACAAGCTTCCGCAGATCATGGAAGGCGACCTCGACGGAATCATCGAGCCGCTGCGCCAGCATATGGAGGCCGAACAACTCGCCACGCTCGACGCCGGCTGAGACACAACGCTAAAACTCCTCCAGCAGCCGGCCGAATCCCATGACCCTGTCGTCGATGCCGTTGGCCCGCAGCGCATGCCAATAGGTGGCGGTGTTGATGGCGATCACGGGCTTGCCGAGCAACCGTTCGGCGCCCGCGGCCAGGCGGATCGCCGACAGGTTGGTGCCCACCTGCACCAGTGCGTCGACATCGTCGCCGTCGAGTTCCCGGAATTCGCTGGCCACCCGCGATTCCGGCACCTCAGCGATGGCGGTCCATGACGGGCAGCGCAGGCACGAATCGCGCACGACGTTGAAGCCACGGTCCGACAGGTAGCGGCTGACTTCGCGGTTGGCCACCGGGTAGTAGGGTGACATGAACGCGACGTTGCGCGAGCCGCAGGCATCGAGCGCATCGGCCACGGCCTCGGAGCCCACGGACAGCTTCAGTTCCGCGATCTCCTCGATTCGCCTTTTCCATTCCGTGCCGCCCTTCACGCCGCCGTAAAAGGTCACCGCCGACATCCCCATGACCAGGTAGTCCGGCTTGCACGTCAGCACGCCGCGAACGGCTGCCGCCGTATTCTCGGAAATCTCGATGGTGCCGGCCATGAAGGTCTCGTCCGATATCGCATTGGCGTCCTGGATGATGATCCGCGAGTAGTGATTGGTTACGCCCGGCGGGCGCAGGTCGTCGAAATCCGGTTGCACGATAGTGTTCGTAGAAGGCCCCAGCACCCCGAACTTTCTTCGCCATCCCAAAGAATCGGTCATCGTTTATTCCTCCGGTTCAGTGCCGTGTTTCGCCGCTAATCCCAGGTGAGGTCCACGCCGATGTTCCTGCTTTCGGCGTTGCGAAAAGCGGCATAAGCGGCGGCCAGGTCCTGGGCGGCCACGCCCAGCGACTTGTACACCGTGATCTCCCTATCGTTGCTCCGTCCGGCAACGCGGCCGGCCAGTACGTCGCCGATCTCTCCCGCGATGTGCGCTTCGGACACTGCGCCGTCCCTGATGGCGGCGAGCAATTCTCCGGCCTGGTCCATCGCGGAGGCCTTGTAGTCCACGTAGAAGCGCGAGCGGGTCACGACGTCAACGTCGGCCTCGGCCGAACTGGCTATCGCCGCTCCGACCAGGTTGACGTGACAACCCGGCGCCAGCCACTTGCCTGCAAGCACCGGTTCGGCGGCCGAAGTCGTGGTGCAGACAATGTCGGCGCCGTCGACGGCCCGGCGCGCACTGTCGCAGACGCGGGCGGCAACGGAAGCGGGCAATGCCAGCCGCCGCACGAGCCGCCGGGCGTGGGCGTGCGTGCGCCCCCAGACGCGCAATTCGGTGATCGGCCGCACGCAGGTCAGCGCCTGAACATGATGCTGCGCCTGCGTGCCGGTGCCGAGTATCGCCAGCGTCGCGGCGTCGGCGCGCGCCAGGATCCGCGTGGCCAGCGCGCTGGCCGCGGCCGTCCTGATCGCCGTCAGTTCGCTGCCGTCCAGCAGGGCCAGCGGTATGCCTTGCTCGCTGTCGAAGATCATCACGGCGCCGACATGCGAACCGTATGGACTGTCCGGCGAACGCGGGTACTTCGAGACAATCTTGACGCCGAAGGTGCACGGTTCGCCGAGATATCCCGGCATCAGCGTGAACTTGCCGCCCTGCCGCGGGATATCCATGTACCTGCGAAGCGGCATGATCGTGTCGCCCCGGGAGACCGCGCGCATCGCGGCTTCCACCGCATCGATGCACTCGGCGTGCGACAGCGATTCGGCGACCGCCTCCCGGTTGAGGATGCGCATGAACCAGCGTAAGAGCGCCGCTCAGCCGAAGCCGCGCATCTCGATGATGCGCTCGAAGAACGACGGTCCGTCGTCGTGCTCGGGCGACTGCTCGAATACCGGCGACAGGGCCCGGGCGCGCTCGAGATAGCCGGCGTCCAGCTCCTCGAAGGACGGCACCTTGACCGCGTCGAAATGCCATATCACGTGGCCGGGCAGGATGCCCATTTCGTCGTACGGCCTGCGAGTCGCGGAGAAGATGTTCCAGCCACCCGCTGCGGCGGTCGGCTGATGCGGCTCCTCGCCCAGGACCTCGTGCGTCGCGGCGAAAAGGGAGGCGTATTCCAGCGACGGCTGCGGGAGGATGGGAGGAAAGCGCGAGCCTTCCTGCAGGCGCAACACGCCGTTGTCGTCGGTCCAGTCCAGGTGCAGCGGCTTCTCGGCGTAATGGTCGGGGAATACCCTCTTCATGCTGCCGAACCACACGCCCATCGGCGTGTAGTACTGCCCCTCCTTGTGCCGGATGAAACTTGCCGGCAGCGTAACCGTGGCGCCGTTGAAGGGGCTCGTGTACTGGTCGATGAACTCGCCGGTCTCGAGATCGGTAAAGAACGAGACCGTGGACGGATAGCGCACCCACACGTGTTCCTCCACCTGCTTCCACCACCCGGTCTCGCTGCCCAGAAACCCGTACATGGGGGTGACCGCGTCTTCCTGCACGGCGAACACCTTGCCGCGGGTCTTCCAGACGCAGGGATCGCCGCCCTCGTTCCCGTAGGCTCGGATCATCGCGCGGCATTGCGATTCCGGATCGCCGGGCAGCGTCAGTGTTTCCGCGGCAGCGCCCGCCGTCGCTTCCGCGGCCAACATTCGAGGCGCGCCCAAACCGATACCCATCACGGCCGCACCCTGCAGCAAATCCCTCCGATTCATGGAACTCTCTCCCAGGCATGTTCAGACAGAAGTGCGTAACGATAACGCAACGGCGAGTGGAGCGTATGATTCGCGTTTTCGTCACCGGGGCCGAGTGCCCGAGGATTGGATGAGCGTATTGCCCGCCAGGGAAGCGCGTTTCGACTGGAGCGTCCCTGTGGCCGTGGTCGGGGCGGGCGGCTGCGGCCTTTGCGCCGGACTCGCGGCCCGCCAGGCGGGCGCCGAGGTGCTGATCCTCGAGCGCGACGCCGTGCCGATCGGCACGACCGGCATGTCCACGGGGCTCATACCGGGCGCCGGAACCCGGATGCAGCGCGAGAAGGGCATCGAGGATTCGCCGGAACTCTTCGCCGAAGACCTGCTGGCCAAGGCGAAGCACCAGACCGACGCGGACGTTGTGCTGGCGCTGGCCCGCGAGTCCGCGCGTACCGTGGAGTGGCTGGCCGGCGAATGCGGCGTGGCGCTGTCGCTGGTGGACAGCTTCCTCTACTCGGGGCACAGCGTCAAACGCATGCACGGCAGCCCCAACCGCACCGGCGCCGAACTGATGGGCACCCTGCTGGACGCCTGCACCGACGCCGGCGCCGACCTGCTGACGGACGCGCGCGTCAGCCACCTGTTCGCCGATGCCGACGGCCGCATAAGCGGGCTGCGCTGCGTGCGCCCGGACGGCAGCACCGAGGACCTCGGCTGCGAAGCGCTGATCCTGGCCTGCTGCGGTTTCGCCGGCAACCAGGACATGGTGGCCGAATATATCCCCGAGCTGCGCCACGCCGAGTTCTTCGGTCATCCGGGCAACCAGGGCGAGGCGATCCGGTGGGGCCGGGAACTCGGCGCGGCGATCGCCGACATCGGCTCCTACCAGGGGCACGGCGGTCTCGCAAAGGGCTACGGCGTGCCGATCCTGTGGCCGGTCATCCTGGAGGGCGGGATCCAGGTCAATCTTGAGGGCAGGCGATTTTCCGACGAATCAATCGGCTATTCCGAGCAGGCGATGGAGGTGCTGGCGCAGCCCGAACACGTTGCCGTTACCGTCTACGACCAGCGCCTGCACGAATTGATGCACGAATTCAACGATTACCGCGAAGCCATCACCGCGGGCGCGGTGCGAGAGGCCTCGACCCCGGGAGAGCTGGCGGAACTGTTCGGGCTGCCGGCCGGGGCGCTGGAGGAGACGCTGGCCGAGACGGCGGCCCTGACGCGGGGAGAAGCATCCGATCCCTTCGGCCGCGATTTCACCGGTAGGCCGGAACTCGCCGCGCCCTGGTACGGGGTTCGCGTAACCGGCGCCCTGTTCCACACGCAGGGCGGACTCCGGGTGGATGCGCGGGCCCGCGTGCTTCGCGAAGACGGCAGCGCCTTCCCCAACCTGTTCGCGGGCGGCGGGGCGGCGCGCGGCGTCTCGGGCCCGTCCCGCTGGGGCTATATCGCCGGCAACGGCCTGCTCACCGCCACCACCTACGGAAGGCTGGCGGGCGAAACCGCGGCCGCCTTGCCCTGAACGCCGCCGGTCCCTGCTCGCGGAGCGTGCTTCCTCGCCCTTTGTTCGTCCCCCTCCTCGTGGGAGACGCCATCCTGGCTCGATTCTCGCTGTCCCTGCTCCAACGCTCCCGCGAGGAGGGGGACGAACAAAGGGCTTCAGCCGGCGCCTCCGTAATCGCGCGCCGGTATGATTCGCGCCATGAGAAAGAAACGCGCGTGGCTTGCCGTAGCCTTGATCGTTCTTGTGGCGCTGCTGGGCACGCTCGGCTGGATGGCGAGCGACTATCGCCTCTGGATCCGATTCGCAAACTGGCCCCAGAAGGCGGACGACCCGGCCAATGCCCGTCGGTTCTCGCCGCAGGTGCCGATCGGCTACGGCGACAGCCCGGCCCCCGACGTCGCGCAAGACCTCGTGATTCCGCAAGAAGTGCTGGAAGAAGCGTGGGACTACGCGCAGAGCCAGCAGACCTACGCGCTGCTGGTCTCCGTCAATGGGGAATTGCAGTTCGAACGCTATGACCGCGGGGCCAATTCCAGAACGCCCTACAACTCCCAGTCGCTGCACAAGAGCCTGACCGCCGTGATGCTGGGCGCGGCCATCTACAACGGCGCAATCGAATCCGAGGAACAGCCGGCCTCGTTCTGGCTGGAGGAGTGGGCGGGCGATCCGCAGCGCTCGGGCATTACCCTGGCGAACCTGGCCTACATGGAAGGAGGACTTGAGCGGGGCCGCTTCGCCGTCAGTCCGTTTGCCCCCGGCGCGCGGCTGTTCCTGACCGGCCGCCTGGCCCGTGAGGCACTGGGCACGCCCATGGCTGCCGAGCCGGGTGCCGAGTACATCTGGTCCAACGCCAGCGTGCAGGCCCTTTCCATCGCGATCGAGAGGGCCGCCGGCCGGCCATGGGCACAACTGCTGAGAGACTGGATCTGGGAGCCGCTCGGAGCGGGCGAGGCCTGGGTGCAGCTTGACCGCCCCGGCGGCAATGCGCAATCGTTCTGCTGCCTGATTTCCAACGGGCGCAACTGGCTGCGCATCGGCGAGCTGATGGCCGGAGACGGCGTCTGGAAGGGCCGGCGCCTGCTGCCGGAAGGCTGGGTGGACCGAATGACGCAAGGCGCGTCCACCAACCCCAATTTCGGCATGCAACTGTGGCGCAACGAACCCTACGCGGCGACACAACTGCGCATGTCGAAGCCGCGCCTGGAAGTGCCGCGCGACCCGGCGCTGGCGGCGCCGGACGCCTGGTACATGGAAGGGCACTTCTCGCAGCGCGTCTACGTCGTGCCGTCGCTGGGGCTGGTGGTCGTGCGCTTCGGCGAGGACCGCCTGGACTGGGACGAAGCGCAGATGATGAACGGTCTGATCGGGGCGCTGAAGCCGGCGCCTTCCGTATCCCTCAACGTCACCGTGCCCGACCATGGTTTCGGCGAGCGCGCGGCGCCGCGTCCGCCCGATTACGAACGCCGGGACAACTGGGCCCGCCACCCCGATGACGGGGAAACGCTCGCGGCGGAGCACGCCGCCGGCTTCTATATTCACCCCACCACCTGGCCCGGAAGCGAATGGAACGCCACCGTGCCGGATGCCGCGGCGCGTCCCGCCGTGGATGCCGTGGTGGCGTCGCAGGCGAGTGTGCTGGATGCCTGCTGCGCGGTATATGCCCCGCGCTATCGTCAGGCTGCTTCGGCCGCGGTATTCGATCGCCGCGGCAATCGGGATCCTGCTTACGGGCTGGCCTTCACCGATATCGTGCGCGCGTTCACGCATTTTGCGGAGCGCACCGGCGACCGCCCCATCGTGCTGCTGGGCCACAGTCAGGGCGCCCTGCACGCCGAGCGTCTGCTGAGCGACGTGATCGCAGGCGACGATGCGCTGCGGAAACGCATGGCCGTCACCTATATCGCCGGCATCCCGGTTCCGCTGGGCTCCTACAGCGACAGGCTCCAAAGCTTCGAACCATGCCGGAAGAGTGACGATACGGGCTGCGTGGCCTCCTGGGTCACCTACGGACCGACCGGCGACGCCAGGGCCGCTGAGTTCGGCACCGCCCAGCGTTTCCCGCAATACCAGCGCGAAGACGGCGGCCTGGACGTGCAATGCAGCAATCCGCTGAACTGGTCGGCGCCGGGTGTATGGACGCCGGCCTCGGCCAATCGCGGCGCGGTGGCGCCTGCCCTGCCGGGACAGGTACGGCGCGCTTCCATCCCCGGGATCACCGGCGCCTGGTGCGACCAGGGAATCCTGCGGCTGGACCGGACCCCGGCCGCGCCCTTCGACGCCCTGATGCTGCCTCAAGCCAGCTACCACTACTACGACGTAGCGCTGTTCCACGCCGCTTTGAGCGCCAACGCGTCCCTGCGGGCACAGGCCTGGCGCCAATCGCAATAGCGCAATCCGGCGTATATACTCGGCTTGGTCCGCCTGGGGAGGCGGAATTCTCTTGCACTTGAATAGGGGACAACCATGACCTTATCGCGTTTCACGCGCCCGGCGATCGCGCTCGGCGCCCTTTCCCTGCTGGCCACCTCGCTGCCGGCACAGGAAATCGAAGAAATTGTCGTCACGGCGCGAAAACGCACCGAATCGGTTCAGGACATCCCGCTGAGCATCTCCGTGTTTGACGAAGAAGCCATTGCCGCGGCCGGCATCAGGGACATCGACGATATCGCCCGGCTCACGCCCGGCCTGGTGTTCGACAAGGGCTGGATCCCGCAGGACACCCGTCCGCACATCCGCGGACTGCCCACAGACCGCGGCCGCGCGCCGGTCGGCATCCTGGTGGATGGCATCGACATCTCGTCTGAATCGATGCTGACTTCGGGCGGCGGAATGCTGATGAACCTCAAGGTCATGGACATCGAACGCATCGAAGTCGTCAAGGGCCCGCAAAGCGCGCTGTATGGCCGGGTGGCCTTCGGCGGTGCGGTGAACTACGTTTCAAGGGCCCCCAGCGACGAGTTCGAGGCCAGCTTTTCCGCCGACGTGGGCGACTATGGGCAGATGGAAGCGCGCGTGGGCGTGTCCTTCCCGGTATCGGAGACCCTCGGCCTGCGGATCAACGCCGTAACGGCGCAGCACGATGGCTACTACGAGAACGAAGTGTCAGGCGAAGGCATTGGCGGTTCGGACTCCACGGGCGTGGCGGCAGCGGCCGCATTCCAGCCGTCGGACACGTTCAACCTCGACCTCAGGGTGGCCTACTCGTCGGACGAATACGAAATCCGCCCGCAAATGCAGCTCGCCAGCAAGACCGGCCACGCCGATCCCGTGCTTTTGCCCGCGCACGTGGTGGGACTCCTGGCGCCCGGCCCGTTCGGGCCGTCGCCCTACCCCGCGAATGTCTTCGCGCCGCCGCCAGGGCCGATCCCTTTGCTGGACAGGATTACCGCCAGCCTGAACCCGTACACCGGCGAGGACTACGAAGGAAGCACTTTCGATTCGCTGCTGGTGCACGCGAGGGCGGAATGGGACTTCGGCGGGACAAAGCTGAACGCCTGGCTGGGCAGCACATCGGCCGAAACCACCCAGAACATGGATGTGGACTACTACGGAGAGCCCTGGCGGCCGGTTTTCCTGCCGTCCCCCGGCGTTAACGAACCCTTGCCGGCGCAATTTCTATTCGACCTGGATACGGACATCGACCAGACTAACCTCGAGCTCAGGCTGGGCGACCTGGAATCCGATGGATTCCGCTGGGCTGTGGGCGGACTGTACTGGAACGAAGAGGTGCGGCAGAAGAACGGAAATCTCATCGTGCTGATGTTCGTCCCGTTCATTTCCGCGGGCCAGAACGTGGCCGCGCAAAGCCCCATAACGAAGCGCGACGAGGGCCGCGATACCGATCACTGGTCGGCGTACGGAATCCTCGAATACGACTTCAACGACAGGCTGACCGGCTCGGTCGAAGCCCGCTATTCGGACGAGTCCACCGACACTTTCTGGACCGTGGGCGGGAACGGCATGATCGGCGCCGCGTTTGCGGGTCCGATACCCGTGAACAACAATCCGACCGCGTCGCGGGACTCCGAGGACAGTTTCTTCACGCCGCGGTTCACGCTGGAATACCAGTACTCCGACAACATACTCACCTACGCTTCCATCGCCAAGGGCGTCAAGCCCGGCGGCGTGTCCACGATAGCGAGCCCGAATCCCCTCACCGCGCGCTTCGCGCCGGAGGAATTGTGGAACTACGAAGCCGGATTCAAGAGCACGCTGGCCGATGGCCGCGTGACGCTTAACGCCGCTGTGTTCTTCATGGACTACGAGGGCAAACAGACGGTCAGCCTCGAGCCCAGCGAAACCGCGGCCACCGGCTTCGACCTGGTTGTGGGCAATGCGGGCGCCGCCGAAATCAGTGGTTTTGAAGTGGAGGGCGCGCTTGCGCTCACGGAAGAGCTGGTGATTCGCGGCGGATATACGTGGCTGGACAGCGAGTACACCGACTATGTCAGCCTCACCAACAGCTCGCTTACGATCGGGCTGGTCAACGATTGCACGTTGCAGCAGACGCCCGCCGGGTTCTTCCTCTGTTCGGTGGATCAGTCGGGGAGGGAGATGGAGCGCGTGCCGAAACATAACTTCAACGTCTCCGCCAGCTACACCCGTCCCGTCGGCAACGGCATGAACCTCCAGGTCGACCTGCTGATGCAGTACCAGAGCGAGCGAGGCATCGCGGTGGGACGCCGCAACGTGTTCGACTCCTGGGTCAATGTGGATGCGCGCGTCGGCCTGCAGGCGGAACGCTGGAGCCTGTTCGCCTACGTGGACAACGTAACGGGCGACGACACGGTGCGCACGGCGCAGTCCTCGGGCGACTTCTTCGCCCTGGGCAACCTGGCGACCGTGATCTTCGCGCCGGACAAGCGCCAGGCCGGAGTGCGTTTCAGCTACTCGATGTAATCCTCGCGTGCTTCCTCGCTCGGTGTTCGTCCCCCTCCTCGTTGGAGACGCCATCCTGGCTCGATTCTCGCTGTCCCTG
>JAPPHC010000002.1 GCA_028821145.1 Gammaproteobacteria bacterium | reverse complement strand
AAATCGACATCGTTCACGCCGAACACGGCGCTGGCGTCGAACGACCAGTCACCGAACAGGTCGCCGCGAACCCCGAACGCCGCGGAATAGTCGGTCAGAATGCCGCCGAACCTTGGAACAAAGCCGCCGGGAAACGCCGAAATGAAGGAGAAGCAATTGGGGTTGGCCTCAACCGCGGCAATGTCGTCGGGGTTGGCCACGTTGCCGCTGATGCGAATGGGTGGGCATGGCTGGTCGTCCCAGATGCCGCCGGGCGACAGGTCGGCGACCTTCACGCTGGGGCCGAATTCCGTGTCTTCCGGGACCATGGTGTCTGTGTCGTCCGCCCAAAACCGTACGGGCTCGCCGTCAACAACCCGAGTCACATAGGTTCTGCCGTCGGCAGTGGCGCCGGGACCCTTGAAGACACCGCCGCGGGTGTGCGGATTACGGAAGTAGAACCCGCCTTCCATCTTGCGCTTGGCGAAGTTTCCGAACGCGTAGGCCTCGCGCCCGCCACCGAGATCGAGGCCGAGGTTCGCGAACATCTTGTAGTCGTACTCGAATTCCGGCGCGCCCCACACCATGACATTGGGATGGAACACATGCGGATAGTTCGGGTCTCCGATGTACGGGTTGCCCGCATTTACCAGGTCCTGGGCGTCGCTGCGCTGCACCGAGCGGTCGGTGGGGTCGGACTGCTTGTACTCGAAGCTGAAATTTGCGAATCCGTTGGAGGTGAGCGGAAGGCCGAAGTTGGCCGCGACGTTCAGGGCGTCGCCATCGCCTTCAAAATAGGTGCCGTATTTCGCGGTGATCGTGCTTCCCTCGGCGTCGTCCCTGAGCGTGAAGTTGATCACGCCCGCGATGGCGTCCGAACCGTATTGCGAGGCCGCTCCGTCGCGCAGGACTTCCACGCTCTTGACCGCGATGGCCGGGATGGAGGAAAGATCGGGGCCCTGCGAACCGTCCGCCACGCCGTTGCCGAGAAAAGTGATGACCGCGGCGCGGTGACGCCGCTTGCGGTTGACCAGCGCGAGGGTTGAATCCGGAGGCAGCCCGCGAAGCCGCGCCGGCCGGATCAGCGTGGCCGCGTCGTTGATGGCCTGCTGATCCACGTTGTAGGAAGGCACAACGGCCGCGAGCAGAGCGTCCATGTCGGTCGGTCCCTGACTGCCGAGATCGTCTCCGCCGATGTAATCGACCGGCACCAGCGAAGCTGTCGCCGACCTTCCTTCGCGGCGGCGCGTTCCCAGCACCACGATTTCGTCAATCGCGCCGGAGGCAGCCTCCGCTGCCTCCTCCTGGGCGGTGGCCGGAGCCGTTGCAAGGACGCCGACAAACGGCAGGGAAATGGCGAAGGAGAGCACTGAAATGCGTTTCATTGTTGGTTCCCCCTAGTAGAAAACAATGCATCAGAACAGAGCGTAATTGTAAACCATCGCTTTGCGCCCTCATTGCTGTATTCTTTTGGCCGTTTCCGGCGCGGGAGAGGGGCGCAGGTAATGCAGCAAAGAGGCGGGTGGAACGGAGCGATCTTGATGGCAGGATTACTTGCAGGAGCGGCGGGCGCGGATACTGAAGCCGAGCTGCTGGAACGCGCCCGGACCATCCACAAGCGGGTGATCGCCATCGACACCCACGTGGACATCCCGCCGGACTTCGGCACGGAGGCGTACGATCCGGCGCAGGCCAAGCCACCCGGCCAGCAGGTGGACCTGCCGGGAATGGAGCGGGGCGGGCTGGATGCGGCGTTTTTCATCGTATTCGTGATGCAGCGCGAGCGCAGCGAGGCCGGCTATGCCCGCGCGATCGCCGACGCGTTCGTCAAGTACGCGGCCATCCGCAAGATGACCGACGTCGACTATTCCGACCGGATCGGGCTGGCGCTCACCGCCGCGGACGTCCGCCGCATACACGCCGAAGGCCGCCGCGTCGCATTGATCGGCATCGAAAACGGCTTTTCCATAGGCCACCACGTGAACCTGCTCGACGTCCACTACGCGTCCGGCGCGCGCTACCTGGGCCTGGTGCACAACGGCCACAACGACATCGGCGATTCCGCCGTCCCCAACCTGGCGCGGGGCGAGCCCAGATCGGAACATGGCGGACTGAGCGAGTTCGGCCGCGCGGTGGTCCGGCGCGCCAACGAACTGGGGATCATGGTGGACATATCCCATGCCTCGGAAGCCACGGCGATGAATGCGATCGAAGCGTCCGAGGCGCCGGTGATCGCCTCGCACTCGGCCGCCAGGGGCGCCTTTGCGCATGCGCGCAACCTGAGCGATGAAGCGCTCCTGGCGATGCGGGAAAACGGCGGCGTGGTGCAGATCGTGGCCTTCGATTCCTACCTGCGCGAGACTCCGCCGGAAAAGGTCGAGGCCATGGGCGCGCTGTACCGGGAAATGAGTCTAAGAAATGCCGGCGATTTCGCCCGCATGTCCCCCGAACAGCGTGAGGACTACTATTCGCGCCTGAGTGAAATTACCCGCATGCCGCCCCGGGCGTCGGTGAAGCACCTCGCCGATCACATCGACTACGCGGTCGGACTGATCGGGATCGATCACGTGGGCATTTCGTCCGACTTCAACGGCGGCGGGGGCATAGAGGGTTGGGACAATGCCTCGGAAACCCTCAACGTCACGGTGGAACTGGTGCGGCGCGGTTACTCCGAAGAGCAGATCGCCAAACTCTGGGGCGGCAACCTGCTAAGGGTGATGGAAGCGGTCGAGGCAGTCGCTTCCGGCTCAGAGGGGTAGCGATCCGCCTTCGCCGTTTTCGCCGTCCGGTTTCCTGAGCGTCAGCGGGTCCACGTCTTCCAGCATTCCCTCGCTCAGGACCTGGACCTTCTGTTCGGCCTCCTTGAGCACCGCCTGGCAGCGGCGCGTGAGTTCAACTCCCCGCTCGAACTGCCTGATCGCCTCCGCCAGCGGCAGGTCGCCTTTTTCCAGGTTGATGACGATCTGCTCAAGGTCCTTGAGCGCCTGCTCCAGGCCCTGAACGCCTTCCGTCGCTTTCTCGTCACTCATCCGGGCTTACCTCCGTATGCGCATTGTAGCCAGCGTCAGCGCATGTTCTCCTTCGCGCGCCTGGCGAGTTCCTCGGGGCTTATGGTTTCCTGGTGCGTTGCGATGGTCCAGAAGTTGCCCCAGGGGTCCTTCACGGCGGCGTTCCGGTCTCCGTAGAACATGTCGTCGGGCTCCTGTATCGATTCGGCTCCGGCCGCCAGCGCCCGGGCGTAGGTCTCGTCCGTGTCGGGAACATAGACGTAGAGCATGCAGGGGAGGGACGGGAAATCGTCCTGGGCGCGGCCCATCATCACGTAGGAGTCGCCGATGAGGACCTCCGCGTGCCCCGTCTTTCCGTCCTGGTTGGGGACCCGTTCCTTTTCTTCGGCGCCGAATGCCGCCACGAGGAAGTCCACGAGATCGTCAACGTCTTCGACGACCATGTACGGGGTCACCGAATGGTATCCGTCGGGAATGTAATGCACAGCCATCAGGACCTTCTCCTCGTCACGTTTGCAATTGTGCGGATGCCGAGGCGGCGAGGGTACTTATTCGCACGAACTTCGACAAGTGTCCGGAGCAAAATGCGCACGATTGAGGCTAGAATATCGAGTGCGTACCACGGTTTCTAAAGGGTGCGCCAACCGAGAAAAATTGCCATAGGAAAGATGAGATGACAACGAACCAGGACTGGTGGCCGAATCAGTTAAACCTGAAGATTCTTCGAGAAAACTCTCCCGCGTCGGATCCGATGGATTCGGGTTTCAACTACGCCGAGGCGGTCAAGACCCTTGACGTGGATGCGCTGAAGCAGGACATCGAGGAAGTGATGACCACCTCGCAGGACTGGTGGCCGGCCGACTACGGCCACTATGGACCGCTCTTCATCCGGATGACCTGGCATGCCGCAGGCACCTACCGCATCAGCGACGGCCGCGGCGGTGGCGGTTCGGGCCACCAACGCTTCGCGCCTCTGGGTAGCTGGCCCGACAACGCGAACCTGGACAAGGCCCGCCGCCTGCTGTGGCCGATCAAGCAGAAGTACGGCCGCAAGATATCCTGGGCCGACCTGCTGCTGTTCGCCGGCGATTGCGCCCTGGAGTCGATGGGCTTCAAGTCCTTTGGCTTTGCCTTCGGGCGCCCTGACGTCTGGGAGGCCGACGAGACCGACTGGGGGGCTGAGCAGGAATGGCTTGCCGACGAGCGCCACAGTGAAGACGGAGAACTCGCGGAAGGACTGGGCGCCGACCACATGGGTCTCATCTACGTGAACCCGGAAGGACCCGGCGGCAACCCGGATCCGCGCGCGGCGGCCCGGTACATTCGCACGACGTTCAAGCGCATGGCAATGAACGACGAGGAGACGGTTGCGCTCATTGCGGGTGGGCACACCTTCGGAAAAGCGCACGGCGCGGCTCCGGACAGCCACGTCGGCGCGGAACCGGAGGGCGCCGACATCGACGAGCAGGGCCTCGGCTGGACCAGCAGCTTCGGCAGCGGCAAGGGCAGCGATACGATCACCAGCGGCCTGGAAGGCGCCTGGACCGAGAATCCCGTGAAGTGGGACAACAACTTCATGGAGAACCTGCACCAGTACGAGTGGCAATTGACGAAGAGCCCGGCCGGCGCGTCGCAGTACGAGCCCGAGAACGCTTCCGAGGTGGCCACCGTGCCGGATGCGCACGATCCCTCGAAGAAGCACGCCCCCATGATGC
>JAPPHC010000061.1 GCA_028821145.1 Gammaproteobacteria bacterium | reverse complement strand
TGATCATGCTGATGGAAAGGCCGCGGGCTTCGAGAATTGCGCCCAGCGAGGCGGCGGTTATGCCCTTTCCCAGCGAGGAAACCACGCCGCCGGTAACAAAAATGTAGCGGGTCATACCACTCCGACCACAGTATGGGATCGGGCATCTAAGATAACACAGACTGCCCGCCGCTCGTATCGAAAGAGCTACGGAAGCGAGATGTAGATGCGGCCCCGGCGGCGGGTAAGGCGAACGCCGCCCCAGCGGGCCTCGGGGTGGCGGTCGGCCGCCGCGTTCAGCAGCATGTCCAGCGCCGCATTCAGGCGCGCCTCGGACGGCGCGGCGACGCCGAGCGCCGACAGCCGTTCGCGCAGCAGGTTCGCGCGCCGCGCCGGCGAAAGCCCGCGAAGGCCCTCGCATTCGATAGAGTCGTCCCGCGCGATCCCGCGGCCGTCATGCTCGGCCAGGTCCCGCAGCAATTCGCGCGTTTCCCCGGCCAGCCGCGCCATCCGCCCGGCCGTGGCGCCGGCGCCGGGCCAGCGCCCGCGCAGCAGCGGCTGCACCTCGTTGCGCAGGAAGGAGCGGTCGAATTCCGTTTCGCGATTGGAGGGATCCTCTATCCAGTTCTCGCCCCTTTGATCGAGCCAGGCCCGCAAGTCTTCCCCCGGGACATCGAGCAGCGGACGCAACACCCACCCCCGGCCCAGACGGCGCTTTTCGCGGATGCCCGCCAGGCCCGCAATGCCGGTGCCGCGAAGCATGCGCAGCATCAGCGTTTCCCATTGATCGTCCTGGTGATGCGCTGTCAGCAGGCATTCTTCGGGCTCCATGAGCGCCGCCAGCGCCTCGTAGCGCGCGCGGCGCGCCGCGGCCTCCACGCCCCGGCCGCCGGCCTGCACTTCAACCTCGCGGCAGGCCAGGGACACTCCCAGGGCGCGGGCCCGATCCATGCAGTGCCTGGCCCAGTCTCCGGAATCCCGGTGCAGGCCATGATTGACATGCGCGGCGCGCAGACGCTTGCGGCCGGATTCCCCGAGCAGTTCGTGCAGGGCCAGCAGCAGGGCGGTCGAATCGGGACCGCCGCTGAAAGCCACCAGCAGCGGGCGCTCCCGCCAGTCGGGGCACAAACGGCCAAGCGCCGCCTCCACAACCGGCTTGACAGCGTCGCGGTCGTCGGCCGCCCGGCCTGGAGCTCTCTCGTTCTTACCTCTTGTGCCAGTTGGCGGGATCATTGACGTCGCCCTTTCCGCCGTACGCCGAATGCGCCGGATAAGGGTACAGCCTGCGGCCGGACACGATATCCGCGGGCGGCAGGGGGAAGCGTGGGTAACTCTGGCCTGACCGGGGCGGGCGTGTCCTGTACGCGACCAGGCTTTCGGGCGCTTCTCCCTCTTCAACCCATTTTTCCATCAGCGTCAGGTAGTCGGCCGCATGCACGCCCTCGCCGCCGGAGCAGTGGGCCATTCCCGGCAGCATGAAAAGGCGCAGGAAACCGGCAGTTTCTTCCCGGCCGAAGGCCTGCACGTGCGCCTCGTGGAAGAACAGCGAGGACGCCGGTGTGGCGTCGGTATCCGACCAGCCATGATAAAGCAGGATCTTTCCGCCACGATCCGTGAATGCCGCCAGCTTTCTGCCGTCGGCCCCCAAATCGAGCATCCCGCCCACCGGACTGCCCTGAACGCCGTGCTGCGCATAATCGAAATCGGCCAGCGTGGCGTCCGGCCCGATCCTTTGGTCCAGCGTGAACCGGGCGCTGCCCGCGCGGCGCGGCGGGCGGCCGTCGACGGCCAGGAAATTCGTAATCCAGTCCCTTTCCGATCCCCTGGCATATCCCATCGGGTAAAAACGGCTGCCGTCGGCCTTTCGGGCGCCAGCGTGGATGTTCCGGACTGCTTCCACCTGCTGCTCCGTCAGGCAGTCGCCCGACTGGCCGTCGGCGCACTGCAACGACGCGGGATCGAAACTGCACCCCGGCGGATGCGGGACAATGCCGTCGCGAACGCCGTCGTCCTCGTCGCAGGCCTCCAGCACGGCGTCCGCGAGCAGGTGCAACGAATCAGGGGAGAAAACCGGAGTGCCGTCCGGCCGCTTGCTCGAGGCGTAGGAGAAGACGTTGTGGGGCGTGACCATCTGCATGGCCGGCGCGCCGGAAATGACGCCGTCGTAGTCCTCGGGAAACATCAGCGCTTCGGTCAGTCCCTGGCGGCCGCCGGTGGAGCATCCCCGAAAGTAGGCGTAGTCCTGCGCCTGGCCATAGGCGGCGGCAATGACCGCCTTGGCCAGCAAGGTGGCCCTATGCGTGGCCCGGTACTGCCAGTCGATCCGCCACTGCTCGTCCTGCGTCCATTCGCGGGGGTTTTCCCCCTCGACAAGCTGCCGGCCCATGTCCGTGGTCGCCACCACGTAGCCGCGCGCCTGGGCGTCCGGCATGTGCTGGGAATAGATGACGCCGCACAAGCCGCCGCAGCCCGTGAAAAGCAGCCGCCGGTTCCAGCCCGACAGGGGCAGCCGGATTTCCACCCCCGTGGAGGGGGCGATCGTCGCCTGGACGCGGCAGTAGTCGGGCAGACCCTCTTCATCGGGACTGACCGCAGCGGCGGTCTCGATTTCGACCCCGCTGCCCCCGACCGGGGCCCAGGCCAAGCCGCCCAGGCCTTCGCAGTCGGCTTCGGAAAGCGACGTGGCGCCGTATGCGACGGGCGCGATGGCGCCCAGGGCGAGGCAGAGCGCCGCGCGCAAAAGCGCGCCGGGCTTCATTTTCCGTCCTTCGGCAAACCCTATGCGGCTTCTCCGGCCAGGACCCCGCGCGGGTCCTCGATCAGGTCGGGATGATGGAGCTTGACCAGCGGGAGCAGTTCGACCGGCAATCCTTCGGGGGTTTCCGCCTTGCCTCCACGCCCGTTCTGCACCGTATGACCGGGGGCATCGCCCATTTGCATCCAGGGCCGGAACGCCGTGTTGGCAATGTAGGCCACGTCGACGGGCACCGAAATTGTCGACGGATCGGAAAGCGCCGCCCAGCTGCCCTGGTTGATCGTCCACTCGCGGTAGAAAAAGCTTGGATTCGGTTCACCGTCCGGGAACACCCGCGCGCTGATGTCCTGGCGGATGTAGAAGTCGTCGCCGCGCCGCTGCGGCAGACTGATGAAGCGCTCGCTCTCGACCTGGCCCGTGGCAAAAAAGGACTCGCCATCGACCGTTTCCTGCTGCATCGTGAACTCGTTGGTGTCCTCGGCGCGAACCGTCATGTCCATGTGCGACGGACCCGCGCGGTACAGCGGCACGTCCACCACGTTGCCGGTAACCGGCATGGTCAGCTTGTCCAGCAGCTCGCCCGTCTCGATGTCCATGTACATCGCGACTTCCAGCGAGACGCTCTTGTAGAGGCTGTCGTTGACCTTACGCATCTGGCGAATCGTGGTCGACAGCAGCCGGTACATCGGGTAGGTCACGCCGTCGATAAACGCATAGTTGACCGCGTCCACCCAGCCCATCGTCACCCGGTCGTCGAGGCTGCTGCGCAGCTTGACGAAGTAGTGCAGCATTTCATCGTCGGTGAGATCGAGATCGGTAAGTCCCGAATATTCTTCTGCTTGCGCCCCGGGGGCCAGCCCGGCCAGAAACGGAACGCCAAGCGCACCCGCCAATACCGAACGGCGATTCAAGTTGGTGTTCATATTTCCTCCCAATACATGGATTAGGCTTCGCGGTAGACACCGTAGTTGAGCAATCGCTGATGGCGGCGCTCCAGCAGTTCGGCGGGTTCCAGGCGGGTCAGCTTGAGCAGGTGCTTGCCGATCGCCTTCTTGAGGCTCGCGATCGCGGCGGTCGGGTCGCGGTGGGCGCCGCCCACGGGTTCGTCCAGAACTTCATCGACGAGCTTGAGCTTCAGCAGCCGCCTGGCCGTGATGCCCATGGCCTGGGCGGCCTCGGTGGCGTGGTCGGCGCTCTTCCATAGAATGCTCGCGCAGCCTTCCGGAGAAATGACCGAGTAGATGCTGTATTGCATCATGATCACCACGTCCGCTACGCCGATGGCCAGCGCCCCGCCGGAGCCTCCCTCGCCGATGATCGCGCTGATGATGGGAGTCTTCAGTCCCACCATGCAGTTCAGGCTGGAGGCGATGGCCTCGCTCTGGCCCCGTTCCTCCGCGCCGATTCCCGGATAGGCGCCGGGCGTATCGATCAGCGTGACCACCGGCAGCGAGAACTTCTCGGCAAGCTGCATGAGCCGTTGCGCCTTGCGGTAGCCCTCCGGGCGGGTCATGCCGTAGTTGCGGCGCACCCTCGAGGCCGTATCCCGCCCTTTCTGGTGGCCGATCAGCATCACCGGAGTTCCCTCGATGCGGGCCAGTCCGCCGACGAGCGCGTAATCGTCCGCGTACATGCGATCGCCGTGCAACTCCTGGAATTCCCCGGTCATGCCGGCAATGTAGTCCAGCGAGTAGGGCCGCTTCGGATGGCGCGCCACCTGCGCGGTTTGCCACGGCGTGAGCTTGCGGTAGATGTTGCGGGTCAGCGATTCGCTGCTGCGCTGCAGCCGCTGAATCTCGCCCGCCACGTCCACGCCGGAATCGTTGTCGAGAAACCTCAGTTGCTCGATCTTGCTTTCCAGCTCCGCGATGGGCTGTTCGAAGTCAAGAAATGATTCCATGCGCAGTGCGTCCGACCAGGCCGGGCCTGCGATTGTAAGCCCTTATCAGTGCGAGCGCCGTGTCAGGCGTAGCGAATATTGAACTCGCTGATTACCGGCGATTCGCCCAGGGCATGCCGCAGGCCGCCGGTTGCGCGCACGTTCCAGTGACTGCCCAGGCGTAGGCTGCCGGCGGCGGCCGGGCCGGAATAACGCACGACAACCTGCGTTCCGCCGGGCACGTGCGGGCGCAGCAGATCCTTGAGCTGCGTGAAGGTCTCGGCCGGCGTTTCGGCCGCGCGACAGTCGAGCAAGAGCAGCCGGGCGCGCTCTTCCATCACGTCGTCCAGCGGCTCCACCGAGTCCGCAAACAGCATGAGCGAACCCCGCTGCAGGCGCGACAGGCGGCCCTTCACCAACACGAGGGAATGGGGCGTGATCAGTCGGCCGGGCGGCGCGCCAGCGTCCCACCGCGGCAAACGCACCGGCAGCCGGGTGGCGCCGTCGTCCAGGTCGAAGTAGTTGGCGCCGGACCTTCGCCATTTGCGCAACACGCTGCCGGCCACCGTAACGTCCGGCGCGTCGCGTTCATCCCGCGGGCCCGGCTGCGATCGATCCAGTATCTCGCGCAGCGCGCCGCCCGTGAGAACGTGCGCCTCGTCCCGGCATTCGTCGAACGGGTGGCCGCTCAGGCAAAACCCCAGGCTCCGGCGCTCTCCGTCCAGCAGTTCCCGAAGACCCCATTCCGGTACGTCGGGAATCTCGATTTGCATCGGCTGATCGCCGCCGCCGTCGAACAGGCCTTCCTGCCCGCTTTCCGCGTCGCGGGCCGCCTGCGCCGCGGCCGCGAGCGCCGCGGGCAACACCCGTATCAGCGCGGCCCGGTTGGCGCACAAGCTGTCCAGGGCGCCCGAGCGAACCAGCGTTTCGGCCTGCCGCTGGTGCAGCCCCGCGCCGCTGATACGCGTAAACAGGTCCGCTATGCCCGTATAGGGCCCGTTTGCTTCGCGTTCGGCCCGAATGGCCTGGGCCGCGGCCTGGCCCAGTCCGCGGATGGCGCCCAGCCCGCAGCGAACGGCCTGGTCGTCCACGGCGCTGAACCCCACATGCGAGCGGTTCACGTCCGGGCGCATAACCTCAAGTCCCAGGGCGAGGCACTCCTGCGTCATCCAGTAGAGGCGGTCATGCGCACTCATGTCGGTGGTCATCGTGGACGCCATGTACTGGGCCGGATAGTGCGCCTTCAGCCAGGCCGTCTGGTAGGCGACGATGGCATACGCCGTGGAGTGCGACTTGTTGAAACCGTAGCCGGCGAAGGTCTCCATCAGGTTGAAGATGTGCTCGGCCTTGCCCCGGGTGAGTCCGTGCTTCAGGGCGCCCTTGACGAACACCGAGCGCTGATCGGCCATCTCGTCCTTGAGCTTCTTGCCCATCGCGCGGCGCAGCACGTCGGCCTGGGCGAAGCTGTAGCCGGCGATCAGGCGCGCGATCTCCATGACCTGCTCCTGATAGAGGATCACGCCGTAGGTTTCGCCCAGGAGCTCACGCAGGTCCTCGTGAAGGTAATCGACCGACTCCTGGCCGTGCTTGCGCTTGATGTAGGTGTCCGCCATGCCGGTCTGCAGCGGACCGGGGCGGAACAGCGCCACCAGCGCGATCATGTCGCTGAAGCGGTCCGGCCTGAGATCGCGGATCAGGTCGCGCATGCCGCGCGACTCGAGCTGGAATACCGCTCGGGTGCGCAGGTTGCGCAGGAGTTCATAGACCTTTGAATCGTCCAGCGGCAGTCTGGCGATGTCGATGAGCGGCTCTCCCGCCGAGCGCCGCGCGCGATTGACCTCCGCCACGGTCCGGGTAATCGTCGTGAGGTCGTTCAGGGCCAGGAAATCGAACTTCACCAGTCCGACCGATTCGATGTCGTCCTTGTCGAACTGGGTCACCGTCGGCGAATCGCTTTCCTGGCGGTACAGCGGCGCGAAATGCATCAATTCCGATGGAGCGATCACGACGCCTCCCGCGTGGGTGCTGGAATTGCGCGGCAGCCCCTCCAGTTGCAGCGCCAGATCGATGACCGCGCGCGCTTCGGTATCGGTGTTGTACAAATGACTCAGTTCCCGATCGTCATTCATCGCCTGCTCAATGGTCACGCCCACCGGCAGGGCGGGGATCAGACCGGCGATCTGCTCTCCCAGGCCCAGGGGATGACCAAGGACCCGGGTCGCGTCCTTGATCGCGGCGCGAGCCGCCAACCGGTTGAACGTGATGATTTGCGCCACCCGGTCGCGCCCGTATTCCTCGGCCACGTGCTCGAGGACCCGTTCGCGCTGTTCCGCGCAGAAATCGATATCGATGTCCGGCATGGAGATCCGTTCCGGGTTCAGGAAACGCTCGAAGATCAGTCCGTAGCGCAGGGGATCGATGGTGGTGATGCCCAGCGCGTAGCTGATCAGCGAACCGGCCGCCGATCCCCTGCCGGGACCTACCGGCACGTCGTGATCGCGCGCCCAGCGCACGATGTCGGCGACGATCAGGAAGTAGCCTGGAAAGTCCATGCGCCGCACGACTTCCAGTTCGGCGCGCAGGCGGTCGGTGTAGCGCGCGGGCAGCTCGGCTTCCGCGCCATTGCCGGCGCCGACGCCGAGCTGGCGTTTCAGGCCCGCCAGCGCCTCCTGTTCGAGAAATTGCCCTTCGCTAAGGCCCGCGGGCGCACGCGCCTTCGGCAGCCTTGACGCACCCAGGTCCAGTTCCACCGTGCAGGCGCGGGCGATGGCTACCGTGTTGCTCAAGGCCTCCGGCAGGTCGTCGAACAATTCGGCCATCTCCGCCGGACTCCTGAGGTATTGCTGGGGCGTGTAGCGCTGCTCGCGGCGCGGATCGTTCAGCGTTTCTCCCCGGTGTATGCATACCCGCGCTTCGTGCGCCGTGAATTCGCCGCTGTCCAGGAAGCGAACGTCGTTGACCGCCACCAGCGGGATGCCTTCGGCGTTTGCCAGCTCGACCGTTCGCTGCGTCAACTCGGTCTCGCCCGGGCGGCCCAGCCGGCTCACCTCCAGAAAGAGCCCATCGCCCATCAGCCTGCGCAAGGCCAGCACCTGCTCGCGCTCCCGGCGCGCCTCGGGTCCGCTGCCGGCGGCGCTGTCGAGCCCGATCAGCCCGATCAGGCCCTCCAGGCGCTCGGCGCTCAGCCATTCCCCGATGAGCACGGGGTCGCCCCGCGGCTCCAGTTCGAGGTACATGTGTGTAAGCAGGGCCAGCAGGTTCCTGTAGCCCGCAGCGTTCCGGCACAGGAGCGTCACCCGCCCGCGCCGCGGCCCGTCCCCCGGCCGGCCGAAATCGAGGTCCGCGCCCAGGATGGGCTTGACTCCCGCGTCAAGCGCCGCCCGGTAAAAGCGCACCGCCCCGAACATGTTGTTGAGGTCGGTCAGGGCGACGGCGGGCATTCCCCGCTCCCGCACCGCATGGCAAAAGCCCCCCTTGCCGCCGCTTATGCGCAGCACCGAGTCCACCAGCGAGAATTCCGAGTGCAGGCGAAGATGGACGAATGGAGCGGTCGGTTCCACGGGCGGTTCAGGTCCTGTTCCCGCCATGCGCCGGGGCGACGGCGCGAACGGGCCGGAAACTGCGGCGGTGCGCGGGGCTTGCGCCCAGCCGTTCGAGGGCCGCGCGATGCGAGGGCACGGCGTAGCCCTTGTGTTCGGCCAGTCGATATCCCGGCCATCTGAGATCCAGGCGCCGCATCAAACGATCCCGACGTTCCTTGGCCACGATGGAAGCGGCGGCGATGAGCGGGCAGCGACGGTCGCCGCCGATCATGGCCTCGAGTTCGACATCCCGGCGCCAGCTCGCCGGCATCTCGGGCAGGTAGGGTCCGTCCACCCGCACCTGCATTGGCTTGCGGGACAGGCCAAGCAGCGCCCGACGCATGGCCAGCAGGCTGGCGCGCAGGACATTGAGCCGATCGATCTCCTCCACTGCCGCGAATCCCACCGACCAGGCCAGGCAACCGCTTCGAATGGCTTCTTCGAGCACCGCGCGCCGCGCGGGCGAGAGCAGTTTGGAGTCGCGCACGCCGGGAATGTCCCGTCCCGCGGGAAGCGCGACGGCGGCGGCGACCACGGGCCCCGCCAGCGCGCCGCGGCCCGCCTCATCCACTCCGGCCAGAATCCCGGACGGGCGCGAGGGACATGCCCTCGCCCCCGGGTGTTCCATGGCAGGGCCCCGCACGAGTCAGGCGGCCTTCGCCAGCGCCAGGACGGCCTGCGCCGCGCGGTCATTGACGCCCCGGCCCAGCGATTCGGAAAGACGGGCGAATTCGGCGCGCATCGTCCGACGGGCGCCGGGATCGTCGTAGAGACGCAGCAGTTCGGCCCCCAGCGTCTCGCCGCGGGCCCGCTCCTGCAGCAGTTCGGGAACCAGTTTGCGTCCGGCGAGGATATTGGGCAAGGCGATGTGAGGCGTTTTCAGGAGACGGAAGGCGCGCGCAATCCAGGCCGTCAGCGGCACAACCCGGTAAACCGCCACCAGCGGACAACCACACACCATGGCCTCCATCGTAACCGTGCCGGAAGCGGCCGCGGCCAGGTCGGCCCTTGCCAGCAAATCGCGCGCGTTTCCGGGCTCCCGGCTCACCTCGACGCCGGGCGCGAAGCGCCTGAGGATCGCGTCGAATTGCTCCCGGCCCTGCCCGCCGGCGGCGGCAGTGGAAAAGCGCACGCCCGGCCGGCGCTCCTTGAGCCATGCGGCCGCGCGCGCGATCGGAGGGCCTATGCGGCCTATTTCCGAACTGCGCGAACCCGGCAACAGGGCCACAAGCAGGTCGCCCCTGCGGGCGGGAGGCGACGATGCACTCGATTCGGGAGGTTGCTCGTCGGCAATCGGATGACCGACGAATACCGCTTGCACGCCTTGTTCGCGCAACAGGGCCGGTTCGAACGGAAGCAGGCACAGCACACGGTCGCAATTGCGGCGGATGCGCCGTGCCCGGCCGGAACGCCAGGCCCATATCGAGGGACACACGTATTGAACGGTGCGCACGCCACGCCGCTTCAGGCGCCCGGCCAGCCCCAGGTTGAGTTCCGGAGAATCCACGCCGACGAAAACGTCCGGGCGAAACTCGCCGAGCTGCCTGAGCAGCCGGCGTCGCAGCATCCACAGGCGCGGCAGGTGGCGAACGATTTCGGCCAGGCCCATGACCGCGAATTCCGACGAATCAAGCATGGCCCGGCATCCCGCCTCGCGCATTGCGGGGCCCGCAACGCCGGCCACCTCCACCTCCACCGGGCCGGCGCGCAGCGAGCGTATCAGTCCCGCGCCCAGACGATCGCCGGAGGCCTCGCCGGCGACCACCGCTATCCGCAGGGCCCGGTCGGCAGGCGTCAACGCAAGAGGCCGCGCCCGGACTCGGCCAGGAACTCCGCCAGCGGCGCCAGCTCCGGCTGTTCCCGGGCGGCTTCGGCAATGATTTCGGTCGCCTCGGCGCGGCTCAGCTCCTTGCGGTAAAGCGTGCGGTAGGCCCTTTCGATGTTGGCACGCTGGGGAGGGGTAAACCCATGGCGCCGAAGTCCGATCACGTTGACCCCGCGCGGCCTGGGCGGCTGTCCCGCCACCAGCACGTAGGGAGGAACGTCGCGTGTAATCCCGGCGTAGATCCCCACGAAGCCATAGTCGCCGATCCGGCAGAACTGATGCGCTCCCGAAAACCCCGCCATGGTTACGTGACTGCCCACGCGGACATGGCCCGCAAGGCTGGCGAAATTGGCCATCACCACGTCGTCGCCGAGCATGCAGTCATGCGCGATATGAACGCTGGCCATCAGCCAGCAATTGTTCCCCACCCGCGTGATCCCGCCCCCGTCCTCGGTGCCGCGATTGATGGTCACAAACTCGCGAATCGTATTGCCGTCGCCGATTTCCAGACGGCTCGTTTCTCCCGGGCGGAATTTGCGGTCCTGCGGATCGCGCCCGATGGCCGCGTGGGGGTGGATTACATTGCGCGCGCCCAGGCGCGTGGGCCCCTCTATGATCGCGTGCGAGCCGATCTTGCAGCCGGGGCCGATCTCCACTTCCGGTCCGATTACGGCATAGGGGCCGACTTCCGCGTCGGCGGCCAGTTCCGCGCGCGAGGAAACGATCGCGGTCGTGTGAACTTCCGTCACCGGGAACGCTCCAGGCGCCGCACCCGCTTGTGCAGGGCGTCCAGATGCTTGAAGCGCGCCGCATTGCGGCGCCAGCTGGCGACCTCTTCCATGGGCGTCATCGAACCCGCATAGGCCCCGGGTTTGCCGATCGGGCGCGTCACCACGGTGCGGGCCAGCAGCACCACGTCGTCGCAAATCCCGATGTGTCCCGCCACGCCGACATTGCCAGCGATCCGGCATCGGCGCCCTATCTTCACGCTCCCGGCAATCATGCATCCGGCGGCCATGGCCGTGTGCTCCCCGATGCGCACGTTGTGTCCGATCTGTATCAGGTTGTCCAGACGCACCCCGTCCCCGATCACCGTGTCCTCGAGGGCGCCACGGTCGATCGTGGTGTTGGCGCCGATCTCGACATCGTCGCCGATACGCACGGCGCCCAGTTGCGGTATCTTGCGCCAGCGTCCGCCAGCATCCGGGGCATTGCCGAAACCGTCCGAACCCAGCACGGCGCCCTGGTGGACCAGGCACCGCTTTCCGATCGTCACGCCCTCGCAAACCGCGCTGTTCGCCAATATCCGGCTGTCCGCGCCGATATGCGCCCGAGGTCCCACGGTCGCGTTGGGTCCTATGTAAACGCCGCGGGCCAACGTGGCGCCGGCAGCCACGCGCGCCCCGGCCGCCACTTCGCAGCTTCCGTCCACGCTCGCATCGGCGGACACCGTGGCGTCGACATGAATTCCGGCCGCGGGCGGCAGCAGTTCGTGCAGCTCGTCGGCCACGCCGGCGAAAACACGATACGGGTCGGGCGTAATCAGCGCCGCTACCGGGCATTCGACGGCGTGGGATTCGCTCAGGATCACCGCGCCCGCCCCGGTCGAGCGAAGATCGCTCAGGTACGCCTGGTTGAGAAAGAAGGCCACGCTGCCGGCATCGGCGCCTGCCAGAGTGGATGCGCGATGAACCCTCACGCCGGGCTCTCCGCGGAGTTGGCATTCGTGACGCCGGGCGAGTTCGCTAAGCGTCAGTCCCCGCTCGTGATGCGAACGCCGCTGCATCAGCTTTGCGGCCGGCAGACACTAGTCCTGCTGTTCGCTGCTGTAGGTTTCCTGGAGGGCGCCCAAGACCTGCGGAGTGATGTTGACCGCATCGCCGAAGTACACGACACCGCCGCTCAGGACCAGGTCGTATTCGTTTTCCTCGGCCACCTGGCGCACGTGGCTGAGAAATACCGTTCCGAGGTCGCGGTTGCTGTTGGTTTGCTCCAACTGCAGGTCTTCCTCGAAGGCCTGCGCTTCCTGCTGAATCTCGCGTCGCAGGGCCAGGATCTCGCGCTCGGCGTTGCGCAACTGCTCGGTGCCCATGGTTTCCCGGTCGCGCTCGAAGTTCTCGCTCAGCTCCCCGAGGCGCGTCTGCTTGGCGTTGATATCGCGTTGCCGGGGAGAGAACATCTCCTGGATTCTTTCATTGGCCGCCCGGCCCTGGGGCGACTCCACGGTCAAGGCGTCCAGGTTGACGAATCCGATCTTCAGGGCGGTGTCCTGGGCCAGTGCGCTTCCGGCCGCAAGCGCACTCAAAGCGGCGCCCAGGAGCAGGTTCTTTGTGATGTTCATTGTCTGAAAAAGCCTCTTGTTTCCAAAGGGATAGGGGAGGACGCCACAGGATCTAGAACGCGCCGCCCAGGGAAAACTGGAAGCGTTCCACCTCGTCCCCCCAAAATCGGTCGGTCTCGGAATCGGCGTTCAGCGGCGCGGCAAAGCTGAATCTCAACAGCCCCAAAGGCGCCAGCCACTCCGCGCCAATCCCGACGGAACGTTTAAGTTTACTTGTGTCAAAGTCGTAACTCAACGGATCGCCTTGGCGGTCGAAGAACTCCAGGTCGGAAGTGGAGAACACGTTGCCCACGTCGAAAAAGGCCGCCAGGCGCGCACTCTGGCGGAAGCGCTCGGGCAAGGGCAGGATCAACTCGACCTGGCCGGTAACCAGCATGTTGCCGCCATAGGCGTTGCCGAACCGGTCCTTCGGCCCGAGGCGGTATTCCTTGAAACCGCGCACCGAATCCGGTCCGCCGCCGTAAAAGTGCTTGTAGGGCGGCACCGCGCTCGTATCGCCGAATGCCTCGGAAATGCCGACGTCGGCATTGAGCCGCAGACTGAACCAGCGCCGCAGTCCCGGAATTCCGAGGTACTGCGTGTACTGGTAGCGCGCGGTCGCATATTCGACGTCGCTGCCGGGAATCGTGGCCGACAGCGAAAGGCGGTGGCGCATGCCCCGGTCGGGGAAAAGCACCCGGTTGCGGCTGTCATAGAGCCAGCCCATCAGCAACTCCAGGCTGGCGAATTTGGAACCGTAGTAAATGTCGGGCTGCCCGGTGACCGGGCTGACGACTTCGCGCTCGTACGGCTTGCCGTTGGCCTGCACCCATTGGCGGGACTGCTCGTTGCTGAAGCTGGTGGTGATCAGGTCGGCCTGCTGCAGCGTCGCCCCGAGGATCACGCTCTGGTATTCGGTAATGGGGTAGCTCAGTTCGACCGAGGCCGATGCCGTGGTGGTGTCCAGGTCCGACGCGGCGTTGAAGAACTGCGTGTAGTTCTGGTAGGTCAGTCCACCGGTAATGCTGACCCCGTTCATGGTGGCGTAGGGATCGGTGTAGGAAAGGTTGTAGACCCGCGAATAGCTGGTGCCCGTCAGCCCGATCGCAAGCCGGTTGCCGCGGCCGAAAAGGTTGGAATGCACGGCGCTGCCGCTCAACTGCATCCCGTAGTATCCGGTGTAGCCCACCGAGCCCTGAAACTCGCCCGGCTGCCGTTCGGTCAGGCTGAACACCACGTCCACCTCATCCTGCGAGCCCGGCACCCGCAGGGTCTCGAAATCGACCTCCTCCAGGTACGGAAGCCGCTGCAGCCGGATCTTGGATCGTTCCAGCAGATCGTTGGACAGGTAGGCGCCCTCGAACTGGCGCAGCTCGCGCCGCAGCACTTCGTCCTCGATCGAAGGAGCCCCGTCAAAAGTGATGCGGCGCACGTACACGCGCCGCTCCGCCTGGATCCACAATGTCACCGCTACCTCGCCGGCATCCTCGTCGATCTCCGGATCCGGCACGATCTCGGCAAAACCGTATCCCTCCTGGCCCAGGCGCAGGCGTATCAGCTCGCTGCTCTGAGTAATGAGCCGCTGCGAGAAGCGCATTCCCGGCTTGAGCAGCACGTACTGGTTCAGTTCGGCCTCGTCCACGACGAAATCGCCGGCCAGCTTGACCTCCGATACCGTGTAATTGCTGCCCTCACGAAGGTTGATGGTGATGAAAACGTCCTTCAGATCGGGCGCGAGCGTCACCTGGGTCGATTGCAGTTCGAAATCGGCATAACCGCGATCCAGGTAGTACGAGCGCAGCTTTTCCAGGTCGCCCTGCAACGCCTCGCGCGAGTAGCGGTCGTCCTGGCGGATGAAGGACAGCCAGTTCGGCGTCTTCAGTTCGAAATCCTTCTTCAGTTCCTTGTCCGTGAAAAGCTCGTTGCCCACGATGTTGATCTGGCGGATACGCGAGCGGTCGCCCTCCGTGATGTCGATGACCACGTCCACCTTGTTGTCGGGAAGTTCCGTCACGTCCACGTTCACTTCGGCGCCGTACTTGCCGCGCCCGAAATAGAGGTCGGTCAGCGAGAGTTCCACTTCCTCAAGAACCGACGGCTTGACCAGGCTGCCTTCGGAGATGCCGTTGTCGAACAGTGTCCGGTTCAGGTCCTCGGACTTGACGTCCTTGTTGCCCTCGATCAGCAGCGATTCGATCGTGGGCTGTTCGCGCACCGCCACCAGCAGCGCGTCCCCGTCGCGCCGAAACTCTACATCCGCGAAGAAGCCCGACGCGTACAGGCCCCTCATCAGCTGCCGCACGGAAGCCGCGTCCAGCGTGTCGCCGATGTTCACGGGCAGGTAATTCAGAACGGCGCCCTCGGAGATGCGCTGCAGGCCCTCGATGCGGATGTCCCGAACGACAAATGCCTCTTCCTGCGCCTTCGCAAACACCGGTGCAAAGCCGAGCACGACCGCTGCCGCCGCCGCCAGTGCCGTGTCGATCAAATGCCTTCGCATCCGCTCAGCCTCCCGGGCGGAAGAATCCGCTGATGTCGTTGAACAGGGCCACGAACATGATGGCCAGCACCAGTCCCAGTCCCAGCCGCTGCACGGCGAGCTGGGTCCGTTCGCGAATCGGGCGGCCGCGAAGCTTCTCGATCGTCTGGTTCACGATCTGGCCGCCGTCCAGAATCGGAATGGGCAGCAGGTTGAGGATGCCCAGGCTCACGCTGACCAGCGCCAGGAACATGAGGAACGCGACCCCGCTGATCTGGACCGCTTCTCCCGCATAGCGGGCGATGCCCACGGGCCCGTTCAGCGTGCGCAGCGAAACGTCGCCGGTGAACATGTTGCCGAGCACGCGGAAGGTAAGCGCGGTAATTCGCCCGGTTTCCCGTACGCCTCGCGCCAGAGCCTGCAACGGCCCCAGGCGCTGGGTAACCAACAGGTGCGAACGCGCCTCGGGGGACTGCGTCACGCCCACGAAGCCGATGGCGGCCGGGCCGGCCGCGCCCTGCGCGGCGGCCTCGCTGCGGCTGCCGATCCGCAGGTAGAGCCGTTGCTCCGTCCCGTCACGGGCCACGGTTACGGGCACGCTTTCTCCCGGGCGGGCCTGCACGTAATCGACCCACTGGCGCCAGTTGCCGATGTCCTCCCCGCCGGCCGACAGAATGCGGTCACCGGGCGCGAACCCGGCCGCGGCGGCCGGACCGTCCGGGAATATGTCGCCCAGTATGGGAGGCGAATCCCTCATCGGTTCAAGACCGGCCGCGCCGAACAGATTGCCGTCTTCGAGGATGCCCTTCTTCTGCTCGGAGAGATCGAGAAGGAGATCGCGCCGGGCGCCCTGCTCGTCCTCAACGGTCAGCTGCACTGCCGGATCGCCGAGGATCTGGTCGACTATGGCCATCGCGGCGGCCTGCCAGGTGGGCGAATCGCGATCCTCCACGGCCACGATCCGGTCGCCGGCGCGCATTCCGGCGCGCTCCGCGACGCTGCCGGGCGTCACTCCGCCGACCAGCGGCGCGGCCGCCTGTATGCCGACCATGAAGATCACCCAATAGGCCACGATGGCGAACAGGAAATTCATGCCGGGGCCGGCTGCGAGAACGAAGATCCGTTGCCAGTAGGGCCGCCGATTGAAGCTGCGATGCAGTTCTTCCTCGGCAACCGGTCCCTCGCGCTCGTCCAGCAGGCGCACGTATCCGCCCACGGGAAGCGCCCGCAACTGGTACTCGGTCTGGTCCAGGCCCGCCTTTCGCCGCCAGATCGCCGGCCCGAAACCGATCGAAAACTCCAGGACCCTGACTTTCGACATCCGCGCGGCGATGTAATGCCCCCACTCGTGCACGGCCACGAGCAGGCTTATCGCCAGTACGAAGGCGCCAATGGCAATCAGGGTATCCCACAGCATGGCAGAACGGTTTCTCTCTCGGGTCGGTCTTTCGCGGGCTTCTTTTCTATGCTACCAAAACAACCGCTCCGGTCCCCGCCTAAAGCGGCAGCCAGCCAACAGGCTGAAACACCAGCAATCCCAGCAACGGCGCGGTGGCGATGCTGCTGTCCATGCGGTCCAGCATCCCCCCGTGGCCGGGCAGCATGCGTCCGCTGTCCTTCAGGCCGGCACGCCGTTTGAACATGCTTACAGTCAAATCGCCCAGCATCGCCAAAGCTCCCACAGCCAGCCCTCCAAGCGTCCAGAAAAGTGCCGGTTGCTGCAGGTAAAAGGATGCGGCAAAGCCGGCAAGGGTTGCCATGACCAGCCCCCCCACGGCGCCCTCGACGGTCTTGCCGCCGCTCAGGACCGGCGCAAGCTGACGCCGCCCCAGCAGCTTTCCGAACACGAACGCCCCCGTGTCGGCCGCGCCGACCAGGACCAGCAACAGAATGAGCAAGTCACCCCGGCCGGTATCGAGAATGGCGAGCACCGCCAGCCACGCGGGCGCCATTCCCAGCAGCCCGCAGCCCAGGACGGCCGAATTGCCGATCGAACCGTACGAACCCCGCAACAACAGGATGGCCAATGCCCACCAGGCCACGCCCAGGGCCATGACGGCGTAGGAAACCGGATCGGGCGGCGGCATCGCAACCGGAACCGCCAGCGCCAGGGCAAATAGGAGGATCCACGACGATCGCGCCACGGTTCCGGCAAGGCCCGCCATGCGCAGCCACTCGCGCCAGCACAGCAACAGGACCAGCCCGATCATCGTCAGTTTGAGGCTGAGCGGTGAAACGCTGGCGACCACGATCGCGGCCACCAGTACCGCAGCCGTCAATATCCTTGGAGGGAAAAAGCGGCTCATGCCGTACCGAATCGGCGCTGCCGCGCCGCATAGTCGTCCAGCGCGGCCTGCAACTCCACGGACCCGAAATCGGGCCACAGCACCTCGCTGAAATACAGTTCCGTATAGGCCAGGTGCCAGAGCAGGAAATTGCTGATCCTGCGCTCACCCCCGCTTCGAATCATGAAGTCCGGCGGCGGCAGGTCCGCCAGGCCGGTTCGGAGCGTAAAGGCTTCCAGGTCGATTTCGTCCGGACCCAGCGCTCCGCGCGCCGCATCCCGGGCCAGCTCCTGCGCCACGCCAACGATTTCCTGCTGTCCGCCATAGGAGAGCGCGACGATCAGTTGCATCCGGTCATTGCGGCGCGTGCTGTCCTCGGCCTTTTCCAGCGCGGCCCGCACGCCCCCCGAAAACCGGCTGCGGTTGCCGATGCAGCGCAGCCGGATGCCGTTTTCGTTCAACAGCCCCATGTGCCGCCGCAGGCTGTCGGTCAGGAGCTTCATGAGTTCGCTAACCTCATCCTGCGGCCGCCGCCAGTTCTCGCTGCTCAGCCCGAAAAGCGTCAGCACGGAAATACCGCGGCGCGCGCACTCCTCGACAATGTTGCGGGCTGCGTCCACTCCCGCCCGGTGCCCCTCCGATCGCGGCCGCCCGCGCCGCGCGGCCCACCGGCCGTTGCCGTCCATGATGATCGCCAGATGCTGTAGTGCGTCGCTCAAAACAATATCCGGCTAGATCGACATGATTTCCTTTTCCTTCTCCTCCAGCATGGCATCCATCTGCGCAACATGCGCGTCGGTGATCTTCTGCACCTCGTCCGCCGACCGCCGCTCCTCGTCCTCGGAGGCCATCTTTTCCTTTACCAGTTGCTTGATGTCGGCCAGCACGTCGCGCCGGATATTGCGCACCGCCACCCGGCCCATCTCCGCCTCGTGGCGCGCAACCCTCACCAGTTCGCGGCGGCGCTCCTCGGTCAGCTCCGGTATCGGCACGCGGATTACGGTGCCCGCGGTGACCGGATTGAAACCCAGTCCCGACTCCCGGATGGCCTTTTCGATCGGCTGCACCATATTGGCCTCCCACGGCGAAACGGCGAGCGTGCGCGCGTCCTCCACGGTGATGCTGGCCACCTGGCGCAGTGGCGTGTCCGCGCCGTAGTAGGGCGCCGTAAGGTGATCGATCAGACCGGCGTGCGCCCGGCCGGTCCGCAGGCGGGACAGATTCGACCGCAGGGCCGCCACGCTCTTGTCCATGCGTTCGATTGCGTCTTCCTGAAGCTCGTCGATCATTTGCCCCCCTTGCCGGGGCCCGTCAGCCCTGCTCGGCGGCGCTGGTTACCAGCGTCCCGACATTCTCGCCCTTGACAATACGCAACAGGTCGCCGGGCGAGGCGACATCATATACGCGAATCGGCAGGTTGTTGTCGCGGCACATGACGGCCGCCGTGGAGTCCATGACGCCCAGGCGGGCGCCGATCAACTGGTCGTGCGAGATTCGCTCGTAACGCTTGGCGTCCGGCTCGAGGTTCGGATCGGCCGAGTACACGCCGTCCACCTTGGTGCCCTTGATGAGCAGGTCGGCGGAGATTTCCACCGCCCGCAAACTGGCGGCCGTGTCGGTCGAGAGATAGGGATTGCCGGTGCCCGCCGCGAAAATGCAGACCCTGCCCTTTTCCAGGTGACGGAGCGCACGCCGCCGTATGTAGTCCTCGCAGACCGCGCGCACGGCCATCGAAGACATGACCCGCACGCCCGCCCCAAGGCGCTCCAGTGCGTCCTGCAGCGCCAGGGCATTGATGACCGTGGCCAGCATTCCCATGTGATCGGCGGTGACCCGGTCCATGCCCGCCCGCGCCAGGCCCTCGCCGCGAAAGATATTGCCCCCGCCCACCACGACGGCGGTCTGAACGCCCAGATCGGACAGTTCCTTGACCTCGGCGGCAATCCGCCCCAGCATCGACATGTCGATCCCGTGCGGCTCCCGGCCCATCAGGGCCTCCCCGCTCAGCTTCAGCAAAATACGGCGTAGCGGGGACCCCACGCCGGACTACCTGTGCTCGCGAAGCTGAGCCTCGACCTCTTCGGCCAGATCACTGACGGGGCGCTCTATGCCCTCACCCACCTCAAAGCGCACGAACCCGTGCACCCGGGCCTTGCGGGAGGTCAGCAACTTGCCGACGGTCAGCTTGCTGTCGCGAACGAAGATCTGCCCGGTCAGGCAGATGCCGTCGAGAAACTTCCGCAAGCGTCCTTCCACCATGCGCGCCACGATTTCCGGAGGCTTGCCGGAATCGGCGGCCTGGTCGCTCAGGAAAGTGCGTTCCCGCTCGACCACATCGGCGGGCACGTCATCCGGGGACACGTGCTGCGGCCGCATCGCCGCCACGTGCATGGCGATGTTCTTGCCCAGTTCCGCGTCGCCGCCCTCCAGGTCCACGACCACGCCGATACGGTTGTTATGCACATACACGGACGCTTCGCCCTGAGCCTGAATGCGCTCGAAGCGGCGCACCGAAATGTTCTCGCCGATCCGCGCCACGGCATCCTGGCGGGTCTGCTCCAGGGACTGTCCGTCCACGTCGAGGGCCAGCAGGTCCTCAAGGCTTGCGGGCGCCTGGTCGACCACGGTCTGCGCCACCGACGCGGCATACTTGCGGAAGTCCTCGCGCCGTGCCACGAAATCGGTCTCGCAGTTCACCTCCGCGACAGCGATGGCGCCGGAACTCTCGGCGACCGCTATCACGCCTTCCGCCGCCGCCCGCGAGGCCTTCTTTTCCGCCGCCGCCGCGCCCTTCTTGCGCAACAGGTTGCGGGCGGCCTCGGCGTCGCCGTTGGTTTCGGTCAGCGCGCGCTTGCAATCCATCATGCCCGCGCCGGTCGATTCGCGCAGAGCCTTCACCTGGGCCGCAGTGATCGCCACCCGCTAGCCCTCCGCTTCGGCCGGCGCTGCCGCTTCCTCGCCGGCGGGCTCCGGTGCGGGCGCCGCTGCGCTCTCCTGGGCAGGCGCCTTGGGCGCCGCCGGGGCCGGGGCTTCGGCGGGCTTCGCGTCCCGGTCCTCCCGCTCGCGGGCAACGGCCGCGGTGCGCCTGGGCATGCGCCGCGACACGCCGCGCAGCCGCGCCGGGGTCTTGGCCCTGGACCGCGGGCGCCCGCTGCGCGCAATCGGCTTGCCCGATTCGTCGAGTTCCACGAACTCGTCGTCGCCCAGGGAGATTTCCGGCATTTCCTCTCGGCCCTTGATAATCGCGTCGGCAATTCCCCGCGCATAGAGTTCGGCGGCGCGGATAGCGTCGTCGTTGCCGGGGATCATGTAGTCCACGTCTTGCGGCGAGCAGTTGGTATCGACCACTGCGGCCACCGGGATTCCGAGCTTTCTGGCCTCGTTCAGGGCGATTCGCTCATGCTCCAGATCGATGATGAAGACCGCATCCGGAAGCGAGTCCATCGAGCGAATCCCGCCCAGCGAACGATTCAGCTTTGCCAGCTCGCGCTTGACTCCCAGTGCTTCCTTCTTGGTGAACCGCTCGCGCAGGGTCTCTTCATCCAGCGCCTCCAGCTCTTCCAGGCGGGCGATGGATTTCTTGATGGTCTTGAGATTGGTAAGGGTGCCGCCCAGCCAGCGGTGACTGACGTACGGCATTCCGCAGCGGGTGGCTTCGTTGCGGATCGCATGCTGCGCGGCGCGCTTGGTGCCCACGAAAAGCACCGTGCCGCGCTGCGCCGCCACCGACCGCACAAACTCACAGGTCTTCTTGTAGAGCGGTACCGTCTGCTCCAGATCGATTATGTGAAGCTGGTTGCGTTCGCCATATATGAAAGGCGCCATTTTCGGGTTCCAGTGTCTTGCCCGGTGCCCGAAGTGCACGCCCGCATCCAGCATTTCACGCACGCTGATTTCAGCCAATAGCTTGCTCCCGTGAGTATCAAGAAGCCCCGGAAAGCCGAATCCGGGCGGCAAGGACCTGCCGCCATCCGGTGTTCGCCTGCCGGAGCAAGCGGGCAATTTTATAACATCAGGCTCTGCCGTGCGGCGGAAATGCGCGCTACCATTGGCGCCGGCGCCGGCCTTTGCCAGTTCGAAAAAAATGCAAGTCAGCATCAAGTCCAGCGAGGAGCAGCAACGCATGCGCGTGGCGGGCCGGCTGGCGGCCGAAGTTCTGGACATGATCGGTCCCCACGTGCGCCCGGGCGTCACCACGGGCGACCTGGACCAACTCTGCCACGAGTACATCACCGGGGAGCAGCAGGCCATTCCGGCGCCGCTCAATTACCGCGGTTTTCCGCGCTCCATCTGCACCTCCGTGAACCAGGTGGTCTGCCACGGAATACCCGGCAAACGCAAGCTGCGCGACGGCGACATGCTGAACATCGACATCACGGTGATCAAGGACGGTTTTCATGGCGACACCAGCCGCATATTTCACGTGGGCCGTCCGGGCATCAAGGCGCGGCGCCTGGCGCGGATCACTTTCGACGCCATGTGGGCCGGCATACGCGAGATCGCTCCCGGCAAGCAGCTGGGCGACATCGGCCACGCGATCCAGACGGTGGCCGAAAGCCAGGGCCTCAGCGTGGTGCGGGAATACTGCGGCCACGGCATCGGCCGCGTGTTTCACGAGCCACCCAATGTCCTGCACTACGGCGAGCCGGGCACGGGAATGGTCCTGCGCGAGGGCATGACGATCACGGTGGAGCCGATGCTCAACGAGGGGCGTCCCGAAACGCGATTGCTGCCGGACGGCTGGACGGTCGTGACCCGCGACCGCAAACTCTCGGCGCAGTGGGAGCACACGGTTCTGGTTACCGCGGACGGTTACGAGGTCCTCACGCTGGGGGAAGGTCCGGTTGAACCCTGAGCAGACCCTTGCGCCCGCTTCGGCGCCGCCGTCGGCGGATTCGCGGGAACGGCGGCTTGACGCCTGCCGCGCCCGAATCCGCGAGCACGAGGAGCATGTTCGCGACGAGTTCCTGCGCAGCCGGGAGAGCACGCCCGAACTGCTGAAGCGGCGCGCCGGGCAACTCGACGAACTGCTTTGCGAGGTGTGGCGCATGCACGCCGGCCCGGCGCTGAGCGGGGCCGCCCTGCTGGCGGTGGGGGGCTACGGCCGCGAGGAAATGTATCCCGCGTCGGACGTGGACGTGCTGGTCCTGATGCCGCAGGGTTACTCGCGCAGCGCCAGGAACGAAGTCGGCGCGTTCCTGGCGTTCCTCTGGGACGTGGGGCTCAAGCCCGGTCACGGCACCCGCACCGTGGCCGAATCGCGCGACCAGGCACGCGCCGACGTCACGATCATGACTTCGCTGCTGGAAGCGCGCCTGCTGACGGGCTCGGACAGGCTCTTCGGGCAGCTCGGCAAGGCGATCAACGCGCGCGGCGTCTGGTCTTCGACGCAGTTCTACCGGGCCAAGGTCAGGGAGCAGGAGCAGCGCAACGCCGAATACGGCGATACGGCTTCCAATCTCGAACCGGACGTCAAGAACGGACCGGGCGGACTGCGCGACCTGCACACGGTGCAATGGATTCTCAAGCGCCGGTTCGGATCGACGGCGCTGGAAACCCTGGTCGAACGGGGGCTGATCTCCGCCGAGCAACTGGTCGGGCTGCGGCGGGCGCGCGATTTCCTCTCGCAGGTGCGCTTCGCCCTGCACCTGAACAGCGGGCGCATGGAGGACCAGCTGCTGTTCGAGCACCAGAAACAGCTTGCCGGCAACTTCGGCTATCACGACCAGACCGGCAATCGCGCGGTAGAGCAGTTCATGCAGCGCTACTACCGGACCACCCGCAGAGTTTCACTGTTCAATGAAGTCGTTCTCCAGCGGCTTGGCGACGTCATCGGCCGCACCCGGACCGCGGAGCGGCGCATCAACGCCCGGTTCCTGACGCGCAACGGCTACCTGGACTCGAAGCGGCCCAAGCTGTTGGAGGTTTCGCCGCGGGCAGTGCTGGAACCGTTCCTGCTGCGGCAGAAGCACGCCGAAATCCGCGGCTTCAGCGCCCCCCTGGTCGAGCGGCTGATGGAAGCCGCGCCCAGGATCGACTGCGAGTTCCGGAACGACCCGAAGAATCGCCGCACTTTCATGCAGATCCTGTCCGCCCCCGCCGACGCGCCCAGCCAGCTTGAGGCGATGAACCGCTACGGGGTACTGGGCGCCTACATTCCCCAGTTCGGGCTGATCACGGGGCGGATGCAGTACGACCTCTTTCACAGCTACACGGTCGATGTGCACATCCTGCGCGTGGTCCGCAATATCCGCCGTTTCGGCCTGGCCGAAGGGCGGAAGACGGATTCGCGGCTCCGGGAGATCATGGAACGAGTCGAAAACCCCGCCGTGCTCTATATCGCGGGGCTGTTTCACGATATCGCCAAGGGCCGCGGCGGCGACCACTCGGAACTGGGCTCCGGCGACGCGGAACATTTCTGCTCGAACCACGGGCTGAGTCCGCGCGAGTCGGCCCTGGCGGCGTGGCTGGTGCGGCACCACCTGGACCTGTCGATGACGGCCCAGAAAAAGGACGTCTACGACCCGGCGGTCATTCGCGATTTCGCCCGCCTGGTGGGCGACCAGGTCCACCTGGATCATCTCTATCTGCTGACGGTGGCCGACGTGCGGGGAACCAATCCGGGCCTGTGGACGGCCTGGAAGGCCCGCGCCTTCGAAGACCTCTACCGCCAGACCGAGCGGGCGCTGCGAATGAACATAGAGCACCCGCGCGGGACCGGGGAACTGCTGAAGGAGCGCGAACATGCCGCGTTGGCCGAGCTGCGCGGCCGCGGACTCGAGGAAAGCCGGATTCGCGCCATCTGGAACGGTTTTGCCGAGGACTATTTCTGGCTTTTCCGCGACGACGAGATCGTCTGGCACACGACGGCGCTGCACGAAGGCCCTTCCGGGGGCTTCCTGGTCGCCTCGCGCGCCCATGCGGCCGACGGAAGTACCGCGATACTGGTCCACGGTCCGTCCGCGGTGCGCCGATTCTTCATTACCTGCTCGGTGCTGGACGCGAAGGGACTGAACATCCTGGATGCGCGCATCCTGCCCTCCGGGGGCCGGCGCAGTCTTGCGCAATACCTGGTCGTGCAGCGCGATGGCGCTCCGCTGCACGACACCGACCGGCTCGACGTCATCTGCGCTTCCCTGCGTGAAGCGCTGGCCAGGGGCGACCTGCCGTCACGGCCTGCAAGCCGCAAGCTGCCGAGGCGCCTGAGGGCCTTCGACGTAGGCGTAGAGGTGAGTTTCCGCGCCGATCCCCGCGGGCGCCACACCGTAATGGAACTGGTCACCACGGACCGGCCGGGCCTCCTGGGGCTGGTGGGGGGCATCCTGACCCGGCAGGAAATCGCCGTTCGGACCGCCAGGATCGCGACCATCGGCGAGCGCGCCGAGGACGTGTTCCACCTCGTCGATGCAGGGCGCAAGCCATTGTCGGCCAGCCGCCGGGAGAAACTGCTGGCCGCCCTGAGAAAAGAGCTTGAGGACGGCTAGCGCCGCGTCAAACGGCTAACGGCCGCCGCCGGCCTCCAGCATGCCCTCGCGCAGCGCCAGCCGCACGAAGGGCACGGTCAGTTGCTTGCTGCGGCTGGCCGCCAGAGCCGCGAGCTGGTCCACCAGAATGAACACGTCGCTGGGATTGCGGCGCACGCGCCGCATCAGGAACCGCGCGGTCGCCTCCGGCAGCTTGATGCCGCGGCTGCGGACCCTGAGCTGCACGGCCTCCAGCCGTTCCTCGTCCGTCAGCGGCTGCAGCTTCCAGATCTGACCCGAAGCGAGTCGGGTGCGCATGTCGTCACGCTCAAAACCCGCCCCGGCCGGCGTGCTGTCCGCTGCCAGCACCAGCCGGGAGCCGCGCCGTTCGAGCTCCCGGCAAAGACCGCCCATCGCCTCCTCGACCTGGGGTGCGCCGGCGATCTTCTCGGCGTCGTCGATGCACAGCAGTTCGATCTTGCGCAGGGCATCCAGCGCATCCGGCTTGAAACCGGCATGCGCGGGCAGGTAGGCAGAGGTCAATCCCGCGTCCGTTGCCGCCCTGACGGTAGCCAGCAGCAGGTGGGTCTTGCCGGTGGCGGGAGCGCCCCATAACCAGAAGGGAGCGGCGCTTTCCCGATCGATCAGGTTTCGCAAGGCCGACACGACGTCCGCGTTGGCGCCGTTGTAGAAATTCTCGAAGACGCAGGGGTCTTCGCGGCTCACGTCGAGCTGCAACTGATGCCTGTCGCTCTCGACGGACCCCATGCCCTGCCGCTTGCGCTGCGCCGCGAGCCGCGAACCGCTCAGTACGTAATCCACGCCGCTCAACACGGCCAGCAACAGCGCCAGCGCCCCGCCGACCTGAATCCAGTCCGCCGGAATAAACCCGCCGAACGCCTGGGTGGCGATCACGGCCACCCCCAGAATGATCTGCACGAAGGTGTTCAGCCGGCTTACCCGGGAGGGCCGCGGGCGCAGCTCGCCCCTCATTACGCGGAAGGTTTGCCAGCCGACCGTGATCACAAGGTCGCGCACGATAACCACGACCGCCAGCCAGACCGGAACATGCGAGAGCACGGCCAGGGTGACGTAAACGCTGGCAATCAGAATCTTGTCCGCCATCGGATCCAGGATCGAACCGATATAACTGTCCAGCCCCCAGCGCTTGGCCAGGAAACCATCCAGCCAGTCGGAAACGGCGGCGACGGCCAGCAGCAGCAGCGCCTGACCGTAGGCGCCGCGGGCAAGGGCCGTCACGATGACCGGCGCGAGCAAGAGCCGGAACACGCAGATCAGGTTCGGAACGTGGCGCTTGAGGCTCATGTGCCCGTCCTGGTCAGTTCAAATGTAATCCCCAGGGAAGCCAGCGCCTCGCGCAGCGGCGATTCGGCTGTCCGGGTGGTAATTCGCAGCCTCAGCTCGTCTCCCGCGGCCCCCTGCACCTGCCACTCCCGCACCGCCTGCAGGGAGTTCAGGCCCTCCTTGAGGCTTGCGTACGCCTCAAGGTTCGGCACAGGTGCCACCTGCAGGACGTACGAGCGCACGGGTCCCTGGCTGGCCATGAAACGCTCGGCCAGCATGTCCGTCACGCGGTGGACCGCTTCGGCAGCGTCGCTTGTCCATACCGTTCGCCAGAATCCGTCCTCGCGCAATCTCCACTCGATATCTTCCAGTGCTCCGGGAACCGCCACCCTTCCCAGGACCATCAATCGATCGTCGTCGTCCGGCAGGCAGGCAAAATCACCGATCCAAAGCTTCTCGGCGCATTGCCCGGCCGCCTGCCGCTCCGGTTCGGGCGCGAAGTCGATTTCGATGCCGCGCAGCGCCGAAACTTCCTCGAAGGTCTGACTCAGCGCGCCGCTGAAGACGTTGCGGACGTTCATGGCTTGCGGCGGCGTGTCGGCGAAACCCACCGGCCGGAACAGCCACCTTTCTCCGTCGTTCACCACCAGCCACAGGTAAAGGCCGGTCCTGCCGCCTTCCCAGATGCCCTCGCCGGCCTCCTCGAGGACCCGACGAACCAGCGGCTCGTCGAACTGCGCCTCCAGACGCCCCCCGTTGATGACGCGGAACTGCCGCACGATGCTCGTGGCGGGCGGGAAGCGGTCGGCGAGTTCGGCCGCGCCCCTGCGCCCGGTAATCCTGACCAGCAATCGCGCGAGCGCGTCCTGCAGGGCCGCGTCCCTACCCTCCTGACTCGAGTCGGGCAACGGCGCGGTTGAACTGAAGGACGTTTGGGCTAAAGTTGCGGCGGACGCCGGCAACAGCGTCAGGGCCAGGGCCAACGGCACGATACGCGAAAGCATGGAAACGGGCATTATAGGATGTGCGGCTTCCCCAAAGAGAGGGATTGAGTGAGCAAACCGATCACCTACAGCGGCGCCGGCGTGGACCTTGAGCGTGGCGCGGAAATCGTCCGCCGTATCGCACCGCTGGCACGGGAAACGCACCGCCCCGGCGTGCTGGGCGGTATTGGCGGTTTCGGCGGTCTGTTCGAGGTGCCCAGCGGAAAATATCGCGAGCCCGTGCTGGTGGCGGGCACCGACGGTGTCGGCACCAAGCTCAGGTTGTGCGGCGAAGCGGGCCGCATGGAAGCGCCGGGGGTGGACCTGGTGGCCATGTGCGTAAACGATCTGCTGGCCATGGGGGCCGAGCCCCTGTTTTTCCTCGACTACTGCGCGGCCAACCGCCTGGATCCCGACCGCCTGGAACCGTTGCTGAAGGGCATCGTTCGCGGCTGCAGGGAAGCGGGCGCCGCGCTGCTGGGCGGCGAGACCGCGGAGCTGCCCAACACCTACGTCGATGACGGACTGGAACTCGTTGGATTCTGCGTGGGCGTGGCCGAGAAGGACCGGCTGCTGGACGGCGGCGGAATCGTGGAGGGCGACGTTCTGCTGGGCCTGTCATCGTCCGGACCGCATTCCAACGGTTACTCGCTGGTGCGCCGAATCGTGGAAAGAGCGGGCGGTGTGCGGGCCCTGGACGGCAGCCTGATCGACGCGCTGTGCGAGCCCACCCGGATCTACATCCGGTCCGTGTTGCCGCTGGCGCAATCGGGGCGGTTGAAAGCGATTGCCCATATCACCGGCGGAGGCCTGCCGGAAAACGTCGAACGCATCGTTCCGGACGGCCTTGCCGCCAGGATCGACACCAGCGCCTGGGCCTGGCCGGCGGTCTTCGACTGGCTGAGCCGCGAGGGGCCGGTTGAACGCGACGAGATGCTGCGCACCTTCAACTGCGGTATCGGCCTGGTCCTTGCCGTGGCGCCGGAACAGGCGGCGGGGGTGCGCGAAGACCTGGCTGCGGCGGGCGAGGAGGTTCACGAAATCGGCCGGGTGGAAACCGGCGCCGGCGTGACGCTTGACTAGGGCCGTGAGCTTGAGAACCGTCGTTCTGCTCTCCGGCACGGGCACGAACTTTCAGGCCATCCTTGACCGCGCGGCTTCGGGATCGCCGGGCATCGAGCCGGTCGGCGCGATCAGCGACCGGATCGATGCGCAGGGGCTCGAGCGCGCCCGCCGCGCGGGAATACCGGCCATTGCCATGCCCCGCGGCGATTCCCCGGACGCGCGCTCATGGTGGGACGAAATCGCGGCACGCTTGCGGGCGCTCTCGCCCGACGTGCTGGTGCTGGCCGGTTTCATGCGCATCCTCCCGCCGGAGCTGTGCAGTGAATACAAGGGGCGAGTGCTGAACATTCATCCGTCGCTGCTGCCCAGATTCCCCGGCCTCGATACCTACCGAAGGGTGCTGGCCGCGGGAGACCGCTGGCACGGAACCACCGTGCATTTCGTGACGGAAGATCTCGATGCCGGCCCCCGCGTCGCCCAGGCGCGCATCCGGGTCGGCCGGGGCGACGACGAAGACACGCTGCGCGCCAGGGTTCAAGCCTGCGAACATGTCCTGTATCCTCGCGTCCTGGAATGGATGTCGCAGGGCCGCCTGACGATGGGCGCACGGCACGCGATACTGGACGGAAGCGATTTGAGCGAACCCGTGGTGTTTGAAGAAGGACAACTCCTGTGATTCCCGCGCGGGCGGCCATTGCGGCCTTTTTGGTGGCGCTTTCCGGGCCGGCGATGGCTTCCGAAGTCGCCGAGGCGCAGCGGGGCATCGACAGCATCGGCGTGCTGTACGACGTCGATGCGCCGTTCGGCCAGCGCGCGCTGAGCCTCAGCCTGGTCCGCCGCGACGGCAACGGCTTCGTTTACGAAACCTACTCCCGCGGTCTGGGCCTGGCCCGCCTGGTCATCGCTTCCGACGCCCTGGAGAGCACCCGTTTCGTGCTCGATGAAGACGGCATGGTGCAGCCGCTGGGTTACCTGTGCCGATCCTGCGACGGCAACAGGGACGGACTGGTGGAGATCGCCTATGACCGGGATGCGAGCCTGGCCGTCTTCAGCGATAAGGAGGAACTGCTGGAGGTTGCGCTGGATACGCGCGTGATGGACCGCAAGTCGTGGGAAATCCAGACCATGCTGGACATCGCATCGGGCCGTCCAATGAACGTGGAGCCCACGCTCGAAGGCGGAAAGCTCAAGTTGTACAAAGGCGAAAAACTCGGCAAGGAAACGCTCAGCACGCGCGCCGGGGAGCTTCAGACCGTCAAGTACCGCCGCCAGCGCGAAGGATCCGAGAACTTCCAGTACCTCTGGTACGCGCGCGAACTGGGATGGCTGCCCGCCCGCTGGGAGATCTGGCGCAAGGACAGGCGCACGGTGATCATCGAGGCGTACGAATTCGCCTGGGGCGAGGATGCGGCGCTTGCGATGCGGGCCGACTGGCTGAAATAGGGAGTCCGGCGGAAACTCGTGAGCATCGGCCCGGACAGCTGGATTCGGCGGATGGCCATCGAGCACCGCATGATCGAGCCTTTCGCCGAACAGCAGGTCCGCCGCGTGGGAGACAAGTCGGTGATCTCGTACGGCGTTTCGAGCTACGGCTACGACGTGCGCTGCGCCAACGAGTTCAAGGTGTTCACCAATATCCACTCCGCGGTCGTCGACCCCAAGCAGTTCGAGAGCAAGAGCTTCGTGTCGCTGAGCGGCGATCACTGCGTTATCCCGCCCAATTCGTTTGCGCTGGCGCGCACGGTCGAATACTTCCGCATTCCCAGAAACGTGCTGACGATCTGCCTGGGCAAGTCCACCTACGCTCGCTGCGGCATCATCGTGAACGTCACGCCGCTGGAGCCGGAATGGGAAGGTTTCGTGACGCTGGAATTCTCGAACACCACTCCGCTGCCGGCCAAGATTTACGCCAACGAGGGCGTCGCGCAGATGATTTTCTTCCAGGCGGGCGAGGAGTGCGAAACCTCGTACCGGGACCGCGGCGGCAAGTACCAGGGACAGACCGGCGTGACCCTGCCCAAGGCCTGAGCTGCATTTCAGCGGAATGGCCAGGGTGGCGTTCATGGGGCTGGGGGTGATGGGCTACCCGATGGCCGGGCACCTGGCGCGCGCGGGGCACGCGGTCACGGTATTCAACCGCACGCGCTCCACGGCCGAGCGCTGGGTGAAGGAATACGGCGGCGCGGCGTCGGCCAGTCCCGCCGAGGCCTGCAGGGACGCGGAGTTCGCGTTCGCCTGCGTGGGGCGCGACGAGGACGTGCGCGCCGTGACGCTGGCGGAGGACGGCGCGTTTGCAGGCATGCGCGGCGGGGCGGTTCTGGTCGATCACACAACCACTTCGGCCGAACTCGCGCGCGAACTGGACTCCGGTGCGCGCGAGCGCGGTTTCGCTTTTGTGGATGCGCCCGTATCCGGAGGTCAGGCCGGGGCCGAGAACGGCAAGCTGGCGATCATGGCGGGCGGACGCGGCAAGGACTACGACCGCGTGCTTCCGCTGCTCGAATGCTACGGCGCGCGAATCGATCTCATGGGGCCGGCCGGCGCGGGCCAGCTCACCAAGATGGTCAACCAGATCTGCATCGCCGGCCTCGTGCAGGCGCTCTCGGAAGGATTGAACTTCGCGCAGCGCTCCGGCCTCGACGGCGAGCAGGTCGCGCGCCTGATCGGCGCCGGAGCGGCCCAGTCCTGGCAGCTCGACAACCGCCACGCCACGATGCTGGCCGACGAGTTCGAATTCGGCTTCGCCGTGGACTGGATGCGCAAGGACCTCGGCTACGCCATGGACGAGGCGGAGCGCAACGGCGCCGAACTCCCCGTGGCCGAACTGGTGGACTGTTTCTACGCGGAGATTCAGGCCATGGGCGGCGGCCGCTGGGACACCTCCAGCCTGATCCGCCGCCTGAGAGACAAGGGGCAAGCCGGCCGATAAGCCGGGTTCTGTCGAGGACAATCATTCATCTAGGGCCGCCGTCGCCAACGGCCTCAAGCAGCTTACCCGGAAGCGCGTGCGGACATACGCATTGCTTCCCTATTCAGCCTTGCTCCAGACGGGGTTTACCCTGCCACGGCCGTTGCCGGCCGCGCGGTGCGCTCTTACCGCACCATTTCACCCTTACCCTGCTCGACCCGAAGGGAGCGGGGCGGTATCTTTTCTGTGGCACTTTCCGTAGGCTTGCGCCCCCCAGGCGTTACCTGGCGTCCCGTCCGCCGGAGCCCGGACTTTCCTCCCGCCGCACCGGAAAACCCGGAGCGACCGGCGATTGCCTGGCCGGCTTGCCCGCTTCCAACCTAGACCACGCTGCAAGCATTTGCAAGTTCCTGCGTGGGATATGATGGCTGGCGGTCTTTGGGAGGAGAAGGCATGACCGGGCGGATAGGAAATATCGAATTGGCTACGGGAGTGCGGATAACGCACTTCTGGACCTACATGTACGCGTCCCTGATCTGCATCGGGATGATTTCGAACATGAACTTCTCCCAGCCGTACATTCTTATCGAGCACCTGGGAATTGCCAATCCGGGCGAAGCCGGCAGGATCACCGGCCAGCTCACGCTGATTACGGAAATCATGAGCTTGCTGCTGATCTGGCCGTTCGGCATTCTGGCCGACCGCATAGGGCGCCGCCCGGTCATCATGCTGGGGATCGGCACCATCGGACTCAGCTACGCCGTGTATCCCTGGGCCACGGAAGTCCCGCAACTCATGGCGATGCGGGTGATCTTCGGCATCGGCGTGGCCGCCGCAGCGGCCATGACGGCCACGATCCAGAACGACTATCCCACCGAGTCCTCGCGCGGTCGCGTGATCGGGTTCAGTTCGGCCTTCAACGCGCTCGGCATCGTATTGGCAACCCGCCTGGTGTCGGCGCTTCCCAAGTGGCTGCAGGACGCCGGCATGGAGCCGGTGGCCGCGGGCCGCTACGCCTATGGCGCGGCCGCCGTGGTGTGTTTCGTGTCGCTGCTGGTATTCCGGTTCGGCCTGAAGGGTGGCGTGCCCGAAGAGGTACGGCAGCGGCCCCGCTGGTGGTCCCTGATCCGCTCAGGCGTCGAGCAGATGAGGAACCCGCGCATCCTGCTGGCCTACCTGTACACGGTACCGGCGCGCGGCGCCCTGGTGGTGGCCGGCCTGTTCCTGTCCCTGTGGGCCAGCACGGCGGTGCGGGCCGCCGGGGGCGACGTTGCCGTGGCCCAATACCAGGTATGGCTGCCGTTTGCCGTAGTCCAGATTTTCGCCGTGGGCTGGTCGTTCGTGTTCGGCTGGATACTGGACCGCGTCAGCCGGGTTGCAGGGGTGGTTCTGTCGATGGCGATGTCGATCGTCGCCTATGGATCGATGTATTTCGTGGAAACGCCACTGGACCTGCGCATGCTGCCGCTGTTTGCACTGCTGGGCGCGTCCATGGCCAGCGGCATGATGAGCAGCGCGGCGCTGGTAGGGCAGGAAGCGCCGCCGGCCAAGCGCGGCGCCGTCATAGGCCTGCTGAGCTTGTTCGGTTCGGCCGGTATCATCCTTGCCGCCACCTACGGCGGCGAACTGTTCAGCGCGGCGACGCCCTGGGCGCCGTTCCTGCTGATAGCCGGCGCGCAGGCCGTGGTGCTCGTAGTGGCCCTCGTTGTCTGGGTGGTGGCGCCGGGCGACTGGAAGCCGGGGCCCAGAGCCGCCATGGGCAGACACTGATCCGGAACCGCGTCGTTCTCAGGCGACCAGCGCGGCGTCCACTTCGTCGAGCTGCAGCGTGAACATCTGCGCGTACCAGCCGCCGGCGGCCATCAGTTCCTGATGGGTACCGCGTTCGGCGATTTTTCCCTCGATCATGACCAGGATTTCGTCGCTGTCGACCACGGTCGATAGCCGATGCGCGATCGTCAGCGTGGTCTTGTTGCGGCACAGGCGCCGCTGGGCTTCCATCACGCCCTTCTCCGTTTCCACGTCCAGGCTGGAGGTAGGCTCGTCCAGAAGCACGATCGGAGCACCCTTCAGAATGGCCCGGGCAATGGCGATGCGCTGCCGCTGACCGCCGGACAGCTTGCTGCCGCGCTCGCCGCACGGCGATTCGTAGCCGTTTGGCAATGAGGCGATCCACTCGCTCAATCCGGCGTCTCTCGCCGCCGCCTCCACCTTCGCCCGCGATGCCCCGGGACGGCCGAACAGGATGTTCTCGCCGATGGATTCGTTGAAGATGTAGCTGCGTTGGGACACCACGGCGAACTGCTGCTGCAGGGCTTCCAGTGAGAAATCGCTGACGGGACGGTTGCCGACGGCAATCTCGCCGCTTTCGGCGTCCCAGTGACGCAGGAGCAAGTTGACGAGCGTCGATTTCCCCGTTCCGCTGGGACCGACCAGCGCCACGTGCCGGCCGGCCTCGATGTCGAGCGAGAAGTCCTCCAGCACCCTGCCGCCGCGGCTCCACTCGGAGTCGTCCGATTCGTATTCGAAGGTAACGTTGCGGAAATGCAGCGAGGCGGTTTCCGCGCCGCCGTCCGCCGCGCCGGCCGATTCCCGCACCGCCGGCGGTTCGTCCATCATCGAGAACAGGCGGCGCGCCGCAATGATCGAAACGCGAAAGTCCGTGTAATTGTTGGCGAGTCCGATCGACGTGTAGAAGCCGATCACCGACACGGCGATGATTGCGGGCAGATCGACTAAAGCCGATATCCGCCCGGCAAGCGTCAGCTCGATGCCCCACCAGGCGGCTGCCAGAATGCCCACGGTAACGAAGACTTCTCCCAGCGCGCGCTGGGTGGCGTCGGCCCCGTAAAGCTTGTCCTGTCCTTCCTGCATCGTGGCGCCGATGCGCCAGAGCTGCTCGCCGCGGCGTTTCTCGTAACCGAACGCGACCGTGTCGCGAACGCCCTGAATGCTGTCGGCCACGTAGGCGTTGACCTGTCCAAGCTGCTCGCGGTAGGCCACTCCATCGCCGCCCAGCTTCGCCACCAGCCAGGGCAAAACGAAGGTCGTGGCCAGGTAGAACGGAACCAATACCGCAACAAAGGAGGGATGCACGCTGTAGCACCACGCCAGAATTGCGCCGGGAACGCAGATTGCGGCGACCGCCGGGGCGATGGTGTGGGCGTAGAAGGGCTCGACCCGTTCGCAGTCCGACATGACCCGGCTGACCGCGTCGCCGGACTGCAGCCTGGCCGTGCGGGCCGGCGCCAGCGGAAGCATCGCGTAGTAGAAGATATTGCGGAACGCCGCCAGGATCCTGAACGCGACGTAATGGCCGGTGTACTGTTCGATATACGACGCAACGCCGACGGTCGTTCCCGCTATCGCAATCCACTTCACCTGCGTGAAGATCACGTCCCAGTTGACGGCCCCGGGTTCGTGGGCGGCCACGTAGATGCCTACGCCGGCGGCCGCGATGCCAAGCACGGCGGCCTGCGCAACGATCTTGACGATGCGGGCGGCCAGCGAAATGCACATGATCCAGCCAAAGGGCCTCATGTGGCCCAAGAGCCGCCGGATGACCCGCGCGTTGCTCGATGCGGGCATCATGCCGGCGCCTCCGCCAGGCTTTCCAGCTCCTTCTTGGTCCGGATCATGCCGGCGTAGATGCCGCCGTGAGCAAGCAACTCGTCGCGCGTGCCCTTCTCGGACACCGCGCCGTCCGCCATGACGACGATACGGTCGGCCTGTTCGATCGTGCTCAGGCGGTGGGCGATCAGCAGGACCGTCTTGCCGCGCGTAAGGCGCTGCAGGGCCTGGTGCAGGGCGGTTTCCGTTTCCACGTCGATCTGCGACGTCGGCTCGTCGAGAACGACGATGGGCGCGTCCTTGAGAATGGCGCGGGCGATCGCCAGGCGCTGGGCCTGTCCCGCGCTCAGGGCCATGCCCTGGTCTCCGACCATCGTGTCCAGTCCGTCGGGGCAGGCTTCTACGAAATCGAACAGTTCGGCGCCCTTGAGCGCCTCGAAGAGTTCATCGTCCGAAGCTTCTTCCCGGGCAACCCGCAGGTTCTCCGCGATGGACCCGTAGAACAGGAACGGATCCTGGGGAACCAGGGCGATCTGCCTGCGTATCCGCTCGAGAGACAGTTCGCGTTCCGGGACTCCGCCAAACAGGATTTCGCCTGAATCCGGGTCCAGCGTCCGCAGCAGCAGGTTGGTCACCGTGGTCTTGCCGGAGCCGCTGCGGCCGACCAGCGCCACGGTCTCCCCCGGGTCGAGGTCCATCGAGAAATTACGCACCGCGGGCGCATCGGCGCCGGGATAGGTGAAGGACACGTCCCTGATACGGATGCTCACCTGGTCAGCGGGCAATTCCGTCGATTCTTCTCCCGCCGTGAACCGCACCGGGGCCTTCTCATCCAGAAACTCCCGCACCTGCCGCGCCACCTCGCGGCCCAGCGCGCCGGCGAAGAAGAACTCGCCGATGAGCAGCAGCGTGCGGCTGAACTCGAGGCTGATGAGCACCACCGCGAGTACTTCGCCGGGACTGACATGGCCGCCCGAGTACCGGTAAAGGGCCACGGCCATGGCCACCGCCGTCGAGAACAGGGCAAACCCGAGTTCCAGGAAGATGAACTGCGACTGGGCCACGGCCAGCAGCTTCATCGTGGTGCGACGCTGCGCCTCGTTCCCCGCTTCCATCTCCCTGCCGCGCGCCTTTTCCTGGTTGAACATCTTCAGCGTTGTCATGCCCTGGATCGAATCCAGGTACTGGGAACTGTTGCGGTTCTTCACGTCCTCGTTCTGCGCGCTGATGCGCCGGAATCCGCGCGCCGAGGAACCCACGAACAGGGGCGTCAGCGGCACGCCCGCCAGCATCCACAGGCCCACGACCCAGTCGATCCAGAAGATCGCCGCGCAGAGCATGACGGGAATGGCGATGGCCACCCATATCTGGACGAAATAGACGCTGAAGTAATAGTCCAGGTACTCCACGCCCTCGGTCGCGATGTTGGCGATCTCTCCGGTCCGCCGTTTGCCGAGAAGCCCGGGGCCTAGTTCGACGACCTTCTTGTGTATGCGGTCGCGCACATTCAGCTTGGCCTCGCTGGAGGCCCTGAACTGTCCGGTCCGGAACACCCAGGCCAGGACCGCTTTCGCAAGCACGAGGCCGGCCAGGAGCCAGAACCACTGGCGCACGAGGTTGCTGCCCTGCCAGGCGGCATCGACCGCGAGCCCGAGGACGTAGTAGAGCAGGATGGTCATCGGCATCGTGGCGATGCCGGCAATCAGGCCCACCCTGACCCACTTCATCGTGGCCGGGGTCACCAGCCTGTCGTCTACACCCAGCATTCAGTCAATCGTCCGCCGCCACCGCGGGCAATTCTGCACCAGTTTCCGCAATTCTGCGGCTGTCCTTCGCGCGGTGTCGCCCCCTTCCTTCTGGAGCCACTTCGCGACGCTCCTGTCAGGAAGGGGGCGACACCGCGCTTCAGTTGGCGGGCGACTGCGTGGAAACGCGCTGATGCGACAATATGAGCCGGACACGGCACTTGGACCATTCGATGATCGACATTGACCGTAGCGCCGGCGCGCGCATAGGGCAGATCCAACTCGCAACGGGCGTGACGGTCCGGCACTTCTGGACCTACATGTACGCATCCCTGATCTGTATCGGGATGATGACGAACATGAACTTTTCCCAGCCGTACATCCTCACCGAGCATCTCGGGATCACGGACCAGGGCGTTGCCGGGGCCATTACCGGGCAACTCACCGGGATGACGGAGATCATCGCCCTTTTGCTGATCTGGCCCTGCGGGATGCTGGCCGACCGCATCGGCCGGCGACCGGTCATCATGCTGGGAATCGGCCTGATCGGACTCAGCTACGCCCTGTATCCCTGGGCCACGGAAGTCATTCATCTGATGTACTTCCGGGTCATCTTCGGCGTGGGCGTGGCGGCGGTCGCATCCATGACCGCCACGATCCAGAACGACTATCCCGTGGAATCCTCGCGCGGGCGCGTGGTTGGATTCAGTTCGGCGTTCAACGCCCTGGGCATCGTCTTCGCAACGCGTCTGGTTTCGGCCTTGCCCAAATGGCTGCAGGATGCCGGCATGGAGCCGGTTGCCGCCGGCCGCTACGCCTATGGCGCGGCAGCCCTGGTGTGCTTCATTTCCGTTCTTGTTTTCCGTTTCGGCCTCAAGGGCGGAGTGCCGGAGTCCGCGCACAAGCGTCCGCGGTGGTCCAAACTCGTGGCGGCCGGGTTTCGCCAGGCGAGGAACCCGCGCATCCTCCTGGCCTATATGACCGCGATGACGTCACGGGGCGACATGGTCGTGGCCGGATTGTTCGTATCGCTTTGGGCCACGATGGCCGAAGAAGCGGCCGGCGGAGAAGCCGCGGTCGCGCAATACCAGGTGTTTCTTCCCTTTGCGGTCATGCAGGTCTTCGCGGTGGCCTGGTCGTTCATCTTCGGATCCATACTCGACCGGATCAACCGGGTAGCGGGGGCGGTCCTGTCGCTCGCGCTATCGGTCGTCGCCTACGGTGCGCTTTACTTCGTGGAATCGCCGCTCGACCTGCGCATGCTGCCTCTGTTCGCCTTGTTGGGCGCGGCGATGGCCGGCGCCATCATGAGCAGCATGGCTCTGGTCGGTCAGGAGGCGCCGCCGCGCGAGCGGGGCGCTGTGATCGGCTTGCTGAGCGTGTTCGGTTCCGTGGGAATCATCCTGGCTGCAGGTGTTGGAGGCGCGCTGTTCAGTGCGTCCACGCCCTGGGCGCCGTTCCTGCTGATGGCCGGCGCGCAGGCGGTGCTGCTCGTCTGGGCGTCGCTGGTCTGGCTGCTGGCGCCGGGCGGTTCCAGGGCAGCCGCTGACACAAGCAGTTCCTGATCCACGGGCGGGTCCAGGACCGTCTGCGTACGGCCGTCGGCCCAGCAAACGTCAACGCGGTCCACGCCGTCGCGGCTTCCCAGGCCGAAGACCGGCGCCGGTTCGTCCACCGAGTTGTAGCCGGTGGACGAGAAGATCTCGCGCCACTGAACCAGGTCGCCGGAAACCACCCGTATCCGGGCGTTCAGCCGCTGGCCTTCCGGGCGCACCTTGATCCAGTGGTTGTCGTTGCCCTGGTTCAGCCACAGGAAATTGCGCTGCGGATCCGACAGCATCTCCCCGCGGTTGTAGAAGGTTCGCGCGGTGCCGACGATGTCGGTAAAGCCGTCGCCGTTGACGTCGCCGCTGGCCACTCCCGCGCCGATGCTGTAGCCCTCGGCGCCTGAACCGGCGGTCACGTCCGAGAAAGTTCCGTCACCGTTGTTGCGCAGCAACGCATTGTTGCCGGGCTCGAAGGCGATGTAGAACTGAACGAAGTACGGCAGGTCCTCAATGATGTCGTTGATCAGCACGTTGGACAGTCCGCCATTGCTCACATAGATGTCCAGCCAGCCGTCGTTGTCGTAATCGCCCATCGTGCAGCCCCGAGCGCCGCCCGGGTCCCCTGCGCCCGAAGCCAGGGTGATGTCCGTAAAGCCGGCCGCGCCGGTCTCGGCGAAGTCGTTGCGGATCAGGCGGTTGGCCTGGTCGGCGTTGGGCAGATAGGCGTCGATGTCGCCGTCGTTGTCCACGTCGCCCAGGCAGACGCCGTTCGCGTTGCCGGGATTCAGGAAAGCCCAGCCGGCAGGCGGCTGCCTCGAGCGCGTGATGTTCGCAAACTTGCCGTCACCCTGGTTCAGATAGAGCGCGTTGGGCCCGCCTTCCTGCGGCGAAAGAAGGTCGAGGTCTCCGTCGAAATCAAAATCGAACCAGCCGGGCGACCCCTGGCTGTTGGCTTCCTTCATGTCCTTGAGCAGCAACACGCCGGCGGCCTCGGTCACGTCCTCGAACTCTCCGCCGCGACTATTGCGAAACAGCGCCTGCTCGACGTCGTAGTCGGCGGAACGCCACAGCAGGTCCAGCCAGCCGTCGCCGTCGTAATCGCCGAAGCCGACGCCGCCGGACGTGGCGGTGATGCCTCCGTTGGATTCGTCCTCGTACACGCCCTCGCGAATCAGCCAGCTGTCGGCGGTAACGTCCTCGAAATCCGGCACGCCGGTCTCGGCCAGCCGGTTGCGGTACAGGGTTACCGGGGGATCGTAGCCGCCCCGCGCGCCCGATTGCATGTTCGCCACCACCAGGTCGTCGTCGCCGTCGAGATCGTAGTCGCCGAAAGTAATCCCGCGCCCCAGGCCCCCTTCGTTGGTTGCGCCGCGGGCTTCCGCCACGTCGGTGAAATAGCCGTTTCCGTCGTTTTCCCAGAGTCGATTTCGGAATTCGTGGCCGAGTGTTCCGCTGTCGTTGTTGGTGATGTAGATATCGGAATACCCCTAAACATAAAAAAAAATAAACCCAACACCGGCGCCGTCCAGCCCGATGTCTTCGATCCCGCGCTCTGCGGCCTCCTCCGTAAACCGTATCGGAACGCTCGCCTGGTCGGAGTCGTTGCCCGCCTGGCACCCGCCAAGCAGCATTCCCACGGCGACCGCAATGGCGCCGACGCGAAAACATCGTTTCATCAGAGTTGTTCCTCCACCGGGGCGTTCTGCGCCGCCGGAACCTCAAAGGGCAGCGCGCGCAAGCGCTTGCCCAGCGCTGCGAAAATCGCATTGCCCACCGCCGGTGCGGCAGGCGGCACGCCCACTTCGCCTATACCCCCGATCGGGGCGCCGCTGTTGACGATATGCACGCGGATTTCGGGTGTGTCGTTCATGAGCAGCATCCTGTAGCTGTCGAAATTCCGTTCCTTTACGCCATTCCCGTCGAAGTGGATCCTGCCGTGCAGGGCCGCGGTAAGGCCATAGAGGATTCCTCCGCTGACCTGCGCTTCGAGCGTGGCGGGATCCACCGCCAGTCCGCAATCCACCGCGCAGTCAATGCGCTCGATGCGCAGCTCGCCGCGCACCACCGATACGCGGGCCACCTGCGCCACATAGGAGCCGAAACTTGCCGAACAGGCAATGCCGAGGCCGCTCTGCGGTCCGAGCGGCCTGCCCCAGCCACCCTCCTTCGCCGCCAGGGCAAGCACGGCCGACATACGCGACTGCTCGGGCAGCAGGGACAGCCTGAAAGCGTACGGGTCGCGGCCGGCGGCGTTGGCGAGTTCGTCGACAAAGGTCTCGACGAAAAAACAGTTGAATGAATGGCCCACGGACCGCCAGAAGCCCACGTTGACCGGCGACCTCGCCTCGCCATGGCTGACTTCGAGGTTCGACACGCGGTATGGCAAGTCCGCGACGCCGTGCAGGGCCGCGGTATCCACTTCGATATCCATCCCCCGCAGCTGCCGGAGCACGGACGGGGAGGCGACGCGCTGTCGCCAGACCGTCAATTCTCCCGCTTCGTCCAGCGCACCGTGCATCAGGCTGATCGCCGCGGGGCGGAAATAGCCATGCTGCATATCGTCCTCGCGCGTCCACATCACCTTTACGGGCCGGCCGGCGTATTGGGAAGCAAGCACGGCTTCGGCAACGTAATCGTTTTCCAGGCGGCGTCCGAAGCCTCCGCCCAGCGCGGGCGTGTAGATGTGCACGGCTTCAATGGGCAGGCCGGTCAGCTTCGCCGCGACTTGCTGGGCCCGGGTCTGGGCCTGGGTCGGCGCCCAAACCTCGCAACGATTCACCTGGACATCCGCAGTGCAATTCATCGGTTCCATCGTGGCGTGATGAAGAAACGGAGCCTCGTACTGTGCCGTGACCCGGCGCACACCGGGGCCTTGCAGCGCTTCCTGCACATTGCCCTCGCTGCGCGCCAGGGGAGCCGGTTCATACAGGGCCGTAACCAACCGGCGGCGAAAATCGGCTTCAGGATCGATCGTTCCCGACGCCGAGCCGCCTTCCGGTGCAACCCACCTCACTTCCAGCGCCGTCCGCGCCTTGTGCGCCTGCCAGAAATCGTCGGCGAGCACGACCACACCCGGCGGCCGGTGCTCGTCACCCGGAATTTCAAAGACATCCGCCACGCCCGGCAGATTCAGGGCCGCCGACGCATCGTAGACGGCGCGCCGCCCCACCGAGCCGGGCCAGGGCGACCGATCGATCAGCGCGGTCATCTGCCTGGGCAGGCGCACGTCGCTGGCATAGCGCTGGGTGCCCAGCGTCTTCGGTGGGACGTCCGGCCGCGGAAACGACCTGCCGACCAGACGGTATTCGGACACATCCTTGAGAGGAGGGTCCTGGGGCGGGTCCAGTTGCGCGGCGAATGCGGTCAGCGCGCCGTAACCCAGCCGGGCGCCCGTGGCGCGATTGGTCACGACGCCGTCACGGCAGACGCATTCGGACGGACTGATGCCCCACTCCACCGCCGCGGCCAGCCGCAGCATCTCGCGGGCCGAGGCCGCCGCCTTGCGGAGCAGGTCGTAGGAACCGCTTACCGCCGTGCTGCCGCCGGTGCCCATGGATCGCGGCCAGCCGGCGGGGTTGTCGGGCATGGGCGCAACGGATACGCGCTCCCAGGGCGCCTCCAGCTCTTCGGCGACGATGCGGGCCAGCGCCCAGGGGCTGCCCTGCCCCATGTCCGTGCGGTCGCATACAAACGAGACGTCGCCGCCGGGATCAATCCCGATCCAGGCACTGGGCCGAAATCCTTCCGCTTCGCTGGACCGCCCTTGCGGCAGGTACACGGCCAGCGCGAGCGATCCCCCGGCCGCGACAAAAGCCCGGCGGGTCAGTCTGATTATTGGCGTGGACTTCATGCGGTCTCGCTCGTTCCGGATTGTGGCGGAGAGGGTGGGATTCGAACCCACGAAGGGCTATCAACCCTTACTCCCTTAGCAGGGGAGCGCTTTCGTCCGCTCAGCCACCTCTCCGCTGGTGCGGAGTCCGCGCTAGGACTCCTCGTCTTCTCCGGTCACACCGCCTTGCTCTTCGACAATCCGCTGGTATACCTCTTCGCGATGCACGGTCACCTCGCGCGGCGCCTCAACTCCCAGCCGGACCTGGTTGCCTCGTATGTCCAGCACCGCAATGCGCACGTTATCGCCAACGATTACGGCCTCTCCGGACCGGCGGGTAAGAATCAGCATTCCCTCAGCCTCCCTGGACGAGCGCTTGCACCGCGCGGCTGTTGCCCGTCCTCATTATTCTGGACGGAAATCATAACGCGGTTTCGGGCGGGACGCCAACTAACCGCGCAGCGTATACAGTCGGGGATCGGAAAGGACAGGTTCGAGAGCCGCGTGGATCCGGTCCGCCATGCGCTCCAGCTTCGCGGGAGTGTCCAGCAGATCCTGGCGGACCTCCATCGCCGCATACGGAAAGTTGCGGTCCTCGGCGTGATGGTCAACGGTGAAGTCTTCGGGATGCCGCCCGGAATACGGCTGGTTGTCGCCCACCAGAAGCGTTCCGTCGTCGCGCAGGCCGTCGAGCAGCGGGCGGGCGATCCGTGCGTCCCGGTCCCACAGCACGCCGCAATCCCAGCGCCGGTCCTCGCCGTCAAGAAACCGCGTAAAGCTGTGTATCGCGATCAGCACGGGCGCTTCCACGATCGAGCAAAGGCGATCCAGTTCCCGGTCGATTGCGCGGCGATAGGGCCGGTAAATGGCTGCAGCCCGAAGTTCCTTGTCTTGTTCGCTCAACTCCCGGTTGCCGGGCACTTCGACCCCGTCGCTCAGGTCGAGAAAGGCGGAAGCGTCCGTAAGCGCCCGGTTGCAGTCCACGACCAGGCGCGAGTAGTTGCAGAGCACGGCGGTGGAGTTCAGGCGTTCGCTCAATGCCAGCGCCAGTTCGCCCGCCCCGAGGTCCTGGGCGATGTGGCTTGCGCGATGTTCCGGCGAAAGCCCGAGATGGTCAAGGGCCCGCGGGATTCGCCGCGCGGCGTGATCGCAAACCACCAGCTGGGGCGCCGTCGCGCCGGGCCTGTGCACCTCGTACGGGGCCGGCTCGGACGCATCCAGCAGCTCGGAAACCATCACCAAGTCAATTGTCCGTGTGTAAAGTGGCGTCCCCAAGGGGATTCGAACCCCTGTTGCCGGCGTGAAAGGCCGGTGTCCTAACCACTAGACGATGGGGACTCCGAAGTTCCGTGAAGAATTCTGGTGGAGCCAGGCGGGATCGAACCGCCGACCTCTTGCATGCCATGCAAGCGCTCTCCCGGCTGAGCTATGGCCCCTACACAAGAGGCGGAATTGTAGCCGCTAGCAGCAGGCCGCGCTAGCCGCCGAACAGCAAGCGGTTCAGGTACGGCAGTCCGAGCGCGAGAATGACGC